>DATHSN010000029.1:0-3924 GCA_035464115.1 Acidimicrobiales bacterium | reverse complement strand
CCACGCCTGTCACCTCATGGTGACGGGGGGCGACCGCTGTCCTCGTCACCCCCGGGTGACGTCCGCGGATTCCGCGCGGAATCCACGCCAACGGGGCGGGGCGGATGGGGGGTCAGGGTCAGGGGCGGGGGGCGAGGAGCTCGGGGCCGAGGTCGGCGACGGTGCCGGCGCCGCACAGGGCCATGGTGCGGCGGACCCCGGCGTCGAGCAGGTCGATGACGTGATCGACCCCCCGCTCGCCGCCGGCACCCAGGCCGTAGAGGTAGGCCCGCCCGGCCATCGTCGCCCGGGCTCCGAGCGCCACCGCCTTCACCACGTCGGAGCCCCGGCGCACACCCCCGTCGCAGACCACCTCCACGCGGTCGCCCACCGCGTCGACCACGTCGGGGAGCAGCTCGACCGGCACCGGGGCTCCGTCGAGCTGGCGCCCGCCGTGGTTCGACAGGGCGATCGCGTCGATGCCCGCATCGGCGGCGAGCACCGCGTCGGCGACGGTCTGCACGCCCTTGAGCACGATCGGGCCGTCCCACACGCTGCGCATCCACTCGACATCGGCCCACGACAGGGAGGGGTCGAACTGGCCGTTGACGTAGTCGGCCAACGCCACCGCCTCGGTGCCGTCGCCGACGTCGCCGTGGCCGGCCACGTTGGCGAACACGATGGGCTCGGACCGCACGAACCGCCAGGTCCACCCCGGGTGCAGGGCGCCGTCGACGAGCGTGCCCGGTCCGATCTTGGGGGGCAGGGTGAACCCACGGCGCACGTCGCGCTCGCGTCGGCCCAGCACCGCGGTGTCGACGGTGACGCACAGCGCCTCGTAGCCCGCGGCGGCCGCCCGCTCGATCATGTCGCGCACGAGTCCCCGGTCGCGCCACACGTACACCTGGAACCACAGCCGCCCGGGCGCGCCCGCGGGGTCGCCGAGCGCCGCCGCCGAGGCCCGGGCCACCTCCTCGATGGAGCGGGTGCCGAGCGTCGACAACGCGTAGGGGAGCCCGGCGCGGGCCGCTGCCGCGGCCACCGCCAGCTCGCCGGCGGGATCGGCGATGCGGGTGAACCCGGTGGGGGCGAGCACCAGCGGGAACGGGAGGGGGCGACCGAGCAGGGTGGTCGACGGGTCGACCCGCCCCACGTCGCGCAGCACCCGCGGCCGCAGCTCGAGGTCGCGGAACGCCGCTGAGTTGCGGGCCAGGGTGAGCTCGTCCTCGGCGCCACCGTCGATGTAGTCGAACACCCCGCGGGGGAGCCGTCGCCGGGCGATGCGGCGCAGGTCGGCGACGTCGGCCGCCCCCGCCAGGCGTCGAGCCACCGGGTCGGTCTCGATCGGACCGAACCGCAACACGGACCGCAGCGTGGTGATCATCCCCATGGTCGGTCAGCCTGCCACCCGACCCGCCCGGCCGCCGGACCGGCGGCCGGGCGTCAACGAGCGACGACCGGGGTGGGCGTGCCGAGCACCGCCACCGCGTCGATGGACGGGCCCTGCGACCCGGCCCGCTCCGGTCCGTCGAGCTCGATGGGCGGATCGCAGATCCGGACGTGGTCGACGGACTCGCCCGGCGCCAACACGCCGGCCAGGTCGAACGCGCTCGGGCCGACCCCGTAGCCCGCCCGGCGCCACGCACCGGGCGCGCCGACCCACACCTCGTACTCCTGCTCACCCACGCCCAGCTGGAACACCGCGAGGTCGGGCCCGGGGCCATCGGTGAGCAGCACGTCGGTGAAGCGCACCACGAACGGCGCCGCGCACGTGGTGTCGCCCGCCCCGATCGGCACACCGCTCGCGTCGCGGGGCCCGAGCGCCCACGCGGGGTCCTTGTGGGCGCCCGGGGCCTCGACCACCTCGTCGGCCCAGCCGCCGGGGAGGACCGAGACCCAGGTGTCGGGGGCTCGGAGGCGCTGGGCGAGGGGGTCGGCCTCGGGGGGCCCGGCCAGCCGGGCGGCGCCGCGGGCGAAGTCCTCGTCGCCGGTGAGGGCGACGTCGAGCACGCACCCACCGAGCTCGTCGCCGGCCAGCACCCCCGCGGCCCGACACAGCACCCGGGCCGCGCTGCGACGGGCAGGGGACACGTCGTCGAGCGTGGCCGGGCCCGCGGGGAACGACCGATCGGTGAACGTGGCCGTGGTCTCACCGTCGTCGTAGGGGAGGAGCGAGGCGCCGTCGACCACCCGCCAGGTGTCGGCGAACCGGCCGTAGAGATCGGCGGCGCTCGGCGCGGCGGTGTCGAGCGGGCCGTCGGGCGTCGCCAGGTCGTTGGTCCGATCGCCGTCGCGGTCGCCGAGCAGGCCGCTCGGCGCGAGGCCGTCGGCCGGGCGCACCCGCACGTTGAGGTACGCCGCTCGCACGTCGATGCCGAGGGTGGACCCGTCGCCGGCCACGACCAGCACCTCGGCCTCGCCGCGGCGCACCCGTCCCCCGTCGGGGAGGCCGACATCGGCGCCCGGGTCGAGGACCACCCCGTCGAGGACGACCACCGCGCTCGCTCTCCCGTCGCCGGGGTGCTCGACGGTGAGCGTGGCGCCGCCGATCCGCGCGCCCACCGCGGTGGTGACCGACACCCGGTCGGAGTCGCGGTACGGGCCGTAGCGGACCTGCACCTCGAGCTCGCCGGCGCGGGTGAGCACGAACTCGCCGACCGCCTGGAGGTCGTAGGCCAGGCCGTCGTAGGTCACCAGGTGCGGATCGCCCCAGCTCGATCCCGACCCGGCGTCGTCGCGGCAGGAGCCGTCGGCGTTGGCCTGGTCCGACGTGCACAGACCGGTGGACCCTCCGGCCTCGTCGCCCGACTCGCCGTCGGTGTCGTCCTCGCCGAGCAGCAGGATCTCGACCGTGGCGGCGCTCAGGAGGTCGTCGGTGCTGCGGGTGGCCTGGCGGGCCAGGTCGTCGTCGGTGATCGCCTCGTCGAGCCCGGTGGCCTCGGCCAGCCAGGCCGCGGCCTCCACGACCTCGGTGGGCAGCACCGCGGTGAGGGCGTCGTTCACCAGCGCTCCGGTGACCACGCCGGCGCCGTAGCGCTCGAGGTCGACCATGAGCCGATCGGCGTCGGCGCGCGCCTCGGCCGAGGGTCGGCCGCCCCCGCCGCTGACCGCCTCGACGGCCTCCTGGGCGGTGACGACCACCTCGACGATGTCGGCGCCCTGGCGGCGGATCGGTCCGGACCGGCCCACGCTGCCCGGGCCGGCGCCCGACGGACCGAGCGCCGCCTCGCCGGAGGCCGACCCGCAGTCGAGCACCAGGCGGGCCCGCGGGTCGACCCCGCCGGCCAGCCCGGTGCTCGGGCACGCCAGCGCCCCGGTGGCCACCTCGCGGTCGTAGGTGGCGCCGGCATCGGTGAGCACGAGCAGGCGCGACGGCGGATCGAACCGCAGCACGTCGACCACGTCGGCCCCGGTGTCGCCGTCGACGTCGAGCACCACCGCGACGACGCCGGGCGCAGCGACGAGCATGCCCACGACCTCGCCGTCGGCGGTCTCGATGACCTTGGCCCGGCCGCGGCCGACGTCGACGTGTCCCACCTGGGGGCGCTCGAACGCCGTCGTGCCGGCGCTGGTCATCGCGCGCTCACGGACCGGTGCGTCGGGCCCGGGCAGGCTCACCCGCAGCGACCCGGCCACGAGGTCCGCGGCGCCGAGCTCGCCGGGCACGAGCGTCGACCAGCGCCGCACCGCCAGCTCGCCGCCCACGTCGGGGTCGAACCGCACCCCGGGCGGCAACAGCGCGGACAGGCCGCCGTCGTCCACGACCGGCTCGTCCAGGGCTGCTGCGGTGGTCGGCGGCGCGGTGGCCGGGACCGTGGTGGGGACCGACGTCTGGTCGGCGTCGGAGCAGGCCGCCGCCACGACGGCGACGGCGGCGAGGATCGTGGCCAGCCCGCGGTGCACGCCGGGAGCGTAGGCGGCCGGTGCCGGACGCGCCGGGGCCCC
>DATHSN010000028.1:0-13125 GCA_035464115.1 Acidimicrobiales bacterium | reverse complement strand
GGGATCCCGCCGCTCGTGCTCTGGTTCAACAGCACCGCGTCGCGGGCCGCGCCGGTGAAGCAGCGTTGCTTGCGCCCGAGGTCGATCACCGTGCCCTCACCGTCGACCACCACCCGACGCACATGGCCGACCAGTGCAGCGGCGACCGCATCACCCGGGTGCAGGTGATGCCCGCTGAGGGTGCGACACACCCGCCCGGTGGGGTCGATCTCGTCAGGGGCGGGGCTGGTGGCGCCGGCGAGGCGGGCCAGCTCGGATTCGAAGCTGGCCTGGTCGATGACGATGTTCACCAACGGCTCCGGACGCCGCCCCTCCGGCGGTGCGGTCGCCGCTCGATGCGCCATCGCCACCAGCGCATCAGCACGCCGTTGGGCTGGCGTGCGGTCGAGCTCGTCGGGGGCCACCTCGTCGCGCCCGAGTCGGTGGCGAGCGGCGGCGAGGTCGGTGCGGTGCTTGGAGTCGACGAAGCGGTCGCAGATCTCCGCGAACGTCGCTCCCTGCAACGCACCGAAGCTGGCGGTCAGGTTCCAGGACTCCTCGATGGGGTCCTGCAGCAAGCTGGCGCGACGGCGGGCGTGGGTGACCTCGCTGCGCTGGGCGGCACCATCCGCGTCGGCCATGCGTTCCCACTGGGACATGAAGGACACCAGCCCACCATGGGACTGGGTGACGGCCTGGTCGGCGAAGATCGCGTCGGCGCTCTCCAGGAACGGGCGCACCCTCTTGTTGGCCGCCACCCGCGCGATCGCCAACACCGACGCCGTCGGCACCGTGCCCTGCCGGTATGCGTCCGCGACACACGGCAACGACCGCAACGCCCGCGCCCGAGAGATCCGCTGCGCGGCCTCGGCGCCGGGTAGCCGACCGAGGTGCATCAACGCCGCCTTCGCGTTGGAATGCCCGTCGACCCGATACGCACCACGCCGGTCGACCTCACCGGCCAGGCGGTCGGTGCCGTGATCCATCCGACGGCTCACCACCTCGGCCCTGCGCACCACCGCCAACAGCTCGGTGGCCTCCAACGCCCCGAGATCTAGCTCCTGGAACGCCACCGCCGCCGCCTCGAGTTCATCGAGCACCCGCTCCGCATCAGTCGGATCCATGCACCAAGACTACGAAGGGGGTGTGACACTCAAGCCTTCGAGGACACGCGAAACGCCAATGAATCCGCAGCTTCTGTGCTGAAATCGGATGTGGTCAGCACAGCCCGAGGTTGAGCGAGACCTGGCCCCGCTCTCGCGCCGTTCCCCTGCTCATTGGTGGGATCTGACCGCACAGCTGATGCAGGCTGGCGCGGCGGGCATGGCGTCCAGGCGCTCGGGAGAGATGTCCTGTCCGCACATCGTGCAACGGCCGTAGGTGCCCTCGTCGAGGCGCTGCAGGGCCTCCGTGATCTCGTCGAGCGACGTGCGAGCATCGTCGAGGAGTGCACCGACCAATTGACGTTCCCAGGCGATCGTGTGGCCTTCCGGGTCGTGTTCGTCGTCGACGGCGATGTCGCTCGACGCCTCGACGATGGCCTCGAAGCCACCGGCGAGGCCAGCGGTGCGGCGGGTGGCGGCGTCGTGCAGTGCCTGGAGTCGCGACCGAACCTCGTCGTCGTGAGTGCTCACCGATCAGCTGTCCTCGTGTGCGCAGCGACGTCGTTCGCCGCCGACCGACCTTGCGGGCCCGCGTCAGTCTGCAGCGGTGGCTTCTATCTCGAACATCAGGTCGGGGAGGGCGAGTCGGGTGACGCCGAGGAGCGTCATCGGCGGCGCGACCCCGATCGGCCCGAGCCGCCCGCCGAGCACGTCGAGGTGACGCATCGCCTCGTCGACGTCCGTGGTGAACACGTTCAGCCGGATGATGTCCGCGAGGGTCATCCCCGCCGCGCCGACGACGGTCTCGAGGTTGTCGAGCGCGAGGGCGATCTGGCTGCGCATGTCTCCTGGGTGCTGCGGGGCGCCGTGGGCGTCCACGCTCGTCTGACCGGCGCACACCAGGTAGCGGGTCGCGCCCTCGACGATCTCGGCTTGGTTGTAGCCGAGCTGCTGTGACCACCCCCACGGGTTCACGGGCGTCCGATCGAGCGTCATGTCGTTGTCGTCGTGGTTCATGGAGCGACCGTACGACGCATCGGTGACAGAACCTGTCACCGATGGCGGTACCGTGTCCACGTGCCGGTCGCGACACGCCTCGACGAGCTGATCCGGCTGCTGCGGCTGCGAGCGGACTGGCGCGTCGAGGACCTCGCACGTGAGCTCGACGTGTCGACCCGGACCGTCCTTCGAGACCTCGACCGCCTCCGCGACCGTGGCTTCGTGATCTCCTCGATGTCCGGGCCCGGCGGCGGCGTCCACCTCGAGCCCACCTCGGTGATGGTCACGTCGCAGCTGGCCGGTGAAGACGTCGTCGCACTGGTCCTCTCGGTGGCGATCGCACAAGCGTTCCCCTGGATGCCGTTCGCCTCGGACGCGAGATCAGCCCTCGCCAAGATCGAAGCATCCCTGCCCCACCAACGGGCCATCCAGGTCCAGGAGCTGATGATGCGCATCATGATCGGCCCGCCGTCGCCGCCGTCGACTCGCCAGACCGGCAGCGTCAGCCCGCTCCTCGCCCGGTTGTTCGAGGTGGCCTTCAGCGAGCGGCGCCTCCTCACCTTCGCGTACCAGGACCGGTACGGGAACGAATCGCAGCGGATCGTCGAGCCCCACGGCCTGCTCGTGCGCGCCCCCCTCTGGTACGTGATCGCCTGGGACACCGCGATCGACGAGGCTCGCCTCTTCCGAGCGGACCGCATCCGATCGCCCCATGTGAAGGCCCAGACCTTCGTCCCCCGACCTCATGAGCTCGTCAGAGGCGTCTGCCCCGACGCTCGCCCACTGGGCACCAGACGCTGAGCTGCGAGGATCGCCACCCGACGCAGCGCCCGACGATGCGGCCCTGGTGGCGTGGTCGCGACCTCAGATGCGCTCGAGCTCGGCGCCGTCGAACAGCGGCTCGACGCCGAGCGCGGCCACGTCGGTGGCCAGCTCGGCGTCGTCGGGCGGCGGGGCGCCCGTGGCCGACAGCTCGGCCGCGGCGAGGATCACCGGCAGCACGCGCGTGTCGCTGGACGTGTTGAGGAACACCTGCGGGTTGGCCAGCACCCAGCGCACCGCCCGCCCGATGGCGTCGGCGTCGGGGAGCGGCTCGTACCAGCTGTATCGCGGACCCGAGTGGTCGACCGGCCAGCGCCCGCGGGCGATCGACTTGATGGTCTGCACCGCGACGTCGCGCTCGGCGCACACCCCGAGCAGCTCCTCGACGTCGGCCCGGTAGGCGTCGTCGGTGAGCGCGACGTAGCTGTAGGGCAACAGCACCGAGTCGAAGTCGAACTCGGCGAGGCTGCGCAGGTGCATCCGGGCGATGCGGGTGCCGTGCCCGGTCACGCCGATGAAGCGCACCAGGCCCTCGTCGCGGGCCGCGGCCAGCGCCTCGACCGCGCCGCCGGGGCCATGGGCGACATCCCACTCGTCGGGCTCGACCAGGTTGTGCAGCTGGATCAGGTCGACCGCATCGACCCCGAGCCGCTCGAGGGAGCGCTCGAGCTCGGCGCGGGCCGCGTCGCCGGTGCGCTCACCGGTCTTGGTGGCGAGGAACACGTCGGCTCGGTGGTCGGCGAGCCACGGGGCGAGGCGGAGCTCGGAGTCGCCGTAGCTCGCAGCGGTGTCGATGTGGTTCACGCCGTGCGCGGCCAGCAGCTCGAGCACGCCGTCGGCCTTCTCCTGGCGCATCGACCCGAGGGCGGCGGCGCCGAAGATCACGCGGGTGCTCTCGTGCCCGGTGCGGCCGAACGGTGCGGTGTCGATCATGGTCCGACCCTACGCCCGTGGCCGCCGGCCATCCGCTGGACGCTCACGACGGCGGGGGCTCGGTCTCGTGGACCGCCGCCTCCTCGGCGGACAGCCCAGCCTCGTGCTCGGTGGCCACGTCGCGCCGGGTCGGGTCGCCCGCGGCCGGATCGTTCGGCTCGATCGCGCCCGGGCCGGAGCCGGGCCGGGCCTCCGCGGCGATCATCTGCTCCTCGCGGTCGTCGAGCACGTCGTCACCCACCAGCGGCGCCACCGGCCGGTCCGACGGCGGGGCGTCCTCGGGCTCCTCGCGGGCGACCCGGTCGGCGAGTGGCTCGTCGACGCGCTCCTCGCCCGGCGTGGTGCCGTAGCTCTCCGCGCCGAGAGGCCGGTCGGGTGGGTACTCCCCGGCCAGCTTGTCGTCGTCGAGCGCTTCGCTGCGGTCCTGGGGGTCGCTCATGGGCGGGCCCTACCCGACCGACCCAGCCGCAACCGCCGGGACGGGCGCAGCCGCAGATACCGGATTTGCGATTCGGGTGTTGAGGGCCGTAGGTTTGAGCGATGCTCGAACACGCGACCTCCGAACGGCCATGAGCGCCCTCGCCGGCCTGGCCATCCTCCTTCCCGTCGTGGCCGGCGTGGTCGCACTCGTGCGACGCACCCGTCGCACCGCCGACCTGGTGACCGTGGCGCTCGTCGGCGCCACCGCCGCCGGCGCCGTGGTGGCGCTCGGGGCACCGCGCAGCACCGGGGCCATCGGCCCGGTCGTCGACCTGGGCGTCGCCACCGCCACCCTCGGGGTGGTGGGGGGCCGTCTCGAGGGCATCCTCCTACTGGTCGTGTGCGGCATCGGTGCGGTGGTGGCCGCGGCCAGCGCCCGGGCGCTGCGGGGCGAGCCGGCGGCCGGGCGCTTCGCCGGCGCCCTGGCCCTCACCGTGGCGGCCACCGCTGCGGTGGCGGTCGCCGCCAGCCTCCCGGTGCTCGCCGTGGCGTGGGTCGCGGTGACCCCGGCGCTGTGGTTGTTGCTCACCCACGACCGCTCGGTCCCCGGTGCCGCGGCGGCGGCCGGCCGGGTCGTGCGCCGCCTCGCGATCGGCGATGCCGCCCTCGTCGCCGGTGTCGTCGCCGCGGCCGTCGCGTTCGACGACCTCGACCTCGCTGCGCTGGGTGACGGCGCAGCCACCGCCTCAGCCACGACGCTGGCGCTCGTCCTCGTCCCCCTGGCCATCGGCGGCTTCGTCCGCTCGGCCCAGATCCCCGCCCACGGCTGGCTCCCGCTCACCGTGTGGGCCCCGTCGCCGGTCTCGGCGCTGCTGCACGCCGGCGTGGTCAACGCGGCGGGCGTGCTCCTCGTGCGCCTCGCGCCAGCGGTCGCCGCCTCTCCCGCCGTGCTGCACCTGGCGGTGGTCGTGGGCACCGTCACCGTGCTGGTGGCCGCCGCCGCCACCCTGGTGCGTCCCGACGTGAAGGGCGCGCTGGTCCGCTCGACGATCGCCCAGATGGGCTTCATGGTCCTCCAGGTGGGGCTCGGGGCCTTCGCCGCCGCCATCTTCCACGTCATCGCCCACGGCACCTACAAGGCGGCCCGCTTCCTCGGGTCGGGGACCGGCGTCCACGCCGAGCGCACCCGTCGGGCCGAGCCACCCGCCGAGCACCCCCCGGCCACCGCCTGGCGCTGGCTCGCCGCCGGCACCCCCGCCGCGGTCGGGATGGCCGCCACCATCGTCTGGTTCGGCGACAAGCCGGGGGCCATCGTGCTGCTCGCCTTCGTCGCCGCCACCGCGGCTGTTGCGGTCCACGCCGCCGTGCGGCACCTGCCCGGCGCTGGCCCGGTGGGCCCTGCGCTCGCCGGCGCAGCCATCGGGCTCACGGCGGTCGGCTACGGCGCCGCCGTCGACGCGCTCGACACCGCCCTCGGGCTCCCGCGCCCCGTCGACGGCCCGGGCGCAGCTGCCCAGGTGGCCGTCGTGGTGGTCGCCGCAGGCGCCGCGCTCCTCGTGCGGTCCCGGCCGGCCTGGCTCTACCGCCGGCTCCTCACCGAGCGGGTCACCGATCCCGCGCCCCCCGCCCTCCCCGCCCCGGCGCCGCCGCCGGTCGTGGCGCGGACCACCGTGCGCAGCCGCGTCGCCC
This sequence comes from Acidimicrobiales bacterium, assembly GCA_035464115.1. Classification (GTDB taxonomy): domain Bacteria; phylum Actinomycetota; class Acidimicrobiia; order Acidimicrobiales; family SKKL01; genus DATHSN01. The sequence goes on along the minus strand of DATHSN010000028.1, from coordinate 7,180 downwards.
TCGCCGCCGAGCTGGTCGGCCCCTCGTGGCCCCTCACCGGGTTCGTGGCGTCGAACCCACTGGCCGCGCTCGAAGGGGCGACGTTCGGCGAGGCCACCGCCACCGCCCGGGCCCTGCGGCCGGGTCGCACCCACCTGCCCCACGACCACTTCCTCGGCCTGCGCGAGCGGGGTCGCATCACCGACGACCACCTCCTCGCCGCCCTGCGCCACCACCTCCCCGGCCTCGACGCGCACCCTGCGGTGGCGCTCGGGACGAGCACGGTGCCCGCCATCGAGGCCGCCCGCCTGGCGGTCCTGGAGCCTCCCGCCGACACCGCGTCGTCTCCCCCTGCCGATCCCCGCTGCGATCCCGGCCGCGTGGGCGTCGACCTCACCTGGGGCGAGTGGCTCGACCGGGTCACGGGGTCCGACGTGATCGCCACCATCGATCGCGAGCTCGCCCTGTGGCTCGCCGTCCACGTCGACACCAGCCAGGCGACGTGGACCCTCCCGGGCCGCGACGCCGGCCTGTGGGCCGCGTGGCGACAGCTCGACCCCCGGGGCCACGAGCTCGCCGAGCGGCCCGACGACGCCCTCGTCGCCGCCCTCGACGGCCTCGGCGTCGCCGACGGCCAGGTCGTCGACTACCTCCGCCGCAGCCTCGGCCAGCAGCCCGGCTGGGTGGCCCACGTCAGCTGGCGGGCCGACGCACCCGACGAACCAGGACGGCACCTCCCGCCGGCCGATCTGGTCGAGCTGCTCGCCCTCCGCCTCACCCTCGAGCAGCGCGCGGTCGTCGCCGCCGCCGACGCGCGCGGCGTCGACCGGCACCCGGCCGCGCTCGTCGCCGCGCTCGCCCCGCCCGACCCCGACGCCACCGCCCCCCTCCCCCACGCCACCGCCACCGCCCCCGCATCACCGCCCGCACCGCCACCCGACGGCCCTGCCGCGACGGCGACCCCCGTGGCGACCGCGGCGATCGCGCTCGGTGTCACCGACGAGGTCCGCCGTGCCGTGTGGCTCGCGGCCCACGAGCGGGCGGTGCGCGACGACCTGATCGCCCGGATCCGGCCGGTGACCCCGTCCGCCGAGCGGCCCGCCAGCCAGGTGGCGTTCTGCATCGACGTGCGCTCCGAGGTGCTGCGTCGCCACCTCGAGGCGGTCGGCGAGCACGAGACGATCGGCATCGCCGGGTTCTTCGGCGCCGCCGTGCGCCACCAGCCGCTCGCCGGACAGGGGGCCACCGACCAGTGCCCCGTGCTCGTCCGGCCCCGGGCCGACATCTCCGAGCGCCCCGTCGGCGACGGCGACGCCGCGGTGACCGGCCGGCGACGGCTCGGCGCCCTGACCCACGTGGTCCACGACACCAAGTCCGGCGTCACCACCCCCTTCGCCTTCGTCGAGGTCGTCGGCTGGCTGGCGATGGTCGAGCTCGTCGCTCGCACCGCGGCACCCACCCGGTGGGACGGTTGGCGGCGTCGGGCCACGGCGCGGCTGGCGCCGCCGGCGCCCACCCGGCTCACCATCGACGCGGAGGGCCACCTGGGCCTCGCCCCCGACGAGCAGGCGCTGCTCGCGGAGACCGCCCTTCGCCTCGTCGGCCTCACCGAGGGCCACGCCCGGCTCGTCGTGCTCTGCGGGCACGGCTCGACCACCGAGAACAACCCCTACGAGTCGGCGCTCGACTGCGGCGCCTGCGGCGGCAACCCGGGCGGCGTCAACGCCCGCCTCCTCGCCGCGGTGCTGAACCGTCCCGCGGTGCGGGTCGCGCTCGCCGAGCGCGGCATCGCCATCCCCGACGACACCTGGTTCGTCGGCGGGCAGCACGACACCACCACCGAGCGGGTCACGCTGTTCGACCTCGACGACGTCCCCGCCACCCATCACGGCGACGTCGAGCGCCTGCGCGTCGACCTCGCCGAGGCGGGGCGACGGGCCGCGGTCGAGCGCTGTCGGACCCTGCCGGGCGCTCCCGCCCGGGCCCGCGCCGGTGACGGTGCGGCGGCGGCCGCCCACCTCGTGCGCCGCGCCACCGACTGGGCCCAGACCCGTCCCGAGTGGGGGCTCGCCGGGTGCGCCGCGTTCGTCATCGGACCCCGATCGCTCACGCGCGGCGTCGACCTCGGTGGTCGGGTCTTCCTGCACACCTACGAGGCCGACCGCGACCCCGACGCCACCGCGCTCGAGACGATCCTCACCGCCCCGCTGGTCGTCGCCGAGTGGATCTCGACGCAGTACTACTTCTCGACCGTCGACGACATCGCCTACGGCGCCGGCCCGAAGCTCGTCCACAACCCGCTCGGTGGCGGCGTGGGCGTGCTCCTCGGGCCCGAGGGCGACCTGCGCATCGGCCTGCCCCGCGAGTCGGTGGCGTCGGGCGACGGGGCCGTGCACGAACCGGTCCGGCTCCTCGCCGTCGTCCAGGCCCCGCTCGCGCGCGTGAGCGCCATCGTCGAGCGCAACCCCGTGCTGCAGCGCTTGATCGGCAACGGATGGATCGCGCTGGTCGCCCGCTCGGGCGACGACGACCACTGGTCGCAGCTCGACGCCCACCTGCGCTGGGTGCCATGGTCGCAGGAGTCGGCCGACGCATCCCCGCTGGTCGACCACCACCCCACGTCCCCTGCGGCGCTGGCCGGATGAGCCCCGACCTCGCCCACCTCGATGAGCCCACCCGAACCCTGAAGGAGCAGCCGTGACGCATCCCGGGCTGAAGAAGATGACCAAGGTCGAGGTGGTGGTCGGCGCCGAGGACGCCGCGGTCGTGCGCGACCTGTTCACCGCGGCCGGCGTCACCGGCTACACCACCGTCAGCGGGGTGTCCGGCATGGGCCACGGCGGCGCCCGCGAGGGTCGCCTGCTCTTCAACGACCGCGCCGGGCTGGCCATGCTCATCACCGTGCTCCCGGCCGACCGGGTCGATGCGATCCTCGCGGGGCTGAGCGAGCTGTTCGCCACCCACTCCGGCGTGGTGTTCGTGTCCGACACCTACGTCAGCCGACCCGAGCACTTCACCACCGGCCCCGACCGCTGACGGGCGCCCCGGGGGCGCCGTCGCGTCATCCGCCGCTGATCGACCAGTGCCAGGGCTCCGACGGCAGGTTGTACAGGCCGTAGTACGCGGCGTGCTCGGCCAGCCAGCGGAACGCCGGGCTCGACCGTGACGAGATCGTCTGGCCCCCGACGGTGAAGTCGATGGCCAGGCCGAGCTCGTGCATCGACGTCCCCGGGCGGGCCGTCGGTGGTGAGCACTCGCTCGCCGGCATCTCGTAGACGGCGTAGTCGTCCTCGCCGCAGTGGGCGCGGCGCAGCGCGATCTGCGAGGCGTTGTCGCGGTAGCCGCCCCCGCCGAGGCGGATGCCGTCGGCCTCGGCCGCCTCCAGCAGCGCGGCGAGCGGACCGGCCAGGTCGTCGTGGACGACGATCTCGCCGACCCGCGTGAGCGGGATCCCCCGACCCCCGTCGCGCTGGCGACGGGCCTCGGCGGTGACGCGGTCACGGGTCCGGTCGATCTCCTCGGTGACCGCCCAGGCCTCGAGCTCGGCGGTGTCGAGCCGTCCGCCGATGTCGGCGAGCAACGCCTCCTGCTCGGCGCGGGCCGACTCGAGGGACTCGAGCGCCGTGGCCGCCGCGGCGCGCCGCTCCTGGGACCGCTGCTCGGCGGCGCGGGCAGCCCTGGTCTGGTGCTCGAGGCGGGCGCGGGCGCGCCGCAGCGCCTCGGCGACGTCGAAGTCGCGGCTGGCCTTGGCGTCGAGGTACACCGACATGCGCTCGGCGTGCGCCGGCGACGACGCGTCGAGCAGGGTGGCCAGCTCGTCGCTCTGGGGTGGTCGCACGTAGGCGGCCACCGCCATCTCGGCCATCAGCCGCTCCAGCTCGACCAGCTCGGCACGGGTGGCGGCTTCGGCCGCGGCGGCCCGCTGGGCCTCGATCGTGGCCCGGGCCAGCTCGGCCTGGGTCTCTTGGGCCACCCGCTCGGCCTCGGCGAGGCGGGGGGCCAGCTCGGCCAGCGCCTCGCGGGTGACGGCGTCGTGGAGCTCGAGGAGCCCGCGCGCGAACGTCAGCTCGAGGCGCCGGCGCACCAGCTCGTCGAGCTCGTCGTCGGCCGCGGGGGCCGTGACCGCGGGCACCCCCGCCCCCAGGGCCGCGACCGAGGTCGCGGCCGGGCCGGGGCGCGCCGCGGCGGGGCCGGCGACGGACGCCGCCACCAGCACGGCGAGCACCGCGGCGAGCGAACGGCGAGACGGGTGTGCGGGCACGGATCGGACTCCGAAGCGGTCGAGGGTGTCGGGTGAGCCGTCGGACCCACCCGCGCGCTCTCAACCTTCGGCGCCCGGGACCGGCATCTTGAGCAGTGGGCGCCTCGGCGCCCCTGCGGTGCGGTGGGATCAGCCGCCGGCGTCGACCCCGACGAGCTCGACGTCGAACACCAGGGTCTGGCCGGCGAGGGGGTGGTTCGGGTCGACCACGGCGCTGTCGTCGTCGAGCTCGGTGACCCACAGCACCATGTCCTGGCCGCCCACGTTGGCCTGCAGGGCGACGCCCTCGCTGACGCCCTCGGGGAGCTGGGACCGGTCGACGCGCTGCTCGAGGCCGGGCTGGCGCGGGCCGTAGGCCTCCTCCGGCGGGATGGTGACGGTGCGCGACTCGCCCGGATCCATCTCGAGGATGGCCTGGTCGAGCCCGGAGATCACCTGCTGGACCCCGACGACGAACTCGAGGGGTTCACGACCCTCGGAGCTGTCGAACGTGGTGCCGTCGGGGAGACGGCCGGTGTAGTGGATGCGGACGCGGTCGCCGGTGGCGGGCATGCGCTCGTTCCTTCTCGGTCGCGTGCGAGGACTCCCCACCGTAGCCACGGGCCTCGCCGCTTCCGACCCCGACCCGCTAGGAGGTGGCGCCGTCGAGCAGGTCGCGCAGGCGGAACCGGTCGTGTCCGACGGTGAGCCGGTGCGCCGCCACCGTGTCGACCAGCTCGACGATGAACGCGTCGGCCGCGGCCAGGCGCGCCAGCGACGCGGCGTCGGCCCCGAGCCGGAACGTCGCCGAGAGGAAGACCGGGGGCCGCTCACCGGTGGGCAGATCACCGACCCGGACGAGCAACAGCACCCCACGCCCGTCGTCGACCGACTGCCACACCGTGAGCGGCCGGGCGCCCGAGCGACCCGCCTCGACGATGCGCCGCACGACGTCGGCCGCGCCGGCCGCGTCGAGGCGCACGAGGGGACGCCGCGGCTCGGCGCTGGTGCCGCCGCCGGCCTCGCCCACGTCGAGCACCCGGACGGGGCGCACCGCGGTGAGCGGACCGTCGGCCGAGGCGAAGCCGGCCAGCGCCCGTCGCACCGGGTCCGGATCGACGGCCACCGCGAACGGTCCGTGGTGGACCGCACCGCGCACCACCTCGACCAGCAGCTCGGCGGCCCCGGCGAGCGGGGCCAGCTGATCGGCCCCCAGCTCGAGGACCGACACGCTGGCGGCGATCACCCGGTCGACCTGGCCGGTGGCCGGGTCGGGAAGACCGACCGCGAGCACGGCGATGCCCCAGTCGGCGGCGGCGTCGTTCCACGTCGCGAACGCCGACAAGATCGACAGTCCGGTGAGCCCCTCCAGCGCCGCGTCGAGCTCGGGGCGCCCCGAGCCGTCGAGGACGACCGTGGGGGGTGCGCCCGCCGCATCACCGCTGGCGGGCCGAACGGCGAGCACCGGCAGCACGATCGGGGCACCGGGGTCGGGCATAGGGCGACAGCCTGCCCGCTCGCGCCTCCGGCGGCCAGCGTGACGCCCGACCACCGGGCGCGGGACCTTCGTCCCTACCCCCTGGGGTGTGCGCTGAACACGATTCGAACGACCCCCCGACCGGCGAGTGAGGAGCCCCCCTTGGACGCGCTCGATCTGGCCCGATGGCAGTTCGGCATCACGACCGTCTACCACTTCTTGTTCGTCCCGCTGTCGATCGGGATGGCCCTCTTCGTCGCCATCACCCAGACCCTCTGGCACCGCACCGACAACGTCACCTACCTGCGGATGACGAAGTTCTGGGGGAAGTTGCTGCTCATCAACTTCGCCCTGGGCGTCGTCACCGGCATCGTCCAGGAGTTCCAGTTCGGCATGAACTGGTCGGACTACTCCCGGTTCGTGGGCGACATCTTCGGTGCCCCGCTCGCCATGGAGGGCCTGATCGCCTTCTTCCTCGAGTCGACGTTCCTCGGCCTCTGGATCTTCGGTTGGGACCGCCTGCCCCGGCGCATCCACCTGGCCTGCATCTGGCTCGTGGCGTTCGGCACGACGATCTCGGCGGCGTTCATCCTCGCGGCCAACTCGTGGATGCAGCACCCGGTGGGGTTCCGGATCAACGAGGTGGCCGGCCGCGCCGAGCTCACGTCGTTCTGGGAGGTCCTCACCAACTCGACGCTGCTCATCGCGTTCCCGCACACGATCCTCGCGGCGTGGATGACCGCGGGCATGCTCGTGCTCGCGGTGAGCGCCTGGCACCTGTTGCGCCGCAACGAGCTCGACGTCTTCACCCGCTCGGCCCGCATCGGGCTGGTGTTCGTGTTCGCCGCGGGCGTCCTCACCGCCTTCACCGGCCACACCCAGGCCCAGATCATGACCGAGCAGCAGCCCATGAAGATGGCCGCCGCCGAGGCTCTGTGGGACACCGAGCAGCCGGCCGGCTTCTCGATCTTCGCGGTCGGCGACATCGAGAACGGGCGCAACTCGATCAACATCGTCATCCCCCACGCGCTGAGCGTGCTGTCCACCAACACCTGGGACGGAACGGTCGAGGGCATCAACGACCTGCAGGCCCTCTACGAGGAGCAGTTCGGTCCCGGGAACTACATCCCCAACGTGGGCGTCGTCTACTGGTCGTTCCGGATCATGGTCGGCGCCGGCTTCGCCATGATCGCCCTGTCGGGCATCGGGCTGTGGCTCATGTACCGCAACCGCCTCGAGACCACCAGCTGGTACCTCAAGCTCACGATCCCCGCGCTCGCCCTCCCCTTCGTCGCCAACTCGGCGGGCTGGATCATGACCGAGATGGGCCGCCAGCCCTGGGTGGTGTGGGGGGTCCTGCGCACCGAGGACGGCGTGTCACCCAACGTCGGCGCCGCGTTCGTGTGGGTGTCGATGATCGGCTTCACCCTGCTCTACGGGGTCCTCGCCGGAGCCAACGTGTACCTGCTGCGCAAGTACGCCCA
>DATHSN010000027.1:0-5659 GCA_035464115.1 Acidimicrobiales bacterium | reverse complement strand
CCGCCACGGCGCGCCTCGCCTCCGACCTCGTCCCCCCCGCCTGAGCGGCCCGTGTGGTCGAAGGACCCCGTGCCCGCCGGCTTCGTCCCCCCGCCCTATCCCTACGACCGCCTCGACGGGCTGAAGGCGCTCGCCGCCGAGCACGAGGGCGGTCTGGTCGATCTCTCCATCGGCACGCCGTGCGACCCGCCGCCTCCCGCGGTGGTGGCCGCCCTGGGGGCGTCGGGCGCCGAGCGGGGCTACCCACCGTCGATCGGCACCGCCGCCTACCGCGAGGCGGCCGCGGCCTGGCTCCACCGCCGCCTCGGCGTCGAGGTCGGCCCCGACCAGCTGGCCGCCTGCATCGGCACCAAGGAGCTGGTGGCGGGGATGCCCCACTGGCTCCGCCTCCGGGACCCGTCCCGCGACACGGTGTTGTACCCGGCCATCAGCTACCCCACCTACGAGATGGGGGCCGTCCTCGCCGGCTGTCGCGCCGTGCCGGTGCCCGTCGACGACCGCTGGCGGATCGACCTGTCGGCCATCGACGAGGCCGACGCCGAGCGGGCCCTGTGCCTCTGGGTGAACACGCCCGGCAACCCCGCCGGCGGGCTCGACGACCTCGGGGCCGCAGCTGCGTGGGGGCGCGCCCGCGGCGTGCCCGTGCTCTCCGACGAGTGCTACGCCGAGTTCACCTGGGACGGTCCGCCTCGCTCGGTGCTCACGCACGGCACCGACGGGCTGCTCGCGGTGCACTCGCTGTCGAAGCGCTCGAACCTGGCCGGCGTGCGGGCCGGGTTCTACGCCGGTGACGCCGACCTCGTCCACTACCTGCGCGAGCTGCGCAAGCACGCCGGGTTCATGCTCCCCGGTCCGGTGCAGGCCGCGGCGGTGGTCGCCTTCGGCGACGACGCCCACGTCGACGCCCAGCGCCAGCGCTACCACCACCGTCTCACCGTGCTGGCCGACGCGCTGCGCTCGGCCCACGGGCTCGACGTCGCGCTCCCCGGCGGGGGGTTCTACCTCTGGGTGCCCGCCCCCGGCGGCGACGCCTGGGCCTACGCCGATCGCCTGGCGCGCGAGGGCGGCGTGCTGGTGAGCCCCGGGGAGCTCTACGGGGCGGCGGGCGCGGGGCACGTGCGCATCGCCGTGGTGCAGCCCGACGACCGCATCGAGCTGGTCGCCACCCGCCTCACCCGCTGAGCCCGCGCCACGGATCCTCATCTGGGCGCCGTCGCCGCCGATCCGAGCCCCCGTGTCGAGGCGGCCGCCTCGCGACCGACGACGGATCGACGGGAGAGTCGTGGCCATCACGCGACGAGGGCCTGGGGACGGATGGGCCGACGGCGCCCGCCGGCGCCCCGGTGTCCTCGCCGGCTTCGCCCTCGCCGGTGCCGTGCTGCTGGTGGTCAGCGAGACCGTGCTCGATCGGGTCCTGGCCGACGATCCGTCGGTGGGGGCGACCGTCGCCGGGCACGGCGCCCTCCTGGTCGCCACCTTCGCGCTCCTCCTGCTCTGGCTGAGGGTGAGCCACGGCGCCCTCCGCCAGCGGATCGACGCCAGCCAGCGCTTCGCCGCCGAGCTGTTCCGGTCGGCGCCCGAGCCGATGCTGGCGGTCGACGCGGTCAGCCTCCGGCTGCTCGCCGTGAACGACCACGTGGTGGCCACCACCCGCTGGGGCCATGACGAGCTGTTGATGATGGCGGTGCTCGACCTGGTCGTCGAGGATGAGCGCGACGCGCTGGTCGACGTCCTGCGCTCGCGTCAGCCCGAGCAGCTGGGCACCGACCGCGTCTGGCACGTGCGCAGCGGCGACGGCGGCGAGCTCCTCGCCCGGATCCACGCCCACCGCACCACGTTGCGGAGTCGCCCGGTGGTGCTGGCGGTGCTGCGCGACGTCACCGAGGAGGAGCACGCCCGCCGCACCGCGGGGGAGGCCGAGCGCCGGCTCGCTCGGGTGCTGACCTCGATGCACGAGGTCGTGTACACGCTCGACCTCACCGCCGACCAGGTCGTGTTCGTCAACGAGGTCGCCGCCGAGGTCTTCGGCCGGCCCCTCGACGGGTTGCGTCGCACCATCGCCGGCATGTTCGAGCTGGTGCACCCCGACGACCACGAGCTCGTCGAGGACGGGTTCCGACGGGTGCTCGACCAGGGCTACGCCGACGACGTGTTCCGCGTCGTGCGGCCCGACGGCGAGGTGCGGTGGTTGAACGTGCAGGCCCGCCGGGTCGACGACGGCGACCGGACCCTCATCGATGCGATCGCGGTCGACGTCACCGACCAGCGTCGGCTGTCGGCGCTGCTCGTCCACCAGCAGTCGCACGACCAGCTCACCGGTCTGCCGACCCGCGACACCTTCGTGACCGAGCTCGATGCCGTGCTGTCGATGGGCTCGGCGCACGTGTCGGTCGTGCTGTTCGGCATCGACCGCTTCGCCGCGCTGAACGAGTCGGCCGGCCTGGTCGCCGGCGACGCCGTGCTCGCCGGGCTCGCCCGCCGCGCCGGGAGCCACCTCGGCGACGACGTGCTCGTGGCCCGCCTCGGGGGCGACACGTTCGCCGCGCTGGTCACCGGCCACCCGGCCGAGTCGCTCCTCGAGGGCCTCCTGGCGGTGGCCGGCGAGCCGTTCCTGGTGGGCGAGGGCGAGCTGTTCGTGCGCCTGAGCATCGGGGTGGCCGAGCCCCAACCCGGCCAGCGCGGCGCCGACGTCCTGCGCGACGCCCACGCTGCGCTCTCCGAGGCCAAGCGCGGTGGGGGCGGGCGCTGGCGGCGCTTCTCGGCGGACCAGCGCGACCGGGTCGAGCGCCAGGTGCGCACCGAGGCGGCGCTGCGCCGCGCCCTCGCCGACGGGCAGTTCTGCGCCGTCTACCAGCCCCAGACCGACCTGCGGACCGACCGGGTCCTGGCCGTCGAGGCGCTGGCCCGCTGGCGGGACAGCTCCGGCAAGCTGGTCCCGGCGGGGGAGTTCATCGCCGACGCCGAGCGCACCGGGCTCATCGCCGAGCTCGGTGACCAGATCCTGCGCCAGGCGGCCGGCACCGCGGCGCGCTGGGCCCGCCGCTACGGGACCCGGGCCCCCCGGATGTGGGTGAACCTGTCGCGGATGGAGCTCGTCGATCCCGACGTCGCCGACCGGGTGCGTCACCGCCTCGAGGAGGCGGGCGCGCCGTTGGCGTCGGTCGGCATCGAGATCACCGAGACCGCGTTCGTCGACGACGACGTCCGGGCCCGGCGCTCGCTGCGGGCGCTCGCCGCCGCCGGCATCCCGCTGTCGCTCGACGACTTCGGCACCGGGTGGTCGTCGTTGCAGTCGCTGCGCAGCCTGCCGTTCTCCGAGGTGAAGATCGACCGGTCGTTCGTGGCGGGCATCACCGAGTCACCGCGCGACGAGTCGATCGTGCGCGCCGTGCTCGGCCTGGCGGGCGCCTTCGGCCTGGTGTGCGTCGCCGAGGGGATCGAGGACCAGGCCCAGCTCGACCTGCTCGTGGAGCTGGGGTGCCGGGTCGGTCAGGGCTACTTCCTCGGGCGCCCCGACGTGGCGTCGGTGATCGAGGCCCGCCTCGACGCGTTCGGCGTCCGACCGTCAGGCGGACCGCTGGTGATCGACCCGTCGGCCACCGCTCACAGGTAGCCGAGCTGGCGCGCTTCGCGCTCGAGCTCGTCGCGGAAGTCGGGGTGGGCCACCGCGATCAGCGCCCTGGAGCGCTCGCGGATCGACCGGCCCCGCAGCTCGGCCACACCGAACTCGGTGACGACCTTGTCGACGGTGTTCTTCATGGTGGTGACCACCGAGCCCTGGGTGAGCTGGGGGCGGATCCGTGAGATCTTGCCGTTGGTGGTGGTGGAGTGCAGCACGACGAAGCCCTGCCCGTTCGGGGCGTACATCGCGCCGCGGGCGAAGTCGGCCTGACCGCCGCTCCCCGACCAGTAGCGACCGCCGATCGTCTCCGAGGCGCACTGGCCGAAGAAGTCGACCTCGGTGGTGGCGTTGATCGACACGAAGTTGGGCTCGGTGGCGATCACCCGTGGGTCGTTGACGTAGTCGACCGGGAGCAGCTCGACCGCGGGGTTCTCGTGGAGGAAGTCGTAGAGCGCCCGCGACCCCAGGGAGAACGTGGCGACGAGCTTGCCGGGCCGGCGCTGCTTGCGGGTGCCCGTGAGGACGCCCCGCAGCACCAGATCGATGACCCCGTCGGAGAGCAGCTCGGTGTGGACGCCGAGGTCCTTGTGGTCGGTGAGGTTCATGAGCACCGCGTTGGGGATCGAGCCGATGCCCGCCTGCAGGGTGGCGCCGTTGGGGATGCGCTCGGCGACGTAGGCGGCGATCTTGCGGTCGATCTCGTTGGGCTCGGCCGCCTCGACCTCGTGGAGGGGATGGTCGTTCTCCACCCAGCCCACGGTCTGGGTGATGTGGATCGAGTTGCGGCCGAACGTGCGCGGCATCTGGGGGTTCGACTCGATGAAGAACGGCACCTTGCCGATGAACGGCGCGGCGTAGTCGGCGTTGGTGCCGAGCGAGAAGTAGCCGTGGCGATCGGGTGACGACGCCTGGCAGATCACGATCTTCGGGTCGGGGAGGCGCCGCAGCAGCATCGGCACCTCCGAGAAGTTGCACGGCACCAGGTCGACGGTGCCCTCGTGGTAGGCGGGCCGGGTGATGTGCGAGAGGAAGTAGGCCACGTTGTCGAGCCGACCGTGGTGCGCGCCGTGCAGGTACGGACGGTCGGTGAGCGCGTGCATCTGGTGCACGCGCACGCCCTCGAGCCGGTCGGCGTTGGCCTCGATGGCGTCGAGCACCGAGATCGGCTCACCGTTGGCCAGCGGGATGATGATGTTGGTCCCGGGAGGGATGTGGTCGAGGACCGCTTCGGGGGAGGCGGCGGGCATCAGGGACGCGCGGGGGATCACGTTCGAGGACACGTCCACCGTTGTAGTGGCTCGGTGACGCCTCGTGCGCAACCCGGGCGCCGCTACCCTCCACGCTCATGGCTGATCTGCGAGCACGCATCGAGGAGCTGTGGGAGGGTCGCGACGGACTCGACGTCGCCGACCCGGAGGTCGTCGCCACCGTGCACGAGGCGATCGGTGTGCTCGACTCGGGCATCGGCCGGATCGCCGAGGTGGTCGACGACGAGGTCGTGGTCCACGAGTGGCTGAAGCACGCGGTGCTGCTGTTGTTCAAGGTGGCCCGCATGAGCACCACCGAGCTCGGCCCGTTCGAGTTCGCCGACAAGATCCCGCTGAAGACCGGCTACGAGGCAGCCGGGGTCCGCGTCGTGCCCGGCGCATCGGCGCGCTGGGGCTCGTTCCTCGACCGGGGCGTGGTGATGATGCCGAGCTACGTCAACATCGGCGCGCGGGTCGGGGCCGGGTCGATGGTCGACACGTGGGCCACGGTCGGGTCGTGCGCCCAGATCGGTGCCAACGTCCACCTGTCGGGGGGCGTCGGCATCGGGGGCGTGCTCGAGCCCCCGCAGGCCGCCCCGGTGGTGGTCGAGGACGACGCGTTCATCGGCAGCCGGTCGATGGTCACCGAGGGGGCCCGCGTCGGGCGCGGGGCCATGCTCGGCGCCGGGGTGGTGCTCAACCCCTCGATCCCCGTCATCGACGCCGCGACCGGCGACGAGGTGGCGCGCGGCGTCGTGCCGCCGTGGTGCCTGGTCATCAACGCCACCCG
>DATHSN010000026.1:0-7407 GCA_035464115.1 Acidimicrobiales bacterium | reverse complement strand
CACCCGCACCGCAGCCGGCCGCGGCCGCGCCGGCCCGCCCGGCGCCCGCGCCCGTGGTGCGCACCGGTGAGCGCGACACCACCGTGCCGCTCAACAACATCCGCAAGCGCACCGGCGAGCACATGGTGATGTCGAAGCAGGTGTCGCCGCACGTGCTCACCGCGGTCGAGGTCGACTTCGAGGCGGTCGAGCGGGTGCGCCGCACCCACGGCGCCCAGTGGAAGGCCGAGGAGGGCTTCTCGCTCACCTACCTGCCGTTCATCGCCCGGGCGCTGGTCGACGCGTTGCGCGACTTCCCCCACGTCAACGCCTCGGTCGGCGACGGCGAGCTGGTGGTGCACAACTACGTCAACCTCGCCATCGCGGTCGACATCAACTTCGAGGGCCTGCTCGCCCCGGTGGTGCGCGACACCGACGCCAAGCGGCTGCGGGCCATCGCCCGGGAGATCTCCGACCTGGCCGGTCGGGCCCGGTCCAAGAAGCTGTCGCCCGACGACCTGGCCGGGGGCACGTTCACGATCACCAACCCGGGCCAGTACGGCACGATGATGCAGTTCCCGATCATCAACCAGCCCCAGGTGGCGATCCTGTCCACCGACGGCATCCGGCGAAAGCCCGTGGTGGTCACCGACGACTGGGGCGACGAGTCGATCGCCATCCACTCGGTGGGCGTGCTGGCCCTGGCGTGGGACCACCGGGCCTTCGACGGCGCCTACGTGGCCGCGTTCATGGACCGGTTGCGCACCAACATCGAAGACCGCGACTGGGAGGCCGAGCTCTAGATGCTGCGGGTCCGCTGGCTGGGTCGCGTCGCCTACCGCGACGCCCACGCCCTCCAGCGCGGCCTGTTCGAGCGCTCGCCCGACGACCACCTGCTCCTGCTGGAGCACCCGCACGTCTACACGCTCGGTGTGCGGGCCGATCTCGGCAACGTGCTGGTGCCCCCCGCCGACGTCGGCGCCGAGCTGGTGCGCACCGACCGGGGCGGCGACGTCACCTACCACGGGCCCGGCCAGCTGGTCGGCTACCCGATCCTCACCGTGCCCGGCAAGCGGGGTGGGGGGATGGCCGACACCGTCGCCTACGTGCGCTCGGTCGAGCAGCTGGTGATCGACACGCTGCGGTCGCTGGGGCTCGACGACGTCGGCCGCCTCGACGACTTCCCCGGCGTGTGGGTGGCGCCGGGGTCGGATCGGCCCCGCAAGATCGCCGCGATCGGCGTGAAGCTGGCCCGCGGGCGGTCGATGCACGGGTTCGCCCTCAACGTCGCCCCCGACCTGGCCATGTTCGGGCACATCGTCCCGTGCGGGATCGCCGACAAGGCGGTCACGTCGCTCGCCGCCGAGGGCATCGACGTCGAGATGCGCGAGGTGGTCGAGGCGCTCGTGCCGTTGGCGGTCGAGCGGTGGGGCGCCGGCGGGTGGGAGCGGTCCGACGTGGTGTGGCGCGAGCGCGCCGACGACCTGTCGCCGTTCAGCCGGGGCGAGGGGCCGGGTGCGGCCGAGACCTCGGTGCGGGTGTCGGGCCGGTTGGCCCAGGCCGGCGTCACCGAGCGGGTCGAGCTGCGCGACCGCAAGCCCGACTGGATGAAGGCGCGGGTCCGCCACACCCCCGAGCTGGCCCAGGTGCGGCGCACGGTGCGCGACCTCGGGTTGGTGACGGTGTGCGAGGAGGCCGGCTGTCCCAACCTGTCGGAGTGCTGGAGCGACGGCACCGCCACGTTCATGCTCAACGGCGAGCGCTGCACCCGGGCGTGCGGGTTCTGCCTGGTCGACACCCGCAAGCCCGAGGCGGTCGACCCGGGGGAGCCCGAGCGGGTCGCCGAGGCCGTCGAGCGCATGGGCCTCGACTTCGCGGTGCTCACCACGGTGGCCCGCGACGACCTGCCCGATGGGGGCGCGTCGACGTTCGCCGAGACGATCCGGGCCATCCGCCGCCGCCGTCCCGACTGCCGGGTGGAGACGCTCATCTCGGACTGCAAGGGCGACCCCGACGCGCTCGACGTGATCTTCTCGGCGCGGCCGGACGTGTTGAACCACAACGTGGAGACGGTGCCGCGCCTGCAGCGGGCGGCTCGGCCGTCGGCGTCCTACGCCCGGTCGCTGGCCGTGCTGGCCCGCGCCGCCGACGCCGGGCTCACCACCAAGTCGGGGCTGGTGCTGGGCATGGGCGAGACGTTCGACGAGGTGGTGGCGGTGCTCGCGGATCTGCGCTCGGTGGGCGTCGAGATCGTGACCGCCGGCCAATACCTGCGGCCCACCGCCAACCACCTCCCCGTGGCGCGGTGGTGGACGCCCGACGAGTTCGCGGCGCTGCGCGAGGCGGGGCTCGCGCTCGGCCTGGCCCACGTCGAGGCCGATCCCCTCACCCGCTCGAGCCACCACGCCAAGTCGGCGGCCGACGCCGCCGGTGCGGTGGCGTCCTCGGTGTCCGTCACCCCCGGGTGACGACGGCGTCGCCGACGGTGGGCAGCTTCGTCACCGCATGGTGACGCCTCACCACGCGCGTCCCCACCAGCGACCGCCTTCCTCGTCACCACCACGCCCCTCGGCGTCGATTCGACGTCGATTCGACGCAGACGGGCCGTGGCACCCGCGGGTGACGTCCGTGGATTCCGCGTGGAATCCACGCCAACAGGGTTGCGGCGGACAGCGTGAGGTGGTGGGCTGCAGGCCACGTCGCGGCGACGACGCTTCGTCGGTCCTGACCGACCTCGGATCCGGCCCATCGGGCCCGAACCCGGAGGTCGGCCATGGCTGACGCTGCGACCCCCTCGCCAACTTCGGACGACGCGACGAGCCGTGGTGAGGAGACCACCATGGCCCTCGCCACCGTGGACCACACCCAACGCATCGACCGTCTCGAGCGTTTCCTCCGCGACGACGGTGCGCTCGAGCTCACCGACATCGTCCGTGCCGCCGCCGTCGGTGGCCCCCACGAGGGGCTGGCCGCGGTGCGTTGGCTGCTCCGAGCGCTCCCCGAGTGGGAGCGTGCCCAGGTGGAGGCGGCCCGGGTCGACGGGTGGAGCTGGGCGGAGATCGCCCGTGTGCTCGGTCGAGCCAAGCAGCCGGTCCACCGTCGGTACGCTCGGCCCGATGGGACGCACCCGTGAGCAGATCGACGAGCCCCTCGCCGAGTGGATCGCCGGACAACCGATCTTCTTCGTCGCCACCGCGCCCCGCGAGGGTGGCCACGTGAACCTCTCGCCCAAGGGCTACGACAGCCTCCGGGTGCTCGGTCCGCTCGAGGTCGCCTACCTCGACCTCACGGGCAGCGGTGTCGAGACCATCGCCCACCTGCTCGACGACGGGCGCATCACCCTCATGTGGTGCGCCTTCTCCGGGCCGCCGCGCATCGTGCGGGTCCAGGGGCGGGGCGAGGCGGTCCTCGCCGACGACCCCCGCTACCCCGACCTGGCTGCCCGCTTCCCCGACACGCCCGGGGCGCGGGCGGTGATCCGCGTCGACGTCGACCGCATCGCCGACTCGTGCGGCTACGCGGTGCCGCTCA
Organism: Acidimicrobiales bacterium; assembly: GCA_035464115.1. Lineage (GTDB taxonomy): Bacteria > Actinomycetota > Acidimicrobiia > Acidimicrobiales > SKKL01 > DATHSN01. The sequence goes on along the minus strand of DATHSN010000026.1, from coordinate 3,897 downwards.
TGGACCTCGTCGGCGAGCGCGATCGGCTGCGCGACTGGGCCGCCGGGAAGGGCCCCGACGGGCTCGCCGACTACCACGCCGAGAAGAACGCCACCAGCATCGACGGCCTCCCCGCCCTCGGTACCCTGACCCCATGACCGCCGACCGTCGCTTCGCCGAGCGGCTCGACCGGGTCCGCACCGCCATGGCCGAGCGCGACGTCGACGTCACGCTGCTGTCGGTCGGTGCCGACCTGCCCTGGCTCACCGGCTACGAGGCCATGCCCCTCGAACGCCTCACCATGCTGGTCGTCCCGCGCGACGGCGACGCCGTGATGGTGGTCCCCCGCCTCGAGGTCCCCCGGGTCGTGCCCCACCCCGATGTGTTCCGGATCGTGGGTTGGGAGGAGACCGACGACCCCGTCGCGCTCGTCGCCGGCCTGGCCGGCCCCGCCCGCCGCGCCGCCATCGGCGACACCACCTGGTCGCGGTTCCTCGTCGACCTCATCGCGCAGATGCCGACCGCCGCGTGGATCCGGGCCAGCGAGGTGGTGGGCCCGTTGCGTGCGGTGAAGGACGCCGACGAGATCGCCGGGCTGCGCCGGGCCGCCGAGGCGGTCGACCGCATCGCCGCCGCCCTCCAGTCGGGTGAGATCCCGCTGGTGGGCCGCACCGAGGCCGACGTGTCGGCCGAGCTCGGGAGGCGGATCCTCGCCGAGGGCCACCAGAAGGTGAACTTCGCCATCGTGGCGGCCGGGCCCAACGCTGCCAGCCCCCACCACCACCCAGGGTCCACGGTGATCCAGCCGAACCAGGTCGTGCTCTGCGACTTCGGCGGCACCATGGCCGACGACGACCACTCGGTCGGTTACTGCTCCGACATCACCCGCTGCGTCTGGACCGGCGAGCCCGACCCCGAGTTCCGTCGGCTCTACGACGTGCTCCAGCACGCCCAGGCCGAGGCGGTCGACGCGGCCACGGTCGGCACGCCGGCCGAGGCGGTCGACGCGGTCGCCCGCGACCTCATCGCCGACGGCGGCTACGACGGCTACTTCGTGCACCGCATCGGCCACGGCATCGGCGTCGAGGCCCACGAGGACCCGTACCTCGTCGGTGGCAACGCGGTCCCGCTCGAAGCGGGCAACGCCTTCTCCATCGAGCCGGGGATCTACGTGCCCGACACCTGGGGCGCTCGCATCGAGGACATCGTCGTCGCCACCGACGACGGCCCCCTCCCGCTCAACCGCGCCGACCACGACCTGGCCGTCGTCGACAGGTGATCAGCCTCGACGCCGCCACCGTCCTGCTCCAGTGGGCGGTGGGTGGGCTCGCGTTCTTGTGGGTCACCACCCGGCGCCGCGAGGTCGGGCTCGGCTACGGCTGGCTGCTGCGCGGCACCTACGGGCTGATGGCCGCCGGCGCGGTGTGGATCGGCTGGGGCGGCGACGACACCTTGGTGCGCGACCTCGCCGCCGTCGGCGTGGTCGTCGCCACCACAGCCGCGCTCGCGGTGTCGATCGTGCGCAAGGACGCCGGCGTCGAGCACCAGCGAGCGGTCGCCGAGCGCCGCTCGGCCCGGGTGGCGGCCATGACCGGCATCGACCGCGAGGAGCGGGCCAAGGACACCGCCGGCCCCGAGTTCCCCCCCATTCTCGACCTGGTCGCTCCTGCGATCGGCCTCATCGGCCTGGTGGCGGCGGGCGTGGCTGCCACCGGCGACGACGTGGTGCTGTCGGTGGTGCGGGTGCTCGCCGGCGCCGCGCTCATGGGCGCGGTGTCCGACGCCATGCTCCTCGGCCACTGGTACCTGGTGCAGCCGGGCCTGGCCCGTGGCCCGCTGCTCGAGCTGGTGCGGTGGACGGGCTGGGTGTGGCCGTTCCACGTCGCCGCCTTCTTGTGGCCCACGGGGATGATCTCGGTGATCGACGGCACCATCGACGACGGCTACGGCGGGCTGTTGTCGTGGTTCTGGATCGCGTGCGTCGTCACCACCATCGGGCTCGTGTTCGTCACCCGGGCCGCGCTCAAGGAGCGCCAGTACGCGGCGGTGATGGCCGCCACCGGCCTGCTCTACCTGGCCATCCTCACCGCGTTCGGCCAGGACCTGGTGGCCCGGGCGACCCTCGCCCCGTAGGGCCTAGAACGGCACCCGCCGGGCCAGGCGCTCGCCGATCGGCGAGTAGCGCACGATGCAGCGCAGCGCCCACGCCCCGTCGCGCCAGTTGATCTTCTTGCCCTCGGCGAACGTGCGCCCCGAGTACGAGATGCCGACCTCGTACATGCGCCAGCCACCACGCGCCACCTTGGCGGTGATCTCGGGTTCGATCCCGAACCGGTCCTCCACCAGGTGGATGCTCTGGATGACCTCGCGGCGGAACGCCTTGTAGCAGGTCTCCATGTCGGTGAGGTTCACGTTGGTGAACGCGTTCGACGTGAGCGTCAGCAGCCGGTTGCCGACCGAGTGCCAGAAGTAGAGGACGCGGTGGGGGCGACCGCCCATGAACCGCGACCCGTAGACCACGTCGGCCCGCCCGTCGATGAGCGGTTCGAGCAACCACGGGTACTCGGCCGGGTCGTACTCGAGATCGGCGTCCTGGACGATGACGTACTCGGCCGTCGCCTCCGAGAAGCCCCGCCGGATGGCCGCGCCCTTGCCCCGGTTCTCGTCCTGGAAGAGGACGCGCACCCGCGGGTCGTCGACCGATCGCAGGAGGCCGCGGGTGCCATCGGTGGAGCCGTCGTCGACGACGATCACCTCGGCGACCCACGGCGAGGCCAGCACCCGATCGAGCAGGCGCAGGACCGTGGCCTCCTCGTTGAAGCACGGCACGACCACCGACAGGCACGGGGAGGGCTCGGGCATCTCCGTAGTATCGCCCCGATGCCGGGGTCACCTGAGCGACCACTTCGTCCCTGGCTGATCGCGGCCCTCGTCACCGTCCTGAGCCTGGCGGTGGTGCTGCGCCCCTGGCGGTCCGCCGACGCGGTGCCCCGCAACCTCGGCGACCCGGTGTTCGTCACCTGGACCCTCACGTGGGTGTCGGGGGCGCTGGTGTCGGCCCCGCTCGACGTGTTCCAGGCGCCCATCTTCTGGCCGCGTGGCGACACCCTCGCGTACAGCGATCCGCTGTTCGGTCTGGCGCCCGTCTTCGGATTCCTCCACGCCGTGACCGGCAGCTGGACCTGGTCGATCGGCCTGGTGGCCACCGCCCTGGTGGCCACCACCATGCTCGCCACCTTCGCCCTCGCCCGTCACCTCACCGGGCGGACCGACGCTGCGGTGCTGGCCGCGGTGTCGATGGGCCTGTCGGACCTGGTGCTCGCCCAGTGGGGCCACGTGCAGCTCCAGATCATGGGGATCGTGCCGCTCGGCTTCCTGCTTCTGCTGCGGCTCCTGCGGCGACCCGACCGGTGGACCACCGCGGGTCTGGGGGTGCTCGGTGGCGTCGCGCTCGTCACCACCGCCTCGGTGGGGCTGGCGTGGGCGGTCGGCGCGGGCACGGCGGTGCTCGCGCACCTCGTCCTCGGACGGGAGCGGCTCACCCGCCGGGTCGTCGCCCACCTCGCCGTCGCGGTGGCGATCACCGCCGCGATCGTCGTGCCGGTCGCCATCCCCTACATCCGGCTCCAGGACGATCCCGCCTTCACCCGGCCGCTCGAGCCCCTCGCCTCGTTCGAGGTGGAGGACCTCCTGCGCCCCACCCGGGAGCGGTCCGTGCTGGGCGGCCTGCAGCTCGCGCCCCGCCAGCCCGCCGACGTGCTCGACCCGCCGACCCGCGAGCGCGAGTTCCACCCCGGCCTCGTCGCCCTCCTGCTCGCTCCTGTGGGCCTGGTGGCGATCGCCGCGGGCGGTCGGCGACCTGACGATCCGAGCGGACCGGGACCGACCGGGCCGGTCACCGACACCCGTACCGGCGAG
>DATHSN010000025.1:0-6750 GCA_035464115.1 Acidimicrobiales bacterium | reverse complement strand
GTCGTCGAACGCGGGCGCGTTGGAACGGTGCTCCTCGACGGTGGTCAGCGCCTGGGCGAGCAGGGCGCGCACCTCGACGAGCGCGGCCCCGAGGTCGGCGTCGGAGGTGAGCGTGCGGTGCGTGCGACGTGCCATGTCCCGACCGTACCCCCGGACCCCGTTACCGTTACGTCGATGTCCGTGCCGAGCGCGCCCCGCCTGCGCCGGTCCCTGCGCGATCGCTCGCCGACCCTCGCCGTGGAGCGCGAGCTGTGGGCGGCCGGCCACCAGGTCGTCGTCGGTGTCGACGAGGTGGGTCGGGGCTCCTGGGCGGGTCCGCTCACCGTGGGCGCGGCGGTGCTGCCCCGTGACCGACGGGTGTACAAGGTGCGCGACTCCAAGGCGCTCACCGAGCCCGAGCGCGAGGCCCTGTTCGACCGCGTCGCGGGCTGGTGCGTCGCCTGGGGGGTCGGCCACGCCAGCCCCGCCGAGTGCGACGAGCTCGGCATGTCCGACGCCCAGCGCCTCGCCGCCCGGCGGGCCATCGAGGCCCTCGGCCTCGTCCCCGACCAGGTGCTGCTCGACGGCCGGTGGGACTTCGTCGGCGGGGGCGTCACCCGCTCCATCGTCAAGGGTGACGCCACCTGCTTGTCGATCGCGGCGGCGTCGATCCTCGCCAAGGTCACCCGCGACCGCATCATGCGCGCCGAGGCCCACCAGTTCCCCGGCTTCGACTTCGCCGCCAACAAGGGCTACCCGTGCCCGCGGCACAAGGTGGCGCTGGCCGGCTACGGGCCCACCAGCATCCACCGCCGCAGCTGGGCGTTCATGGACGCGCTGCCGTGGCCGGGGCTGGCTCGCCCGGCGGCCACCGCCCAGGGCGAGCTGTTCCCGCTCGCGGGCTGACGTCGGGAACCTGTCGCCCCGGAGCCGGCCGACCCCGTGCCGGCCGGGTCACAGCCAGCCGTTGCGGCGGAACCACCGGGCCAGGCCGAGCACGACCACGGCCATGAGGGCCAGGGTGAACGGGTAGCCGAACCGCCAGTCGAGCTCGGGCATGTGGGTGAAGTTCATCCCGTAGATGCCCGCGATGAGGGTGGGGACGGCGGCCATGGCCACCCAGGCCGAGATGCGTCGCATGTCCTCGTTCTGGCGCACGCTCACCCGGGTGAGGTTCGCCTCGAGGACGCTGGTGAGCAGGTCGCGGTTGGTGTCGTTCTGCTCGGTGACGCGCACCAGGTGGTCGTGCACGTCGCGGAAGTAGGAGCGGGCCTCGTCGGGGATGCCCGGCAGCGGTTGGGTGGCGAGGCGCTGCAGCGGCTCGACGAGCGGGTGCAGGGAGCGGTGGATGCCGAGCACCTCGCGCTTGAGCTTGTAGATGCGCTCCACCGGGTTGACCGGCGCGTCGGAGAACACGTCGGCCTCGACCTGGCCGATGTCGTCGTCGATGCCGTCCATCACCGGGGCGTAGTCGTCGACGACGCGGTCGAGGATGGCGTGGAGCACGGCGGCCGGACCGACGGCCAGCTGGTCGGGGTGGGCCTCGAGCTCGGCGCGGACCCCGGTGAGCTCGCTGGCCTCACCGTGGCGGACGACCACCACGAAGTCCTGACCGACGAACACCAGCAGCTCGCCGAACTCCACCGTCTCGGCCGCGTCGTCGTAGCGGGCGGTCTTGAGCACGAGGAACAGCGAGTCGTCGTAGACCTCGAGCTTGGGGCGCTGGTGGGCCTTGACCGCGTCCTCCACCGCCAGGGGGTGCAGGCCGAACTCGTGGCGGACCTCGTCGAACTCCTCCTCGGTGGGCTCGAACATGCCCATCCAGAAGAACGTGCCGGGCGTGCGCGAGCGCTCCGACAGCTCGGCGAAGGGCACCGGGCCGCCACGGCGGTGCCCGGCGTCGTAGACGGCGCAGTCGACGATCACCGCGCGAGTGTGCCGGACCAGCGCGCCCCGGGGGCCGACCCGGGTCGAGTGGGACCGGTCGAGGCCCCGGCGCTACCGTCCGGGCCCATGGCCGTGACGTCGCCCCCCCAGGTGCCCGGCTGGTGGTCCCGCACGTGGCCCGCGCTCGCGCTGGCCCTGCTCAGCGTGGCCATGTGGACCGGGCGCATCCGCAACATCGCCGGCGACGACGACCTCACCCCGGTCGGTCGCGCCGTCCGCCTGGCCCTCGCCGTCAGCTTCGTGGTCGGTGGCCTCGTGATCGCCGCCGCGTGCTGGGCCGGCTGGCGCGACCGCGGCTGGCGGCGCTCGGCCGAGCGGGGCCCCGACGGCTGGCGGGTCGGCCCCGGTCTGCCGCCGTGGGGCCGCCGCGCCGTCGAGGTCGTGGCCGGATGGACCGTCGCGGTGTGGACCGTCCAGGGCATCGGGATCCTGCTCGACGCCGACCACGACGTGGGCTTCAAGGCGGTGCACACCGTGTTGATGGTCGGGTCGCTCGTGGTGGCGGGCGTGGCGCTGTGGGGCCTGCGGCGCTCGTGGCCGGTCACCGACTCCGCCCCGCGCCCGCGGATGGTGGGCTGAGGCCCACCAGCGATAGCATCGCCGCCACCATGGGCCAGCCGATCACCGCCATCGAGACGCCGACGGCCACTCCCGGCACCGTCCGCTTCGAGATCAACCGCAGCCTCACCGGCATGGGTCACGAGCGCTACCGCGCCGGCCAGCCGGTGCAGGGCGACCGTCCCCCCGACGAGCTGGCCCGGCGCCTGTTCGAGCGGGGCGGCATCGATGCGGTGCACATCTACGCCAACGTGGTCACCATCGACCTCGACGAGCACCGCGACACCGCGGGGCTCCACGAGATCATCGAGGGCCTCTACACCTACTACCGGCCCGGTGTGGAGGTGCCCTCGCTCGAGGGTGCCCCCGCCGCGACCGACTAGCGCCACCACGGTGCGCGGGGCGACGCACCGGCTCCACGAGCGGCTCGCCGCCGCCGGGGTCCGCTCCGACGTCGCGCTCGCCGCCGGGTTGGCGCTCGCCGCGGTCACCGTGCTGGTGGTCATCGTGGCCGCGGTGGTGGCGGCCACCCGACTGGTCTGACGCCACCCGGGTAGCGTCCGGGCGACCCGTCGACGCCGGAGGTCGCGCCCCATGTCCCGCTTCCAGGTCGGGGTGCAGCTGCACCCCCAGCACTGCACCATCGCCGAGCTGCGCCAGGCGTGGCGGGCCGCCGACGAGCTCGGGGTCGACTCGATCTGGGTCTGGGACCACTTCTTCCCCCTCTACGGCGGCGACGGGCCCCACTTCGAGGGATGGTCGCTCCTGGGGGCGATGGCGGTCGACACCCACCACGCCCGCTTCGGGGCGCTGGTGACGTGCAACTCGTACCGCAACCCCGATCTGGTGGCCGACATGGCCCGCACCGTCGACCAGCTCTCGGGCGGGCGGCTCTACCTCGGCATGGGCGCCGGGTGGTTCGAGCGCGACTACGACGAGTACGGCTACCGCTTCGGCACCGCCGGCGACCGGCTGCGCGACCTCGAGTCGGGCCTGCATCGCATCCGGGCGCGGCTCGCCGCGCTCGATCCCGGTCCGGCCGGGCCCCTGCCCATCATGGTGGGGGGTGGTGGCGAGAGGGTCACGCTGCGGATCACCGCCGAGCAGGCCGACGCGTGGAACTCGTTCGGCCCGCCCGACACGTTCGCCCACAAGAACCGGGTCCTCGACCACTGGTGCGCCGAGATCGGGCGCGACCCCGGCGAGATCGAGCGCACGGTGGCGTTCAACGACCCCGCCGAGATCGACCGGATCGACGACTACCTCGAGGCGGGGGCCACCCACGTGATCCTGGGCGTGGGCCACCCGTTCGCCCTCGACGACGTGTCGCGCCTGCTCGACGCCGCCCGGGGATAGGGCCCGACCCGGGAGGGTCCGGGTTGCCAGTGGCGAACAGGTGTTCGATGATGGGGTCATGGCCCTGATCGATCCCCACGCCGCCCGGGCGGACGATCCTCGGGCCGACGCGGCCGACGCGTCGCGTGCCGACGCCGTGCGCGAGCTGGCGGCGCGGATCCGCCCGGTCACCCTGGCCGAGCGCAAGGTGCTGGCGGTGGCCGACCCCCTGCGCCCGCTGTGCCCCGACGGGGGGCTGCGGCGGGGGAGCGTGGTCGGCGTCACCGGGCCGGTCGCCGCCTCGCTCGTGCTCGCCCTGGTGGCCGAGGCGTCGGGCCAGGGCTCGTGGGTGGCCCTCGTCGACCTGCCCGACCTCGGCCTGGTGGCCGCCGCCGAGCTCGGCGTGGCCCTCGACCGGGTGGCGGTCGTCCCCCACCTCGCCCCCGGCACCTGGGCGGGGGTGCTCGCCGCCCTGGTCGACGCCGTCGACCTGGTGGTGGTGGGCGTGCCGCCCCGGGTCCGCGACGGCGACGTCCGTCGGCTCACGGCTCGGGCCCGCGAGCGGGGCGCGGTGCTGCTCGCGGTGGGCGACGTGGCCCGCTGGCCCCGGCCGCCCGACCTCACCCTCACCACCGGCCCCGGTCGCTGGTCGGGGCTGGGATCGGGTCACGGGCACCTGCGGGCCCGCCGGGTGCGGGTCACCTCCACCGGTCGGCGCGGGGCCGACCGTCCCCGCGCCCGCGAGCTGTGGCTGCCCGCCGCCGACGGCGGCCTCGCCCCCGTCGAGCACCCCGCGGCCCGGGGGGCAGATCCCGGCGCGGGGCTCCGCGTCGTCGGCTGATGCCCCGGGGCCCCGCGCGCACCGGGCCCGTGCGCACCACCGTGGTGTGGTGCCCCGACTGGCCGATCGTGGCCGCCGGCCGCGGCGCCGACGAGCCCGCCGTGGTGCTGCACGCCAACCGGGTGGTGGCGTGCTCGGCCGCGGCGAGGGCCGAGGGGATCACCCGAGGTCAGCGTCGTCGGGAGGCCCAGGGCCGCTGCCCCGACGTGGTGGTCCTGGCCCACGATCCTGCCCGCGACGCCCGGGCGTTCGAGCCGGTGGTGGCCGCGGTGGAGTCCATCAGCCCGCTGGTGGAGATCACCCGGCCGGGGGTGTGCGCCGTCGCCACCCGGGGCCCGTCGCGCTACCACGGTGGCGACGCGCCGATGATGGCCCGGCTGGCCGACGCGGTGGCCGTCGTGCTCGGGGGTCGGGCCGACGTGCGGGTGGGCACCGCCGACGGGCCCTTCGCCGCCGCCCTCGCCGCCCGCCGCGCCGATCCCGCCGAGCGCCTGGTCGCCCCCGGTGCCAGCCCGGCGTTCCTCGCCCCGCTCCCGGTGGCCGCCCTCGACCGCCCCGAGCTGGTCGACGTGCTCGAGCGGCTCGGGCTGCGCACCCTCGGCGCGTTCGCCGCCCTGCCCCGGCGCGACGTGCTGGCCCGCTTCGGTCCCGACGGCGCCGCCGCCCACCGCCTCGCCGCCGGCGCCGACGAGCGCCCGCCCGACGCCCGTCCCGTGCCCCCCGGGCTCGCCGTCACCGTCGAGCTCGACCCGCCCGTCGACCGGGTCGACCGGGCGGCGTTCGTGGCCAAGGCCCTCGCCGACGAGCTCGGCGACCGCCTCGACGGCGAGGGGCTGGCGTGCGCCCTGCTCGTCATCGCCGCCGAGACCGAGCACGGGGAGCGCCTCGAGCGGCGGTGGCGCCACGAGGGGGCCCTGGGCGCGGGCGGCATCGCCGACCGGGTCCGCTGGCAGCTCGACGGGTGGCTCTCGGGGGCGGCCGCGTCACGCCCCACCGGGGGGCTGGCCCGGCTCACCCTCGCCCCCGAGGAGGTGCGGGCCGCCACCGGCCGCCAGCTCGGCTTCTGGGGCGGGGGATCGGCCGAGGCCGAGCGGGCGGCCCGGGCCCTCGACCGGGTGGCGGGCCTGCTCGGACCCGACGCGGTGCTCGTGCCCGAGTGGCGCGGCGGACGCGACCCGGGCGGTCAGGTGGCGCTGGTGGCGGTCGGCGCGGTCGACCTCACCGCGCCCCGCCCGGCCACCGACCCGTCGTGGGTCACCGCGCCGTGGCCGGGCCGGCTCCCGACCCCGTCGCCGGCGCAGGTGCACCCCGAGCCGGTCACCGCCCGGGTGGTCGACGCCCGGGGCGAGCCGGTCGCCGTCACCGGTCGGGGGGTCTGCTCGGCCCCGCCCGACCGTCTGGCCGTGGGGCGGGGCCCCTGGGACGACATCGTGGCGTGGGCGGGGCCGTGGCCGGTCGACGAGCGCTGGTGGGACCCGGCCGCCGCCCGCCGACGGGCCCGGTTCCAGGTGGTCACGGCGACGGGCCTCGCCCACCTGCTCGTCGTCGAGGGCGGCCGGTGGTGGGTCGAGGCCGACTACGCCTGAGACCCGCCGCGCCCAGGCCGGTCACACCGTGACGGCGCGGGCGGGGGAGCCCTCGGGCGGGATGGCGTAGGTGACGGTGGCGTGGGCCACCGGCTCGGACGGATCGCCGCCCTCGCTCCACAGGCGCACCTCGCTCACCGACTGGCGCCGCCCCAGGCGGAGCAGCACCGCCTCGGCCCACAGGTCGGTCGGCGTCGGCCGGGTGAGGAAGTGGATGGTGAAGCTGCTGGTGACCGCCAGCGCCACCGGGCCGATCCGCGACAACGTCACCAGCCACGCGGCGGCGTCGGCGAGCCCCATCATGGTGGGCCCCGACACGGTGCCCCCGGGGCGCAGCTGGCCGGTGTCGTGGGGGACCCGCATGCGCAGGGCGGCGGCATCGACGTGCGTCACCCGGTACGCACGGGGTGCCCCCGGGAACGCAGCGCCGAGGAACCGGTTGAGCTCCACGGCGTCCATCACGATGGGTGTGTCGGTGGGGGCGGTCACCCCGAGATCATGCCG
>DATHSN010000024.1:0-6187 GCA_035464115.1 Acidimicrobiales bacterium | reverse complement strand
GGGGTCGTCGGCGCGCGCCGACGAGCCGCCCCGCCCGCCGACGCCGGTGACCGCGGGGCCGGTGTCGTCGGGCAGGTCGAAGCGCGACTTGAGCTCGATGAGCAGGCGCGCCGCGGTCTTCTTGCCCACGCCCGGGACCAGGCACAGCGCGGCGAGGTCGTCGTCGGCCAGCACCCGGGCCAGGGCCGCCGGCGGGTGCACGGTGAGGATGGCGAGCGCCAGCGCCGGACCGACGCCGTGGGCGCCGAGGAGGGCCTGGAAGGCCACCCGCTCGTCGCGGGTGGCGAAGCCGTAGAGCCGCTGCTCGTCCTCGCGGATGTGGTGGTGGACGTGGACGAAGACCTCGTCGTCGAGCTCGCCGATGGCGACCGCCGCGGTGGGGCTCATGGTGACGCGGTAGCCCACACCCCCCACCTCGACGAGCACCTCGCCCTCGAGCGAGCGGTCGAGCAGGGTGCCGCGCAGCGAGCCGATCATCGGGCACCTCCGGTGCGGGTCGCAGGGGGGCGCGCCGCGGGGTGCGCGCCGATGGCCCGGGCGAGCGGCGCGTGGGCGAGGTGGCACAGCGCCAGCGCGGCGGCGTCGGCCGCGTCGGGGGGGCGGGGGTCCTCGGCCAGCCCGAGCAGCGTGCGCACCATGGTCTGCACCTGGGCCTTGTCGGCGCCACCGGCGCCGGTGACGGCCTCCTTCACCTGGTTCGGGGAGTACTCGGCCACGACGCACCCTCGCGCCGCGGCGGCGGCCATGACCAGCCCCGAGGCCTGCCCGACCGACATGGCGGTGCGGACGTTGTGCTGGAAGAACACCCGCTCGATGGCCACCACCTGCGGGGCGTACTCGTCGAGCAGGGCGCACACCTCGGCCTGGAGCTCGGCGAGGCGCTGGGGCACCGGGTCGGCGGGGGCGGTGCGCAGCACGCCGAGGGCCACCGCCCGGTGGCGTCCGGGGCGCGCCTCGACCACGGCGTAGCCGCACCGGGACAGGCCAGGGTCGACACCGAGCACGAACACCTGTACGACGTTACCGGCCGACCCGGGACCCGTGGGTGGATGGCCGCTCACGAGCCCCGCCCCGGTGCCGATGGGGAGCGGGTGACGGCCACGCCCACCGCCGCCCCCGGGCGCTCCGCCGAGCTCGACCCGACGCCGTCGCTGGCCGTGGACCTCCAGGGCGTGTCGCGCTCGTTCGGCGCGGTGCGGGCCCTCGACGCGCTCGACCTCGCCGTGCCCACCGGGTCGATCACCGTGCTGCTCGGCCCCAACGGCGCGGGCAAGACCACCGCCATCCGCGTCATCACGGGTGCCCTCGATCCGCACGAGGGCACGGTGCGCACGTTCGGGCTCGACCCCGACACCGACGGCGAGCACGTCCGGCGCCGCTGCGGGGTCGTCTCGGCCAAACCGGCGCTGTACGACCGGCTCTCGGGCTACGACAACCTGGCCTACGCGGCCGAGCTCTACGGGCTGGGCCGCCACGCCGGCGATCGCATCCGGGAGTCGGCGGCCCGCTTCGGCATCGACGACGCCCTCGACCAGCAGGTGGGCGGCTACTCGACGGGCATGAAGACCCGGCTGGCCCTCGCCCGCTCGGTGTTGCACCGCCCCGAGCTGTTGTTGTTCGACGAGCCCACCTCGGGCCTCGACCCCGAGTCGTCGCACGCGGTGCTCGACCTCATCGGCGAGATGACCAGCGACGGCTCGACGGTGGTGATGTGCACCCACCTGCTGCTCGAGGCCGAAGGCCTGGCCGACCACGTGGTGGTGCTCGACGGTGGCACCGACCTCATCTCGGGATCGCCGGGCGAGCTCACCGCCCGCTACTGGCCGGGGGCGGTGGTCCGCCTCGACGCCGAGCAGCCCGAGGCCCTCGACCGGCTCGCCGGCGCGCCCGGGGTGCTCGCCTACGAGCGCGACGAGCTGGCCACCCTGCAGCTCGACGACCTGGGCCGCATCCCCGACCTGGTCATCGAGCTGGCCGCCGCCGGCGTGCGCCTCACCCGGGTGGAGCCCCACCGGCCGTCGCTCGAGGACCTGTACTTCGCGGTGCGGGCCAGCCACCGCGGCACCACCGACGCCCACCGTCACGGCGCCGGGGCCGGCGCGATCGAGCCCGGCCGATGAACGCCTCGCGCATCGCCACCGTCGCCCGCACCGACCTGCGCCAGCTGATCCAGGCCAAGGACTTCTGGATGCCGATGGTGTTCCTCGGGTCGATCTTCTTCTTGTTCATCCCCACCGTGCTGTTGCTGTCGATCACGCGCGTGGGCGACATCACCGCGGTCGAGCAGCTCTCGACCACCCTCGAGGTGCTCCCCCAGCGGGCCCAGGAGGCGATCCGGGGCGACACCGACGCCGGCCGGGCCAGCTACGCCCTGGCGGTGTTCCTGTTCGCACCGGTGGCCGTCGTGGTGCCCCTCACCATCTCGACCGCGGTCGGCGCCGCCACCATCGTCGGCGAGCGCGAGCGGGGCACCGGCGAGTTCCTCGCCCACTCCCCCGCCGACGTCCGCGAGATCTACCTCGGCAAGCTCATCGCCAGCCTGCTGCCCGGCTACGCCACGACCATCGTGGGGTTCGGCATCTACTCGCTGGTGGTGAACACCATCGTCGGGCCGGAGGTGGGTGGCTGGTTCTTCCCCACCCGCGAGTGGTGGGTGCTGATGCTGTGGGTGGTCCCGCCGTTCCTCGCGCTCACGCTGTCGCTGGTGCTGCGCCTGTCGGCCCGGGTGAAGAGCACGGCAGCCGCCCAGCAGGCGGCCGGCCTGGTGAGCCTCCCGCTGATCATGGTGGCCTACAGCCAGTCGACGGGCGCGCTGTTCGGGGCCGGCAACGCGAGCGTCGTCATCGGCGCCATCGCCTGGGCGCTGGCGTTCGTCGGCCTGCGCCGGGGCATGCGGGCGGTGACCCGCAGCCGGCTGCTCGGGGTGGCCGACGGGATCTGAGCGACCGGCCTCAGACGAACGTGCGGACGGCCTCGACGATCTCACCGGTGGAGCGGAACGTGAGCCCCGCCATGGCCCGGTGGGCGTAGCGCACCACCCCGTCGGCGTCGACCACGAACACGCTGCGCCGGTAGAACCCGATGGGCCCGAGCACCCCGTAGGCCTCGCCGACCACCTTGTCGACGTCGGCGAGCAACGGGAAGGCGAAGCCGCCCTGCTGGTCGGCGAACTCGGTGTGGCTCGACACCGACTGCGGGCTGATCGCCAGCACCTGGGCGCCGACCTCGGAGAACTGGTCGATGTCGGTCGTGTAGCTGTTGAGCTGGCGGGTGCACACCGGCGTGTTGTCGGCCGGGTAGAAGACGAGCACCACCGGCTGGCCGGCGTAGTCGGCGAGGGCGTAGTCGCGGGTGCCGTCGTCGGTGCCGTCGGTGCCCGGGATGCGGAAGTCGGGGGCCCGGTCCCCCACGCCGATCGACATCTCAGGCCTCGACCAGCTGGAGGATCTCGTCGGGGATGTCGAAGTTGGCGAACACGTTCTGCACGTCGTCGTGGTCGTCGAGCGCGTCGAGCACCTTCAGCACCGCCTTGGCCGCGTCGGCGGTCTCGAGCGGGACCGTGGAGGTGGCCACCATGGTGGCCTCGGCCGACTCGACCGGGACCCCGGCGGCGTCGAGCGCCTCGCGCAGCGCCGCGAGGTCGGTGGGCTCGCAGGTGAGGCGCCAGGTGTCGCCCTCGTCGGCGATGTCGTCGGCCCCGGCGTCGAGCGCCACGAGCATCAGGTCGTCCTCGGCCACGGTGCGGGGCACGAGCACCACCCCCTTGCGCTCGAACTGCCAGGCCACCGCGCCGGGTTCGGCCATGGATCCGCCGCTGCGGCTGAAGATGGTGCGGACCTCGGCGCCGGTGCGGTTGCGGTTGTCGGTGAGCACCTCGACGAGCAGCGCCACCCCGTGGGGCGCGTAGCCCTCGTAGGTGATCGACTCGTAGGTGACGCCCTCGAGCTCGCCGGTGCCCCGCTTGATGGCCCGCTCGATTGTGTCGAGCGGCACCGAGGCGTCGCGGGCCTTCTGGAACATGGTGCGCAGCGTGGGGTTGGTGTCGGGGTCGCCGCCCCCCTCGCGCGCCGCCACCTCGACCTGGCGGATCAGCTTGGCGAAGAGCTTGCCGCGCGCCTTGTCGGCGGCGCCCTTCTTGTGCTTGATCGTGGCCCACTTGGAGTGTCCGGACATCAGCTCACCTCGACGGTGGTTCGGCGCCGCTCGGCCACCAGGGCGAGGAGCAGCTCATGGATGCGGGGATCCCCCGACAGCTCGGGGTGGAACGACGTGACGATGACGGGGCCCTGGCGGCACACCACGGCGGCGTCGCCGACGCGGGCGAGCACCTCGACCGCGGGCCCGACCCGCTCGACGACCGGGGCGCGGATGAAGACCGCGTGCACCGGCGCGGGGTCGAGGCCGGCGGCGGCCAGCCCGTCGACGTCGAGGTCGGCTTCGAAGCTGTCGACCTGGCGGCCGAACGCGTTGCGACGCACGTCGACGTCGACGACGCCGAACGAGCGCTGATCGGGCCGCCCGTCGAGCACGGTGGCGCCGAGCAGGATCATCCCGGCGCACGTGCCGAGCGCCGGCAGCCCGGCGCGCAGCGCGTCGGCCACCGGATCGAAGAGCCCGGTGCGCTCGAGCAGCATCGAGATGGTGGTGGACTCGCCACCGGGGAGCACCAGCGCATCGAGCCCGTCGAGGTCGGTGACGGCGCGCACCTCGACGACCTCGGCGCCGAGGGCGGTCAGCGCGTGGCGGTGCGGCTCGACCGCGCCCTGCAGCGCGAGGACCCCGACGCGCGGCGGGGCGAGCTCGCCCATCCTGGGGGCCGGGCGTCGGCCCGACGACCCATCGGCTACCAGCCCCGGTCGGCGAGCTTGGTGGCGAGCGAGGCGATCTCCTGGCCGGGCATCGCCTCGCCGAGGCCCCGGGAGACCTTGGCGAGGATCTGGGGATCGCGGTAGCCGAGCGTGGCGTCGACGATGGCCTTGGCCCGCACGGCGGGATCGGAGCTCTTGAAGATGCCGGACCCGACGAACACCGACTCGGCGCCGAGCTGCATGACGAGGGCGGCGTCGGCCGGGGTGGCGATGCCACCGGCGCAGAACAGCGGCACCGGGAGCCGGCCGGTGTCGTGGACCTCCTGCACCAGCGGCAACGGGGCCTGGAGGTGCTTGGCCCAGTCGAACAGCTCGGCCGGGTCGGCCTGGGTGATCTTGCGGACGTCGCCCAGGATCGAGCGCAGGTGGCGCACCGCCTCGACGATGTTGCCGGTGCCCGCCTCGCCCTTGGATCGGATCAGGCAGGCGCCCTCGGAGATGCGCCGCAACGCCTCGCCCAGGTTGGTGGCGCCGCACACGAAGGGCACGGTGAACGCCCACTTGTCGATGTGGTGGGCCTCGTCGGCGGGGGTGAGCACCTCGGACTCGTCGACGTAGTCGACGCCGAGCGCCTCGAGGATCTGGGCCTCGACGAAGTGGCCGATGCGGGCCTTGGCCATCACCGGGATGGTGACGACCTCCTTGATGCCCTCGATCATCTCGGGGTCGCTCATGCGGGCCACGCCACCGTCGCGCCGGATGTCGCTCGGGACCCGCTCGAGGGCCATCACGGCCACCGCGCCGGCGTCCTCGGCGATCTTGGCCTGCTCGGGATCGACGACGTCCATGATGACGCCGCCCTTCAGCATCTCGGCGAGGCCCCGCTTGACCAGCTGCGTACCGGTCTCACGACCTCGGGTGGCGTCGGCGTGCTCCATGGCCTCAGTGTACGCCCGCATCTGCGGACCACCGAAGCGGGGGCGGCACCGGTTCGGCGCTACTCGCCGATGGGATCGGCGGCGAGCACCTCGGCGTCGCCGGGCCGCGGCAGCGCCACCCACGTACGGCCCGGGGTCAGCTCGATCTCGACGCCGGCCCCGTCGATGAGCGTCGCCGGGCGGTTCACGTCGGGGCGCACCCAGCGCCCACGGATGAGGACCCCGTCGGTGAGCACCCACGCCTCGCCTTCGCCCACCGTCTGGGCGATGGGCGAGCCGTCGGCCGCGAACACGTAGGGCGTGAACAACACGACCACGTTGGGCGGCGCCACCCGCACACCGTCGGCGTCGACGTGGGGGGTGCCCTGCAGGCCCCGTCGCCACCCGGCGGCGTCGGCGTCCCAGACGTAGTCGGCGGTGTAGCCGCCGGGGCGGAACACC
>DATHSN010000023.1:0-13732 GCA_035464115.1 Acidimicrobiales bacterium | reverse complement strand
AGCTCGATCTCGAGGTGCTGACCGCCGAGGAGCTGCTGGTCGTGGTGCGCGACGCCGAGGTGATGCACCGTCGGATGGATTCCGGCACCGACCGCCTGGCCGGTGAGGTGCACCGCACCGGCGCCCATCGGGTGGACGGTCACGCCAACGCCAGGTGCGCGTTGGTGCACCTGGGTCGCCTGTCGGGCTCGGAGGCCGCGCAGCGGATCTCGCGGGCGCGGGCGTTGCGGTCGCTGCCCTGTGTCGCCGACGCCTACCGGCGCGGCACGGTGCCCACCGCGTCGATGCTGGCCATCGCGAGGGTGGCGGCCAACCGGCGGGTGCGCCCGTTCCTGGAGGGTGCGGATGCGATCTTCGCCGAGCAGGCCGCCACCGAGACCCATCGTGACCTGACGGTGGTCCTGGCCCAGTGGGAACGCCTCGCCGACGCCGACGGCGCCGCCCAGCGCAGCGAGATCACCCACGCCCGCCGGCGCGCCGCGTTCGTGCAGGACCCCATCGAGGAATCGTGGACGCTCACCGCGAGCTTCGGGGCGCTCCAGGGAGCCACGTTCGCCGAGATCTACGAGCGGTTCGTCGACGCCGAGTACCGAATCGACCTGCTGGCGGCCCGCGCACGGCTCGGGCGGGAGGAGGTGGCGCCCGACGAGCTCGACCGCACCCCCGCCCAACGTCGCGCCGACGCCCTGGTCGCCATGGCGCACCGCGCGGCCACCGCGCCGCCCGAGGGGCGTCGACCGGAGCCGCTGGTGAACATCGTGATCGACCAGGCCAGCTTCGAGAACGAGCTGGCCCGCCTCTGCGGTGCCACCCACACCGGCACCGACCACGGCGCAGCCCCCGACTCAGAACCGTCCGTGATCGATCCTGACGGGCGGGTGTGTCGGACCCTCAGCGGCCATCACGTGCACCCCGGTGACGCGGTCGCCGCGGCGGTGATCGGCCACGTCCGCCGGGTGGTCACCGACGCCAAGGGCACCGTCATCGACCTCGGCCGCAAGCAACGCTTCTTCACCGGAGCGGCCCGCGACGCGGTGCTGTTGAACCAGAGCCTCGACAGCAGCGGCACGCCGAGATGCATGTGGCCCGGCTGTGACCGCGACGCCCGCCACCTCCAGATCGACCACATCGACGCCTGGCGCACGGGCGGATGCACCGACACCCACAACGGCCAACCCGGCTGCGGGTTCCACAACCGGCTCAAAGAAGCCGGGTTCACCCCGCACCGAGAACCCGACGGCACCTGGACCTACCACCGCCCCAACGGCGGCGGCCCCATCACCTCATCGGTCTGACCGCCACGCATGGAACGAGCGCGGCTCGCACCAGCAGGCGCCGGCCCGGCAGGTGGCGTGGTGAGGGCCCAACGACGCAGGGCCGCATCGCGCCTGCGCACGACAGCCGCTCAGGACAGCGACACCGGGGCCGCGTCGCGGAGCGCGTCGACCAGCGCGTCGGCGACCGGGTCGGGGACGGCGTCGGTGCGCCGGGCCACCACCAGTCGACGCACGGCGACGGGGGCACCCGCAGCGGGGTGGAGGGGATCGGGCCCCGATTCGGCCTGGGCCACCGGCAGCACCGTCCACCCCAGCCCGAGGCGGACCATCTCCCGGAGGACCTCGGGCTGGTGCGACTCGGCGACCACCTCGAAGCGGGCACCCAGGGTGGCCAGGGCCCGGCCGATCACCACCCGGGTGTGCGAGCCGGCGGGGAAGGTGACCCACGGCCCCCACTCGACGGGCGGCACCGGTGCGGCCCCCGGGGGTCCGTACACGGCGAGCGCCTCGTCGCCGACGGCCACGGTCGCCAGCCCCTCGGTGCCGGTGGTGGGCTCGACGCACACGGCCAGGTCGAGATCGGCGCGCCGCAGCCCCTCGAGCAACGCACCCGACGGGGCCACCGTGAGCCGCAGGTCGAGCTCGGGTCGGTCGTCACGGAACCGCCGCAGCGTCGTCGGGAAGTGGTGGACGGCGGCGGCGTCGATCATCCCGACCCGCAGCTGCCCGGCCCGACCCGAGCGGCGGTCGGCGGACCAGCGGGCCAGGTCGCGCGTGCCGGCCACCACGGCGGTGGCGTGGGCCAGCACCGGGGCGGCGGCCGGGGCGATGACCCGCCGCCGGCCCTGGCGCTCGAACAGCGGGACCCCGACGCGCCGCTCCAGCTCGGCCAGGCCCTGCGACAGCGCCGAGGGGGTGACCCCGACCGACTCGGCGGCCTCGGCCCACGTGGCCGAGCGCGACACCGCCACGAGGTACTCGAGCTGTTGCACGGTGAGGTTGGGGAGGGGCGGGTCGCCGGTGTCGGCCACCTGCGCACCATAGTTCAGCATCACTGAACTGAACCCACGTGACGTGTCGAGGTCGTTATCATCCGACCATGGCCGAACCTCGCACCATCGCCCCCGCCACCGGACGCCTCGGGATCCTCACCCCCGGGCTCGGCGCCGTGGCCTCCACCTTCATCGCCGGCGTGCTGGCCGCGCGCGCCGCCGGCACCCCGCCCA
Source organism: Acidimicrobiales bacterium (assembly GCA_035464115.1). Taxonomy (GTDB): domain Bacteria; phylum Actinomycetota; class Acidimicrobiia; order Acidimicrobiales; family SKKL01; genus DATHSN01. The sequence continues at coordinate 11,229 of DATHSN010000023.1, read as the reverse complement.
TCGGGTCGCTCACCCAGATGGCCCACGTCCGCCTCGGCGAGCGCACCGAGGGCCGCAACCCCCTCATCAAGGACTTCGTCCCCCTCGCCGGGCTCGACGACCTCGTCTTCGGCGCCTGGGACCCCATCTCGCCCAACGCCCTCGAGGCCGCCCGCACCGCCGGGGTGCTCGAGGAGCGCGACCTGGCGCCGGTGTCGGCCGAGCTCGAGGGCATCGTCGCCATGGACGCGGTGTTCGACCAGCGCTGGGTCAGCCGGCTCGAGGGCACCCGGGTGAAGCAGGCCGACAGCAAGTGGGACCTCGCCCAGGCCGTCATGGCCGACATCGAGACGTTCCGGGTCGAGCAGGGGTGCGACCGGATGGTGATGGTGTGGTGCGCCTCCACCGAGGCCTACCGCGAGCCCACCGAGGTGCACCAGACCGTCGCCGCGTTCGAAGCCGGGCTCAAGGCCAGCGATCCCGAGATCGCCCCCAGCCAGATCTACGCCTACGCCGCGCTGATGTCGGGCGTGCCGTTCGCCAACGGCGCCCCGAACCTGAGCGTCGACCTGCCCTGCATGATCGAGCTGGCCGAGCGCGAGCAGGTGCCCATCGGCGGCAAGGACTTCAAGACCGGCCAGACCCTCATGAAGACGATCCTGGCGCCGGGCCTCAAGAGCCGGATGCTGGGCCTGCGGGGCTGGTACTCCACCAACATCCTCGGCAACCGCGACGGCGAGGTCCTCGACGACCCCGAGAACTTCAAGAGCAAGGAGGTGTCGAAGCTCGGCGTGCTCGACACCATCCTCCAGCCCGGTGAGTACCCCGACCTCTACGGCAACATCGACCACGTGGTGCGGATCAACTACTACCCGCCCCGGGGCGACAACAAGGAGGGCTGGGACAACATCGACATCTACGGGTGGATGGGCTACCCGATGCAGATCAAGGTCAACTTCCTCTGCCGCGACTCCATCCTCGCCGCCCCGCTGGTGCTCGACCTGGCCCTGTTCTTCGACCTCGCCGCCCGCGCCGGCGAGCACGGCGTGCAGGAGTGGCTGAGCTTCTACTTCAAGAGCCCCCAGCCCGGCACCGATGGCCTCGAGGCCGAGCACGACATCTTCATCCAGCAGATCAAGCTGAAGAACACCTTGCGCGAGTGGATGGGCGAGGAGCCCGTCACCCACTCCGAGGCCTGAACCGACGGGGGCAGATCCACGAGGACGCTGCCCTCAGCCACCCCCGGCCGGCGCCGATAGACGGTGCATGCCACGCCGCCGAGGACGACCGCGCGGGCGTTGGCGCGTCCGCACCCAGGTCCTCCTCGCCGCCGCGGTCCCCTTGTTCGTGCTGACCGGGATCCTGGTGGCGAGCGCGGCCCGGGCCGATCACGAGGCCCGGGCCGCCCGCCACGACCGCGATGCCATCGAGCTCGCCGCCCCGCTCGCCACGCTCGCCCAGCTGGTCGGGCCCAGCCGCGAGCTGGCCGCCTACCAGGTGGTCTCGGTCCAGGGCGACGGCGACCTCGGTGCCGAGTTCAGCGGCTCGCTCCCCGTGTTCGACCAGCTCGCCGGCGAGCGTCGCCAACGCACCATCGACGCCGTGGCCGCCGCATCAGCGGCGATGGACGAGCTGGGGTCGACTCTGTCGTCGCCCGCCCCGGTGCGCAGCGCGATCGACGAGCTCGACCAGCTCGAGGTCGATGTCGGCGCCGGTCGCATCGACGACCTCGACGAGGCGCGGGACCGCTACGACGCGATCCGCGCCACGCTGGTCGACGCGGTGGGGGAGCTGCTCGGTGGCCCGGCTTCGACGAGCGCGTCGCCGGTGCTCGCCCTCATCGACGCGGGTGACTCGCTCGGGGTGGAGGCCACCGTGGTGTTCCTCGCCCTGATGGGCGCCGAGCCCGATCCCGAGCTCGTCGATCTGTGGCAGCGCAGCGTGGTCACCCAGGAGCTGCGACTCGAGGACCTCGACCGCACCGCGCCCGGCGCGCCCGAGGTGGTGCGAGCCGCCACGACGCCGTCGGGACCCGCCATCGACGACCCGTCGGAACCGACCCGCAGCGCCTACACGGGGTGGGCGCCCTACCGGAAGCGCTTCGCGAGCATCGCCGCGAGCGGCGCGATCGATCCGTCGATCCCGCTGCTGGTCGAGGCGGGCACCGCCATCGAGTCGCTCGCCGAGGCCTACGAGACCGCCCAGGTCGCCCTCCTCGACGACCTCCGCGCCGGTGCGGAGGCCCGCGAGGCGACCGCCCAGGCCGACCTGCGGCGGGCGCTGGCGGTCGCGCTCGTCGCCATGCTCCTCACCGGCGCGGTCGCGGTCCTCGTGACGCGCTCGCTGGCCCGCCCGCTCGCCGCGCTGGCCGCGCGGGCCCGCCGCCTCGGCGAGGGCGAGCTCGGTGGCGGCGCCGCGGTGCACGTCGCCGGGCGCGACGAGGTGGCCACGCTGGCGGCCACGTTCGAGGAGATGGAGCGCAACCTCGTGCTGATCGGCGCCCAGACCGAGGCGTTGGCGGCCGGGCAGATCGACGCTGCCGTGCTGGCGGTCGACGCCCCCGGCCGCCTCGGCTCGCTGCTGCGCGAGTCGGTGGCGAACCTGTCCGACACCACCCGCCGGCTCCGGGCCAGCGAGGCGCTGTCGCGCACCATCGTCGACAGCGCCCCCGACGCCATCGTGGTGGCCTCGCTCGACGGGGTGATCATCTCGGCCAACGCCTCCGCGGTCGAGCTGGCCGGCGTGTCGCACGGCCTGGTCGGCGCGCGCCTGGCCGACGTGTTGCACATCGAGGCGCCGGCGCCGGGCACGAGCTTGCGCTTCGAGCACCTCCACCACCGGCCCGAGGGCGACGTGGTGCCGTTGCTGGTGTCGGCGTCCAGCGTCGCCACGGCCGACGGCGGGATCATCACGGTGATCGCTCGCGACATCCGCGACCGCAAGGCCCTCGAGGCCCAGCTGACCCACGACGCCACCCACGATCCGCTCACCGGTCTGCTCAACCGTGGGGGCTTCACCCAGGTGGCGACCCGGAGGCTGCTGCGGACCGGCGACGAGGACCACACGCTGCTCTACGTCGACCTCGACCGCTTCAAGCGGGTGAACGACACGCAGGGCCACGCCGCCGGCGACACGGTGCTCCGCGAGGTCGCGGACCGCGTCCGCAGCGTGGTGCGCGGCACCGACCTGGTCGGACGGATCGGTGGCGACGAGTTCGTCGTGCTGTGCGGTGGGCTCACCGACCGGGACGGGCGCGTCCTCGCCGACCGGCTGGTGGCCACGCTGCGCGAGCCCTACCGGTTGCCGTCGGGTGACGTCGCCTACCTCGGCGCCAGCGTCGGGATCAGCCACGCGGCGGCCGACGCCCCCGCCGACGCCCAGCGGACCCTCGCCGAGGCCGATCTCGCCATGTACGCGGCCAAGCGCTCCGGGCCGGGGAAGGTGGTGGCCTTCGACGACTCGCTGCGCCGAGCCGCCGACGTCGACGTGCGCCACGAGCAGGCGCTGCGGCGCGCCCTGACGGCCGGCGACATCCCCGTGCACTACCAGCCCATCGTGCGCCTCGACGACGAGCGCATCGTCGGCGTCGAGGCCCTGTTGCGGTGGTCGGCCACCGACGACGAGCTGCGCGACCCGTCGCAGCTGGTCCGCGTCGCCGAGTCGTGCGGGCTCATCCACGAGCTCGGCGCCCACGTGCTCCTCACCGCGCTGCGCGACGTGGCCGACTGGCGCCGCATCGTCCCCGACCTGACGGTGGCGGTGAACGTGTCGGCGCGCCAGCTGGCCGCGGGGACGCTGGTGCCCGCCGTGCGCCGGGCGCTCGCGATGACCGGCACCACCGGCCCGGCGTTGCACCTCGAGGTCACCGAGACCCAGCTGCTCGACGACACCGTGGCGGCCGCCGACCAGCTCGACGAGCTGCGCGCCCTCGGCGTGGAGATCTCCCTCGACGACTTCGGCACCGGCTTCAGCTCGCTCACCCACCTGTCGGCGCTCCCCATCGACACCGTGAAGATCGACCGGGCGTTCGTCTCGGCGGTGCTCGAGCCCGACCGGCGGGGACCCTCGGCGATCGCCGAGATGGTCGTGGCCCTCGGCGGGCTCCTCGGGCTGCGCGTGGTGGCCGAGGGGGTCGAGACCCGCGTGCAGGCCGACCGGCTCGTCGCCCTGGGGTGCCACCAGGCCCAGGGCTACCTGTGGTCACCGGCGGTGCCGGCGCCGCGGGTCACGTCGTGGTTGCTGGCCGGCGCCCGCCTGGTCGACGACGCGGTCGACGGCGTGGTCGACGGGGCGGTCGGGCCGGCGGCGCGCTGAGGCGCCGGGGGCTCACGACGACAGGTCGACCAGCTCCGCCGTGAGGTTCTCCCGGGCGGCCGCGCCGCGCTCGCGTGCCGCGACCTCGGTGAGGTAGAGGCGGCGGCGGGCGGCGAGCGCGGTGACCACGGTCCGGCGACCCCGGGCGAACGTGGCGTCGTCGAGGTGGGGCCACTCGGCGCGCACCCCCCGGCGGTAGGCGGCGTAGGTGTCGGGGTCGGCGCCGAGGACGGCCAGGTCGGCGTCGAGGAGCACGGCCACGGCCGGGGGCGGGTCGGCGTCGGGGTCGCGGAGGTGGTCGGCGGTGGCCAGGACGGCGGCGACGACCGTGTCGACCAGGTCGGCGGGCGCGCCGCGGTCGGCGAGGTGGGCGCGGGCCAGGTCCGCGGCCCGGGCCTCGTCGTCGCCCGCGCCGGGCTGCTGGACGGCGTCGTGGTACCAGGCCGCCACCCGGGCCGCGTCGCGGTCGCGACCGTCGCCGGTCCAGCGGTCGAGGTGGCCGAGCACCGCGGCGAGGTGGGCGACGTCGTGGTAGCGGCGGTGCGGCTCGTGCCACCGGCCGAGCAGCTCGTCGCGGTGGTGCGGCGCCGCCGGCAGCCCCCAGCGCGCCGCGAGGTCGTGGTCGAGGTCGTCCCATCGCGCGACCAGATCAGCGGCCAGATCAGCGGCCGGATCGGGGGCTGGATCGGGGGCCATCGCTCCAGCATCCCGCGTGGGGCCCCCGCACGGGGAGGCGGGGGGTCGGACCGTAGGATGGACCGATGCCCGTGGTGACCGAGCCGCTCCTGCTGGCCCCGCACCGCGTCAGCAAGGTGTGGGCCGGGCGGGGTCTCGGACCGGGCATCGGCGAGGCGTGGGACCTGTCGACGCTGCCCGACGGGGCGTCGACGGTGGCCGCCGGGATGCACCGGGGCCGCTCCCTCGACGCCCTCGTCGCCGAGGCCCCCGACGACTTCGGCGGTCCGCTGCGACTGCTCGCCAAGCGCCTCGACTGCGCCGAGCCGCTGTCGGTGCAGGTCCACCCGAGCGACCACGACGCCAAGACCGAGGCGTGGGTGGTGCTGCGGGCCGAGCCGGGAGCCGGGGTGTGGCACGGCGTCGCCCGTCCCACCACCGCCGACCAGCTGCGCGCCGCCGCCCTCGACGGGTCGCTCCCCGACCTGTTGCGCTTCGTCCCGCTGGAGGTGGGCCAGGCGGTGTTCGTGCCCGCGGGCACGGTCCACGCCATCGGCGGTGGCCTGGTCCTGTTCGAGCTGCAGCAGGCGAGCGACGCCACCTACCGGCTCTACGACTGGGGCCGACCCGACCGGGGCCTCCACCTCGACCAGGGGTTGGCGTGCGCCCGCACCGAGCCGCTGGCCGCTCCCGTCCCGGCCCCGCCACCGTCGCCCGACCCGGTCCGGCTCGTGGCCTGCGACCACTTCGTCGTCGACCGGCTCGGGTCGGCCCGCGCCCCCGTCGATCCGGCCGGATCGTGGGCCGCGGTGCACGTCGTGTCCGGCTCGGCGCGCGTCGGCGACGTGCCCGCCGGGGCGGGCGCCACGGTGCTCGTGCCCCGGTCGGTGGGCGCGGTGGCGGTGGAGCCGGAGCCGGGCTTCGCCGGGCTCCGCTACGGTCCGGGCTGATCTCACGCGCCTCCCCTACGGGTGGGGGTATCTTGGGGGGCGCCCGGGTCGAGCTCGGGCCATCTCTCCCCGAAGGAGGCAGCGGTGCGATTCCCCGACGACGTCTCCGACGACGTCCAGCTGCGACTGCGACGGCTCGAGGGCCAGATCCGCGGGCTGCAGCGCATGCTCGCCGAGGGCCAGGACTGCCAGGCGGTGGTCACCCAGCTGTCGGCGGCCAAGGCCGCGCTCGACCGCGTCGGCTACCGCCTGGTGGCCGCCGGCATGCGCTACTGCGCCACCGATCCCGCGGTCGAGCCCGGCGCCGACGACCCCGGCCTCGACATCGACGAGCTCGAGAAGCTGTTCCTCAAGCTGTCGTAGCGGTCCGACGGCGGCACCGCCGGGTGGTGGGCGCTCACTCGCCGGCCACCGCGGTGCCCGGTCGGGCCGCGGTGGCCGGGTCGGGCGGGGGCGCCACCCGGGCGACGTGGGCGTGGGTGCGCAGGGGGAGCTCGGGCACCCGGAGCGCGAGGACCACCACGATGACGAGCAGCGGCACCGACACCAGGTAGACGGTGCCGATGGCGTCGGCGAGGGCGGCACCCACCTCGGTGCGCAGCGGCTCGTCGAGCGCCTGGATGATCTGGGGGCTGTCGGCCAGTCCCGACACGTCGACCCCGTCGGGGACCCCGCCACCCGCCTCGATGGCCTCGAGGCCGGTGCGCAACCGCGCCGTGAGCACCGCCCCGAGCACCGCGACGCCGATGGCGGAGCCCAGCCCGCGGGTGAAGGTCACCGTCGAGGTGGCCGCGCCGAGGTCGGCGAAGGGCACGGCGTTCTGCGACGACAGGTTGAGCACGGGCATGACCGTGCCCAGACCCAGCCCCAGCACCACCATCACGAGGGCCACGGTGAGCCCGGTGGTGTCGACGTCGATGCCGATGAGGGGGAGCCCGGCGAGCAGCGAGAGGGTGGCGCCGACGAGCATCTGGGGCTTGTAGCGACCGGTGCGGGTGATGAGCCGGCCGGTGACCATCGACGAGGCGGTGACGCCGAGCATCATCGGCGCGAGCAGCAACCCCGAGTCGGTGGCCGACACGCCCACCACGCCCTGCAGGAACAGGGGGAGGAAGACGATCGCGGCGATCATCGCCGCCCCGCTGCAGAAGCTGATGACGGTGTTGAGGCGGAACAGCGGGATGGCGAACAGGTGGGTGGGCACGATCGGCTCGGCCACCCGCCGCTCGACGACCACGAACCCCACGGCGGCGACCACCGTGACCCCCGCCAGCCCGATGATCGGCGCCGACAGCCACGGGTACGTCTCGCCACCCAGCACGCTGACCAGCAGCAGGGTGCTCACGCCGAGGACCATCAGCGCGGCCCCGAGCCAGTCGATCGAGGGCGTGCGATCGGTGGCGGGCAGGCGGAGCACCGCGGTGACCACCGCGAACGCGATGATCCCGAGCGGCACGTTGACGTAGAAGATCCACGGCCAGCTCAGGTTGTCGACGAAGAACCCGCCGAGCAGCGGGCCGGCCACGCCCGCGGCGGCGAACACCGCCGAGAAGTAGCCCATGTAGCGGCCCCGCTCGCGCGGGCTCAAGATGTCGCCGAGGATCGTGAACCCGAGGGCCATGAGGCCACCGCCGCCGATGCCCTGCACGCCGCGGAACACGATGAGCTGCCACATGGTCTGGGCGAGCCCGCACAGCATCGACCCCACCACGAACACCACGATCGCCACCTGGAACAGCAGGCGGCGGCCGTAGAGATCGCTGAGCTTGCCGAACAGCGGCGTGGCCGCGGTGGAGGTGAGCAGGTAGGCGGTGACCACCCAGGCCAGCTGCTCCACCCCGCCGAGCTCGCCGACGATGGTGGGCAGCGCGGTGGAGACGATGGTGCCGTCGACGGCGGCGAGGAACAGCCCGAGCAGCAGCGCGCCGAAGATGGCCATGGTCTGGCGGTGGGTGAGCCCGGCCGCCGCCGCGGCGGTGGCGGGCGGTGGGGCCGCGGGTGCGGGCGTGGCGTCGTGGGTCACGGCACGCGGGTCCCGAGCCAGTCGACGACGAGGTCGGCCGCGACCCGACGGTGCCCGTCGAGGTAGTGCGGCGCGCCGTCGAGGGTGACGTAGGTGGTGTCGTCGGCGCCGGAGGCGGCGGCGATGGCGTCGGCCTGGTGGCGGCGGATCTCGGTGTCGGCGGTGGGGTGCACCACGAGGGTGGGCACGGTGACGGCCGGCATGGTGTCGGCGAGGCGGGCCGCCGACGACAGCCCCGACCACGTCGACAGCCAGCCCCGGGCGGTCATGGTGCGGGCCAGCCCGCCGTAGCCGTAGTTGGCGTCGAGCGGGTCGGGGAACGCGAAGACCGATCCCATGGCCCGGTCGTCGGGGTCGATCGACAGGTCGAGGTACGCCGGGTCGGCGAGGGTGCGGTAGGTGGTGATGATCCGCCCGAGCACGGCCCGCCGGCGTCGCGGGTTCCACGCCGGGTCGTGGCGGTCGACGGCGCGGGCCTGGTCGCGGGCGGCGGTGCGCTCGTCGAGGGCGGCCCGGGCCACCGCGTCGATGCGGGCGACGCGGTCGTGCTGGGCGCGCCGGTACCGGGCCAGCCACGCCGGGTCGTACGAGCACGGCTCGGGCCAGGGGCGCCAGCCGTTGTCGGGGTGGTACATGTCGAGCTCGGGGTCGACCGAGAGGGGGTCGGACTCGTCGGTGACCGACGGGTCGATGGCCTGGAGCAGGAACACCCCCTCGCCCGGATGGGCGGCGAGGGCGACGAACGCGTCGGCCAGGGGTCGACCGGCGTCGGCGGCGGTGGCCTGGGCCAGCGCCATGAGCGAGCCACCGCCGCTGTTGCCGAGCAGCACCACCGCGTCGGCGCCCCGGCGGCGCAGCTCGGCCACCGCGGTGTCGACGTCGACGATGCAGCGCTCGTGGAGGCAGTCGGTGTCGTTGTTCACGTAGCGCCCGGCGATGCCGAGCACCGCGTAGCCGGCGGCGGCCAGCAACGGGCACATGTAGTGGGTGCTGAAATCGCCGCGGGGATGGCCGAGCAGCACGGCGGTGCGCCACCGGCGACCGGCGGGCGGGGTCCACAGGATGCCGCGCACGACGGCCCCGTCGGGGGTGACGAGGGCGACGGGCTCTCGACCGAGGTCGACACCGGGGTCGTCGGCCGGGGCGGGCCAGTAGCCGAGGATCGGCTGGAGGGGACCGGTCACCGCGGTGCGGTTCAGTCGCCCGCGACCGGCGTGGCCTCGGGCACGTGGAACACCGGGGTGGGCGGCGCCTCGAGCTGCGGGTCGGGGTCGGCCAGCAGGCGGAGCGCCTCGCGACGCTCGTCGTCGGTGAGGGCGCGGGTGTCGGTGCAGAACTCGACCATGGTGCCGTCGGGGTCGGTGGCGTAGATCGACACGCAGAACTCGTGGTCGATCTCGGCGCAGGCGATGCCCTGGGCGAGCCAGCGGTCGCGCTTGGCGTGGAGGTCGTCGAGGCCGTGGGCGGTGAAGGCCAGGTGGGCGACCCAGGGTGGGAGCCCCAACCCGCCGGACATGGCGGTGCGCCAGTCGTCACCGAGCGCCGGGTCGTGCAGGTCCCAGAAGGCGATCATGCCGTCGCCGCCGGTGTCGTAGAAGAGGTGCTTGGCCCACCCGCCGGGGTGCTCGGTGGGCGCCACCACCGCCTTCACCAGCTCGAAGCCCATGACCTCGGTGTAGAAGCGGTGCGTGGCGTCGATGTCCCTGCTGGGCAGGGCGACGTGATGGACCCCCATGGCTCCCCCTTCGATGCGCGCCGCCCTCGGCGCGCGCAGCCGCCCCCAGGATCGCGCGTCACGCGCCACGATGCCCGATGCGCCGCGATGCCCGGTGCGGCCTTCGGTACGGTGCCCCGGGTGGAGCCACCGTCCGCCGACCCCGACGGCCCGACCCCCGACGGGGCCGGGCCCGACCGGGGGCCGGGCGTCTGGGCGGTGGCGCTGGCCCTGGCCGTCGGCGCGATCCTCGGTGCCGCGCTCGCGCTGGTCGGACGCGACGACGGGGCCCGTCTGGCCGCCCCGCCGGCGTCCGACTCGGTCGTCGAGTCCGACGCGGCGGCGGCGTCGTTCCTCGCCGCGTGGGAGCGGAGCCGCACCGCCACGTACCTCGTGGAGTCGACGTTCGTGCGCACCACACCGACGGGTGCCTCGGTGGCGGCGGCGTCGACCGTGGTGCAGCGCCCGCCCGACCGCCTGGTCGCGCAGGGCGGGTCGGTGAGCGGGTGGCTCGACGGCCGCCGCCGGGTCTGCGACACGACCCCCGAGGGCGTCCGCTGCCAGGAGCTCGACGTCGAGGGGAGCTGGGCCGCCGAGGTGGCGGCCGAGCTCGAGATCCTCACCGGCTACGTGTCCGGCGCCGCGCCGCTCTACCGCGTGGCGACCGACGACGCCGGCTGCCACCGGCTGCGCCTGGCCCGGGCCGTGCTGGCTCCGCCCTACGGCCGCCGGGCCCTGTGGTGCTTCGACGCCGCCACGGGCGCGGTGAGCCGACTCGAGATCGAGCGCCGGGAGGCCACCGACGTGGTGGTGGCCGATCGGATCGTCGCCGCGGTGACCGACGCCGACCTCGCCGCGGTGGCCGAACCCCCGCCGCCGGGCTGAGCCGGGCGGGGTCGGGGCGCGAGGAGAGGGCGGAGGTCGCGGTTGGCGCCGGCCGTGAGGCCGGTGGCGATGCGAGATGGAGGGAGTGCGACCCCCGCCCCTGTTCCTTGCTGAATCGGCGGGGGCGAGCCGCCGACCTCTCTGTCTTCGTCGCGTCGGGGCGGGACCTTGAGCGGGAATCTCACGATGAGCACCCGATCCCGTCACTCCGGGTGGGCCCGTGGCCTCCCGGCGTCGGCGGAGCGGTGGCGCCGCAGCGGTAGCGTTGCGACGTGCGGCCCCGACCCGATCAGCTCCTCGCCGCGGTGGCCGTGGGCTGGGGATCGCTCGGGGTGGTGGTCCGCCAGATCGATCTGCCCGCCGTCGGGATCGTGGCGTCGCGGGTGTCGATCGCCGCGCTGGCCATCGGGCTCTGGCTCCTCGTGCGCCGACCGGCGGGGGCCCGGCCCTTCTCGGTCCGCCCGGGTCGGGTGGTGGTGCTCGGGGCCCTGCTCGCGGCCCACTGGGTGGCGCTGTTCGGCGCGCTCCAACGGGCGCCGATCGGCACCGTGCTGCTCATCACCTACCTGGCGCCGGTGATCGTGGCGGTGGTCGCCCCGCGGGCGCTCGGCGAGCGGGTCGACCGGCGCACCGCCGCCGCCCTCGCCGCCGCGCTGGCGGGGGTGGGCCGCGTGGCCGGCCCCGGGGCC
>DATHSN010000022.1:0-13333 GCA_035464115.1 Acidimicrobiales bacterium | reverse complement strand
CGAGCCAGCACGTGATCGGCGAGGACGGGACGGTGCGCGAGATCCCCACCTCCGGCATGGCCACGCTCTCGCCGGGAGAGCTGATGCGCTCGGTGAGCGCCGGAGGAGCCGGCTACGGCGACCCGACCACCCGCCCACCCGAGGCCGTCGCCCACGACGTCAGCGAAGGATGGATCACCCCCGAACGCGCCGCCGCCGTCTACAGCCGACCCACCCAGGCCGCCCCACCGCAGGTGGACGAGCCGGCCGTCTGATCCGTTCCCCGGGCCGGACGCTCGGAGACCGTGCCCCGGTCACCTCGTTGCACGCGCCCGAGACCATCGGCGAGAGGTCGCCGCTCAGCGGGCCTGCTTCTCGAGCTCGTGCTCGACGGCACGGCGGATCCAGCTCGACACCGAGCGGTCGTCGGCTTCGGCGAGTCGGCGAACCTCCTCGAGGGTCTCGGGCGGGAACCGCACCGGCACCATCTCGGTCAGGTTCGAGCGCTTCCGCCGCCGAGCAGGACCATCAGGCTCCTGGTTCTCGGGCTTGGCGTAGAACTCGTACTCCTCTTCTCGGGTCATCTTCTTCTTGGTCATCGGTCCTCCCGGTAGCGGATGACGAGGTGCTTGGCTGCGACGTAGCAGCCGATCGGTCGACACTTGGTGGGGTCACCAGAATCTGGTGGCGCGAGCGGCACGACGAGGACGGCCCCGGCAACCTCCGCCACCATCAGCCAGTGCGCTGGCGGCTTCGCCGGGTAGAACAGCGGGTCCGACTGCCACACCTCGCAGACGTCCTCGACGCCGAGCCTCGGGTGTTTGAAGAGGTGCCCGGCCTGGTCGTCGATCTCGAACGGGTCCTCGTCGTCGAGGAGATCGAGGTCGAACAGTTCAGACACACGATCTAGTGTATTACATTCGATTACGCCTGCGCCAGCCTCAGACGGTGCCGAGCAGAGAGCGGGAGCGCACCAGCGATGTCTTCCTCCAGAGATCTCACGCTCATGGCGACCGTCCATGACGGCGAGGCGACACCACCCCGGCCGGGGGCAGGGAAGCCGAGCCAACACGCGACGAGACCCCGCCGGAGCGGGGCCTCGTTCACCTTGCGGTTTGGTGGCGGGGGCAGGATTTGAACCTGCGACCTTCGGGTTATGAGCCCGACGAGCTACCAGACTGCTCCACCCCGCGGCGATCGCTTCTGCGAGCGGACTGTGAACCGTACCCATCCTCTCCCGATCCCGCAACTCCGCCGGCGGTGACCTGCGCCACGGCTGCGACCACGGCGACCCGGTCGGGCAGCAGCTGGTCGACCAACGCCCGGCGGTTGCGCAGCGTGGCCCACGCCCCCCAGTCGCGGATCAGGCTCCACCACCGCTCCACCAGCCACACGGTGGCCAGCCCGAGGACCAGGAACGCCAGCATCGCCAGCGGCACGGCCCATCCTCTGCGGCCGAGCACGACGTAGGCCCAGATCCACCAGCTCGCCGGGAACGCCACCAGCGCGACCAGGAACCGCACGGTCCCCTTGGTGACCGGCACCCGGATGGCGGCACCGGACACCCACACCGCCCACCACGGCGCCAGGTTCACCACCACGCCGGTGACGAGGAACGGCGCCAGCACGGCGAGCATCACCAGGTTGACGGCCAGGCGCCCGACGGCCCGGCCGAGGCCGGCCCGGGCCAGCACCTGGCGGTCGGTGAGCCGCACGTGGTCGAGGTCGAGCGCGTAGCGGCCCAGCGCGTCGAGCAGCTCCTCGCGCTCGGTGTCGTCGGCGTGCGCCAGCCGCTGGGCCAGGTCCTCGCGCTCGGCGAGGGTGACGTCCTGCGACCCGTCACGCCGGATCGCCACCTCGGCGGCGAACCGCAGCCGCGCCGCCTCCTTCCAGTCGTCGTAGTCGCCCGACACCTCGCCCAGCGCGTCGGCGATGCGGGTCGACACCGCCCGCACCAGCGCGTGGTCGGTGTCGTCGGCGTCGGGCGCGTCGGGTCGCAGCTCACTGACCAGCGCGTCGAGCTCGACGGGCTCCCCCACCCGGATCAGCACTCCCGAGCGCAGCGCCACCTTGTCGTCGAACACGATCCCGACAGGGAGGACGAGCAGCCCCTCGGTGCCGACGGCCCGCGACCCGAGGGCGATGCGGGCCGCCCCGGTGCGCACCTTCGCCAGGCGCAGGTCGTCGTGGGTGGTCCCCTCCGGGAACAGTGCGACGGTGCCGCCCCGACGGAAGACCGCGGCGCACCGGGCGAAGGTGCGGGCGTTGCCGCCGGTGGCTCCGTCCTCGGCCCGGTACACGGGCACCACGCCCGCGAGCGCCAGGAACGGCCGGGCCGGCACCACCTTCCACAAGGTGGCCTTGGCGAGGAACCGGGGCAGGCGCCCGAGCGCGGCGACGACCAGCACCGGGTCGACGAACCCGTTGAAGTGGTTGGCCACCACCATGACCGGTCGCCCGCGGGGGATGCGGCTCCGCCCATCGATCTCGACCCGCCGGTAGAACCCGAGCAGCAACACCCGGGCCAGCGTGGCGATCACTCGGTCGATGCCGGAGCGGAGCACGGCCGAACGCTACCGGCCGACACCGACCCCGGACCGGCTCAACGGCTGGCGTTGGCCCCGTACGTGGACAGCGCGTCGATCCACTCGGCGAACGCGGCGAGCTGCGCCGACAACCGCCCGGCGAACACCTCGTCGGTGAGCACCTCGCCGTCGAGCCGTTCGTGCGCGGCCGGCATGGCGAAGTCGGGCCACGGCAGCAGCGCCGACCCGCAACCGAGCATGATCGCCTTCAGCGCGGCGAGCGCCCGGGCCCCACCGTAGGGACCGGGGGCGGCAGCGATCATGGTGACCGGCAGGTCGCGCAGCGGCGACCGGTACGCCGGGCGCGACGCCCAGTCGATGGCGTTCTTCACCACCCCCGGCACCGAGTGGTTGTACTCGGGGGTGACGACCAACAGCCCGTCGGCGGCGGTGAGCTGCGCCTTGAGCGCGGCGACCGCGGCGGGCGGGTCGTCGGTGTCGAGATCGCCGTCGTACATCGGGAGATCGCGCACCTCGAGGGGCTCGATGGCGAGCCGCTCGGGGGCGAGGCCCACCGCCGCGCCGAGCAGCCCCCGGGTCAACGACCCGGCCCGGAGGCTGCCGCCCAGCGCGACGACGGTGAGAGGACCGCCGTCGCTCACGTCGATTCGGTGGTGGCGGTGGTGGGTGCCACCGTGGTGTCGGAGTCGTCGCGTGGCACGGTGGCCGCCGAACCCCCCGACGACCGGCTCTGGGCCAGCAGGATCAGCCGCCGGGCCTCCTCGACCGCGTCCTGGTAGGCCCCGAGGTCGCCCGAGGCGAGCGCCTCGTTGGCCTCCTCGAGCGCGGCCGCGGCCTGGGCGAGCAGCTCGTCGACCGTCTCGTCGCCCGGCGTGGGCGGCGTGGTGGTGGTCGGCGGCACGGTCGTGGTGGTGGTGCCGTCGCCGTCGCCGCCGGCGTCGCCGTCGGCCTCGTCGTCGTCCGTGATCACCTCGCCGGTCTCGGGATCGAGATCGGGATCGATGAGCTCGCCGGTCTCGGGATCGATCGGGTCGATGTCTTCGAGGGTGTCGGGCGAGTCGCCGAAGATCTCGGTGAGCGCCAGCTCGAGCGTGGGCCGCATCACCACCTCGGGTCCGTAGGCGACGATGACGTTCTTCATCTCCGGCACCGCGGTCTGGCCCGACGCCTGGACGTAGAGCGGCCGCACGTAGAGCAACGAGTCCTCGATGGGGGTGAGGATGAGGTCGCCCAACAGCACCGTCGACCCCTGCTGGTTCAACAGAGAGATCTCCCGTGCGATGTCCTGCTCGGACGCGATGTTGGCCGCGACGATGGCGGGACCGTCGACCTGGGTGGTCGGCAAGCGGTACACGAGCAGCTCGCCGTAGTTCTCCGGGTCGCTGCGCGCCACCATGAACGAGGTGAGCTCCTTGCGCTCGTCGCGCTCGGACACCGGCACGAACGTGCGCAGCATCACGAACTCCTCGTCGTCCTGGCCGGGGAGGCGCATGAGCAGGTAGTAGGGATCGACCCGGCGCTCGCGGGTGCCGGTGGTCTCGCCGGCGGCGTTGGTGACCGCGGTGGTGCCCCCGCCGCCCTGCACGCTCGACCCGGGGTCCTGGGCGACCGCCCACCCGTTCGTCTGCTCGTAGAACTCGATCGGGTCCTCGATGTGGTAGCGACCCCACATGTTGGTCTGGACCGTGAAGAGGTCCTCGGGGTAGCGGATGTTGTCTTGCAGCTCCTCGGGCATGTCGTCGAAGTCGGCGAACAGGTCGGGGAACGCCTTGCGATAGGCCTGCACGATCGGGTCGTCGGGGTCGATCACGTAGAGCGTGACGCTGCCGTCGTAGGCGTCGACCACGGCCTTCACCGAGTTGCGGGCGTAGTTGAACGAGTGGTTCAACCCGCTGCGCCCGGTGATCTGCTCGGTGTCGGCCCGCTGTGCGTAGGGATAGCGGTCGGTGGTGGTGTAGCCGTCGACGATGTAGACCACGCGACCGTCGCCCACCACGGGATAGGGGTCGGCGTCGAAGTGGATGAACGGGGCCACCGTCTCGACCCGGTCGCGGATGTCACGGATGTAGAGCACCCGCGAGTCGCTGCGCAGGAAGTTCGAGATCAACATGTTGGGGTCGCCGAAGCGCAGCGCGAACGCAGCCTGACGGAAGAACGAGCCCATCTCGACGCCGCCGTCGCCGGTGTAGCTGTAGCTCACCGTGTTGCCGGCATCGTCGATGAAGTCGACCTCGGCGCGGTCGCTGTTGACCACCGCGTAGCCACCGAGGTTCTCGCCGAAGTAGATCCGGGGTTGCTCGGGGTCGATGTCGACGCCCTCGTCGACCCGCACGGGGACGTCGCCGACCACGAAGTTGGGACGGCCGGTGCCGGTGACCGCGTTGGCCGGCGACAGGGCCACACCGAAGCCGTGGGTGTAGGTGAGGACCTCGCCCTCCCAGGAGTCCTGTGGGATGCCGCCCGGGTTGAGCTCGCGGGCGCCGAGCACCACCTGGGTGGGCCGCCCGTCGATCATGTAGCGGTCGACGTCGAGGTCGCCGGGGAAGCGGTAGAAGCCGCGCTCGGCCTGCAGCCGCTGGTAGGTGTCGTTGACGATGCTCGGGTCGAGCAGGCGGATGTTGCGGATCGTCTCGACGTTCTCCTGGAGGTCCGAGGCGCTGAGGTCCTCGGCGTAGGGGAAGATCGTGGTGTCGACCTGGTCGAGGTTCATGGCGGCCCGGGTGGCCTCGATGTTGCGCTCGATGAACGGCGCCTCACGGGTGGACTCGGCCGGTTGGACCTGGAACCGCTGGACGAACGCCGGGTAGATGCCGCCCACCACGATGGCGACGAACGCCCACAGCCCGACCGCCAGCACCGGGAGCACCCAGCCGCGCCGCCGGATGTTGTAGAGGAACAGCCCGGCCGCGAACAGCGAGATGAGCAGCAGCAGGTTGATGGCGGGGAGCTGCGCGTTGACGTCGGTGTAGGTGGCGCCGTCGACCGCGCCCCGGGTGGAGAAGGTGAGCTCGTAGCGATCGAGCCAGTAGCCGGCCGCCCGCACCAGCGCGAGCACGCCGAGCAGCACCGACAGGTGCGCCTTCACCTGGGGGGTGACCCGCTCGCCCTGGGTCTGCACCCGGATGCCGCCGTTGAGGTAGTGGGCGACGGCGGTGACGATCAAGATGATGACGAACGCGGCGAACAACCAGCTGGTGAGGAACGTGAGGAAGGGCAGCTGGAAGACGTAGAACCCGATGTCGGTGCCGAACTGCGGGTCCTCGATGCCGAAATCGACCCGGTTCGTGAACAGGATCCACGAGTTCCACTGGCTGGCCACCCCGGCGCCGGCGATGAGGGCGAACAGCGCGGCCACTCCGGCGCGCACGAGGCCGGCCCGCTGGCCGACGACGTCGTGGTAGCGCTCGAGCATCTCCTCTTCGGGCCCCCGGGGGCGGAAGCGCGGCGCCAAGCGGTCGGCCACCAGCAGGTTCACCCACATGAGCACGAAGAACAGGCCGATGAAGATCAGCGCCAGGACGATGCGCGCCCCCAGCACGCCCGTCCACACGCCGGTGAGCCCGAGCGAGTCGAACCACAAGAAGTCGGTGTAGAAGCCGGCGATGCCTCGCAACGAGACCACGAGGAACAACAGGACGGCGACCGCGACGACGAGGATGACCCGGCCGCGGTTGGGGGATCCCGGACGCTGGTCGCGCCGGGGCATCTCAGTGGGGGGCCGCATGGGCCGGAGCCTACCGGCGGTCAGGAACCAGTAGGCATCGGCACGCCGGGTGCGCGGGCGGGTGTCGGTGGCCGGTGGGGAACTCGTCACCGGCCGTGACCGGACCGGCCAGCGCGTTGTCCTCACCGTCGGGACACGGGCCGAGCGACGTGTCCGCGGTCCACACCAACCGGGTGCCGGCCGGCACCGAGACCACCACTCCGAGGTTGAGCGCGGCGTGCACGAACCACCCCGCCAGGTCGGCGATGCGGCCGGTGCGCCACTGGCGGTAGCAGGCCCGCACCGCGTCGACGGCGTCGTCGCCCTCGGTGCCCTCGATCAGCTCGGCGACACGGGCCCGCAGCGGCGGGATCACCGCGTCGAGCAGCTCGGCGACCAGGTCCGACGTGTCGATCGGCGTCGTCGGGGGCTCGTCGCCCATGAGCTCGGCGGCCAGGTCGGCGCCGGCGGCGGCGGCCTCCCCCAACAGGTCGTCGACCGCGTCGCGGTACCCCTGCTCGTGGTCGGGCCGCGGCGGCAGGACCTCGTCGACCACGACCGCCCGCCGTTGACGCCGCAGCGCGTCGAGCCGCTCGTTCTCGTCGTCGGACAGCGCCCGCTTCAGCGACCGGGCGAGCTGCTGCTCGAGGGGCTCGGTGCGGGCGTCGCGGCGGTCGAGCACCGTCTCGATCGCCTCGGTCGCGCCCGGGTCGACGGTGTCGACGGCCGCGGTGTCGACGGGCGCGGTGTCGACGGCCGCGGTGGCGACGGCGAGCGGCTCGGGCGCGTCGGTGGGCGGCTCCATGGGGGCGAGGACCGCGGCGAGCGACGCCCGCGGCTCGTCGGCGGTGTCGGGCGCCTCGACGTCGGCTTCCGGTTCCACCCCGGCATCGGCACCCGCCCGCAGGCGTGCGAACAGGTCGTCGACCCGGTCGGCCGCACCCCCCTCGGCGTCGGCCTCGAGATCGGGATCCACGTCGGCCGCGCCCCCCCGGTCGGCCTCCTGCTCCACACCGGGCGCGGGCTCCCCGTCAGCCGTCGGCTCCGCCCCGAGCGCAGGCTCCACATCGGCCTCGCGCGCCACGTCGTCGGGCTCACGATCGACCAGGGGATCCACGAGCGCCGCCTCGGAACCGACCTCGGCGTCGGGCCCGTCGACGTCGCCGCCAGCGCCCACGACACCGGGCGACGCCTCGGCTGTTCCCGGGTCGACCGGCTCGTCGGCCGCGGGCGAGCGCACCACGAACACCCGGGGGGAGTCGGGTCGGGGCTCGGCCCGGTCGTCGTGCGGGACGGCGGACGGCCGAACGGGCGGCTCGACATCGGCCACCTCGGCCGGCTCGCGGTCCACCGGCTCGGTCCCCTCGGCCGGGTCGCGGTCCACCGGCTCGTCGGCGACCAGCTCGCGGTCCACCGGCTCGTCGGCGACCGGCTCGTCGTCGGCCGGCTCGTCGTCCACCGGCTCGTCGGCGGCCGGCTCGTCGGCGACGAGACCACCGACCGCCCCACCGTCGACGGGGCCCTCGTCGAGCGCGCCCACGTCGGTGAGCAGGTCGACGTCGACCACGTCGTCGTCGGGCACCCCCGCCGCGCCGCTCGGCGGGCGCTCGCCCAGGGGCAGGCCGGCCAGACGGGCGGCATCGAGCTCGGCCTCGAGGTCGTCGACGGTCATCTCGGCTTCGGCCTCGACCCGGCGGGCCGCGGCGTCGGCAGCGAGCTTGGCCTCGGGCACCGCCACCGACAGCTCGGCGGTGGCGTCGTCGAGCGTGCGGCGCACCACCGCGTAGGCCTCGACCAGGCGCTCGCGGGCCGCCCGCAGCTGCTCGAGCTGGGCCCGCGCGGCCCGACGACGGCGGGCCAGGTCGGTGAGGATCCGCTCGCGCACCGCCTGGGCCTCGGCCACCATCTCACGACCCTCGAGCCGGGCCGCCTCGACGGCCGCGGTGGCGGCCTCCTCGGCGTCGCTGCGCCGGCGCTCCACCTCGAGCTCGATCTCGTCGCGCAGGCGGGCCGCGTCGGCTGCCGCCTCGTCGCGCACCCGCACCGCCTCGGCCCGCAACGCCTCGGCGGCCGCCTCGGCCTCGGCGCGCAGCGCGGCGGCACGGGCCTCGGCCGCGGCGATCATCTCGTCGCGGTCGCGCTGGGCCTTCTCGCGCAGCCCGGCGGCTTCGGCCTCGGCCTCGGCCGTGCGGGCGCGCAGCACCGCCTCGGCGCTGGCCGTGGTGCGCGCCGCCTCGTCGCGGGCCTCTCGAACCAGGGCCGCCACCTTGGCCTCGGCCTTGGCACGGATCTCGGTGGCGGCGTCGCGGGCCGCGGCCACGATCCGGGCCGTCTCCTCGCCCAGCATGGCGGTGAGGCGGTCCTCGTCGATGTTCTCGGCCGCCCCGGCCCGACGCTCGGCCTCGTCGACCCGTCGGCGCAGCTCGCGCTCGCGCTCGGACTGGTCGCGCAGCTCGGCGGCCAACCGGTTCAGGTAGCCCCGCACCTCGATCTGGTCGAAGCCCCGGAACGCGGTGGCGAACTCGTGTCGCGCCACGACGTCGGGCTCGAACGGCTCGTGGGCACCGGTGGGTGAGGCCATCGGAGCGATGGTAGGACCGATGCCCGGCGCGTCGTGGGACGCCTGCGCCGCCCCCGGCACGGCGGGGCGGTGTCAGGCGGCGGCGTCGACCGGGTCGCTCAGGGCGGTGATGTCGCCGCCGAACCCGGCGAGCGCCTCGAGGGCGCCGTCGAGATCGTCGACCGGGACGATCATGAGCTCGTCGCCGGCCTGACCGCGGGCCGCGTCGAGCTCGACCTCGGACAGCGCCGACGGCACGATGAAGATCTCGATGCCCTGGCGCCGCACCGCGGCCGCCTTCTGCTCGACCCCGCCGACGGGGCCGACCGCACCGGAGGCGTCGATGGTGCCGGTGACCGCGATGCGCTCACCACCGGTGAGCTCGCCAGGCGTGAGGAGGTCGAGGATCGCCAGGGTGAACGCCAACCCCGCCGACGGGCCGCCGACCGACCCGGTGTCGATCTCGATGTCGAACGGGAACTCGAAGTCGGGGTCGCGGGTCTGGGGCACCACCCCGAGGAACGCGGCGTCGGGATCGTCGGGGCGGGCCCCGAGCTCGACCGTGCGCTCCTCGGTGCCGTCCTCGCCGTGGGGCTCCACCGTGAGCTCGACCTCGGTGCCGGGGGCGCGGCTGCTGATGGCCTCGACGAGATCCGACGCCAGCTCGACCGGCTCGCCGTCGACCGCGACGACGGTGTCGCCCACCTCGAGCACCCCGTCGGCGGGCTGGTCGGCCTCGACCTGGGCGATGATCGCCCCCGTGCCGAGGGCCCGCACGTCGTAGCCCAGCTCCTCGAGCGCCACGAGGATCGCCGTCTGCTTCGACGTGTCCATCAGCTGCAGGTTGATCTGACGGTTCTCCTGCGGGGTGCGGTCGCTCAGGATCTGCTCCTCGGGCACCACGGTGACGGCGGGATCGAGCCACCCGGCGAGCGCGCCCCACACGGTGAGCCGACCCCGGACCGACACGGTGGTGAAGTCGACCCGGCCCGACGGTGGGAACGTCTCGGTGCCCTCGACCGAGACGAGACCGCTGGTGTCGCGCACCGACCCGGGCGCCAGCGCGTAGTAGGGCAGACGGACGAACGCCGACCCGATGGCGGTGGCCACGAGCAGGCCGACCACGACACCGAGCGCCCACGCCAGACGGCGACGACGCATCGGCGGTGGCGCCGTCGGCCATCCCGGCGTCACCAGCCGCGGCGGTACCATCTGGTCCATCGGATCAGCCTGCCACCCCGCTCCCCCGGTTCACACGCGCCACCGGGTCCGACCCCACGGTCGACGGTGAGCGTGATGACGCGCCGCATCAAGTACGTGCGCGCCGAGCGGGTGTTCGGCGACGTCGAGTTCGGCGACGCCGCGTCGGTGCGCACCCCGTGGTGGCGGCGCATCCTGTCCGCCATCCTGCTCACGGTGCTGGTCGGCATCCTCGGGCTGGTCCTCACCGCGCTGGTCGGCGCGACGGGCCTGCTGCTGTTCCTGCTGCTCGACCAGCTCGTCGGCTAGGTGGGGGCGGTGCGCGTCACCGCCCCCGGGTCCTCGGGATCAGCGGCCGAACAGGCCCCGGCGGGGCGCCCCGGCGCCGAGCGGCTCGTCGTCGTACTCACCACCGGGCGGCGGCGGGGGCGGCGGCGCGTCGTGGTGTCCCCCGAAGGGGTCGTCGGACGGGCCGAGCGGGTCGTCGACCTGGTCGACGGGCTCGACGTGGTCCGCCACGGGCTCGGCGGGTTCGGCGGGCGGGGGCGACATCCACGACGGCACCGGGGCCTCGTCGGCCACGGGCGGCGGCGCGACCGGCGCGGGGGCCGGCTCGGCGACCGGACCGGCGATCTCCACCCGGAAGTAGGGGCGATACTCGAACGCCACCTCCTCCATCTGGAAGATGCGGGCCTGGTCGACACCGTCGTCGTTGCGGAGACGCTCCACCTGGGCGACGGCCTCGGAGATCGAGTCGGCCTGCTGGTAGCCGGGGGTCCCGTCAGGGGTGCGATAGATGACCATGTACGACACGGGCGGGCTCCTTCCTGTTTCCAACCCATCGGACGCCTCCCCCTCGGACTTGAGGGTCCCCTGGGTCGCACGGCCCATGTCGACCCCCGCGATCCGGCGCCGACCGCGCTCGCGCCGGGGCCCCGATGACCACCCCGGCCGAGCGGCGCCGGGCGGTGGCGGTGGCCGGTCACCGCGGCGACGCCGAGGTGGTGCGGGCCGGGCTCGCCGACCCCGACCCCGTCGTGCGGGCCACCGCGCTCGGCGCCGCGCACCGCTGCGGCATCGCCGACGCCGCCCTGGTCGCGGCCGCGCTGGACGATCCCGACGCGGGGGTGCGGCGTCGGGCCGCCGAGCTGGCTCCGGCCCTCGACCCGGTCGACGGGACCCCCGCGGTGCGCCTCGTCGGGCTGCTCGACGACGACGACCTCACGGTGGTCGAGACCGCGGCGTTCGCCCTCGGCGAGCAGGACCCCCACGACCCCGACGCGGTGGCGGCGCTGGCGGCGATGGCCACCGGCCACGACGACGCCCTGTGCCGCGAGGCCGCGGTCGCCGCCCTGGGCAGCATCGGCGACGAGGCCGGGTTGGCGGCCGTGCTCGCCGCCACCACCGACAAGGCCACGGTGCGGCGCCGCGCGGTCATCGCCCTGGCCGCGTTCGACGGCCCCGAGGTCGACGCCGCCCTCGAGCGCGCCCGCCACGACCGCGACCGCCAGGTCCGCCAGGCCGCCGAGGACCTCCTCGCCGAGTGACGGACCGGCTCAGCGCCGGGCCCGTCCCCGAACCGGCGAACCCTCGGTGCGCCTCGCGCACCCTCGATTCGCCAGAACGATGACGGGGCTGCACCCCCCACAACCGGCGAACCCACGGTGCGCCCCGCGCACCCACGATTCGCCAGTTCGGCGGCGGGACCCGTCGTGTCAGTCGCGGGTGCGCTCCACGAGGGCCCAGGCGGCCGGCAGGGCCAGCCCGGCGACCACCAGCTTGGCCACGTCGCCGATGACGAACGGGGTGAGCCCGAGCTCGACGGCGCGGGCCGCGCTCACACCGAGGTGCACGGTGAGCCAGGCCACGCCGAACGAGTAGATGACCGCCGAGCCGAAGAGCATGGCGGGCAGGGCGGTGAGCACGGTGCGGTCCTGCTGGCGCTCGGCGAGGGTGCCGACCACCGCGGCGGCGACGATGAACCCGACGAGGTAGCCGGCGGTGGCGCCGGTGGCGGCCTCCCAGCCGCCCTGGCCGTCGGCGTAGACGGGCATGCCCAGCACGCCGACCGCCACGTAGAGGGCCTGGGCGGCGGCGCCACGGCGAGCGCCGAGCGCCGCGCCGGTGAGCAGCACGGCGAACGTCTGCAGGGTGACGGGCACCGGGGTGCCGGGGACGGGCACCGAGATCTGCGCCGCCAGCGCGGTGAGGGCGGCAGCGGCGACCACCAGGGCGGTGGTGCGTACCCTGGTGCGCGGCAGGAGATCGGCGAGCGTCACGACGGGGGCGGTGGCGAGCACGGGGGGTCCTCCGGTGGGGCGTCGGTCGGCCGCAACGTACACGAGCGACAGAGGGGCACCGGATGGCCTACGAGCACATCATCGTCGAGCGCACGGGCGAGGTGACCAGGGTCACCATGAACCGCCCGCAGCGCCGCAACGCCTTGTCGCTGGCGCACCTGCGCGAGCTGTTGCGGGCCTTCCGCGAGGTCGGGGAGTCCGATGCCCGCGCGGTGGTCCTCGCCGGCAACGGGCCGGCGTTCTCGGCCGGTCACGACTTCGCCGACATGGCCGGCGCCGACCTGGTGGCCATGCGCGAGCTGCTCTGGACCTGCACCGACGTGATGGACACCATGCAGCGCATCCCCCAGGTGGTCGTGGCGCGGGTGCACGCCATCGCCACCGCTGCGGGCTGCCAGCTGGTGGCCACCGCCGACCTGGCGGTCGCCGCCGAGTCGGCCCGCTTCGCCGCCCCCGGCGGCAAGGGCGGGTGGTTCTGCACCACGCCGATGGTGGCCATCGGGCGCACCATCAGCCGCAAGCACGCTCTCGAGCTGGCGCTCACCGGCGACGACATCGACGCGCCCACCGCGCTCGAGTGGGGCCTGGTCAACCGGGTGGTGCCCGACGACCAGCTCGACGCCGCCGTCGACGACCTGGTGGCTCGCGCCACGCGCGGGTCGGCGGTGTCGACGGGGATGGGCAAGCGGGCGTTCCACACCCAGATCGGCATGGACCAGGCCCAGGCCTACGCCTATGCGGTCGAGGTGATGGCGGCGGCCAGCCAGACCCACGACGCCCAGGAGGGCATGGCCAGCTTCGTGGAGAAGCGCCACCCGGAGTGGCGCCACCGCTAGCCCCGCTTCTCGAACTGGCGAACCGAGGGTGCGCCAGGCGCACCGAGGGTTCGCCGGTTCGGGTGGGTGCGGTCCCGCCGCCGAACTGGCGAATCGTGGGTGCGCGGGGCGCACCGTGGGTTCGCCGGTTGGGGTGGGTGCGGTCCCGCCGCCGAACTGGCGAATCGTGGGTGCGCGGGGCGCACCGTGGGTTCGCCGGTTGGGGTGGG
>DATHSN010000021.1:0-37186 GCA_035464115.1 Acidimicrobiales bacterium | reverse complement strand
TTCTTCGAGCGGATGGACCCGTCCGACGACGCCACGTTCTACGCCCCGACGCGACTGGTCACCCACCTCGACGAGGGCGCCATCGCCGCGGTCGGCGAGCTCTACGCCGAGCTCGGGATCACCGGACAGGTGCTCGACCTGATGTCGTCGTGGGTCTCGCACTTCCGGTCTCCGCCCGACGAGCTCACCGTGCTCGGCATGAACGCCGTCGAGCTCGACGCCAACCCCGCCGCCGCCCACCGGTTCGTCCACGACCTGAACCGCGACCCGGTGCTCCCCTTCGACGAGGCCAGCTTCGACGCCGTGGTGTGCTGCGCCTCGGTCGACTACCTGGTGCGTCCGATCGAGGTGGTCACCGAGGTGAGGCGGGTGCTGCGGCCGGGCGGGGTGCTCGTGTTCACGTTCTCGAACCGCTGCTTCCCCACCAAGGCGATCCGGGGGTGGCTGGCCACGAACGACGACCAGCACCTCGAGATCGTGGCCGAGTACCTCCGTCGCAGCGGCGGGTGGGGCCCGGTGCGAGCCGAGCGACGGCCGACCACCGGCGTCGACCCGCTGCTCGCCGTGTGGGCCCACCGCCCCGCGGGCTAGCGGCGCTCGACCACCTGGTGGCCCCGACCTGGCGTCCAGGTCTCGATCCGGAGGTGGTCGACCACGGGCCGCACCGACACCACCTCGGTGATGTCGAGCCAGAGCATCGGCGCCGGGTCCTCGGGGCCGTACCCGCGCTCGGCTCGGAAGGCGGCCATCACCCGCCGGATCTCGGTCTCGTCGGTGAGCTCCACCAGCCGCCCCGACAGCCGGACGTCGCCGTGCTCGACCTGGGGGTCGACCGAGGCGCTGTGCAGCGCCACCCGGGGGTCGCGCCGCACGTCGGCGAGCTTGCGCGACCCGGGCATCATGCCGACCCACAGGTGCGGGTCGACGAAGAACGGCTCGACCCCGCTGATCCGTG
Organism: Acidimicrobiales bacterium; assembly: GCA_035464115.1. Lineage (GTDB taxonomy): Bacteria > Actinomycetota > Acidimicrobiia > Acidimicrobiales > SKKL01 > DATHSN01. Next base: position 36,231 of record DATHSN010000021.1, on the reverse strand, counting down.
GGGACCCGTCGCGCCGGATGGAGGCCAGGAACCCGAGGCCGTGGGCGTCGAACCGGGATCGCACGTGGCCGGCGAGCTCGGGAACCGCTTCGGTGACGTCGTGCCAGGTGGTCATGTCGGCATCGTCGAACGCCATCCCTGACATCTGCTGTCAGGAATCGGGCGTAGCGTGGCTCCCGTGCGAGCCTCCCGCCTGATCGCCCTGCTGCTCCACCTGCGGTCGGCCGGGACCGGGGGCGCCACGGCCGCGACCCTGGCCGCCGCGCTCGAGGTGTCGGAGCGGACCATCTACCGCGACGTGTCCGCCCTCCAGGAGGCCGGCGTTCCCGTGTGGACCGAATCGGGACCGGGGGGTGGGATCCGGCTGCTCGACGGCTGGCGGTCGACGCTCGACGGGATCACGGGTGCCGAAGCGTCGGCGCTGCTCGTCGGGGGCGGAGCGGTGGCGGCGGAGCTCGGCCTCGGCGAGGTGGTGGCGGTGGCGCAGGCCAAGGTGCTCACCGCCCTCCCCCCGGAGCTGAGGGCCCGCGCCGCCCGGGTGCGCGAGCGGTTCCACCTCGATGCGCCCTCGTGGTTCGCCCGGCCCGACGCCGTGCCCCACCTGGCGACGGTGGCCGATGCCGTGTGGTCGGAGCGGCGTCTCGACGTGCGCTACCGGCGCGGTGACGGGACCGAGGTGCGTCGACGCCTCGACCCGCTCGGGCTCGTGCTCAAGGCCGGCACCTGGTACCTGGTGGCCGCCCACCGGGCCGCGCCCCGGTCGTACCGGGTGGGTCGCCTGGTGGGCGTGGCCACCCGGGCCGACCCGGTGGTCCGTCCCGCACGGTTCGACCTGGCGGCCTGGTGGACCGCGGCGGGCGCCGAGTTCGACCGGTCGTTGCTGCGGTCGCGGGTTCGGCTCCGGCTCTCGCCCGCGGCGGCCCACCTGCTCGGTCACCTCGTCGACCCGGCGGCGGCGGCCGCCGCACTCGCCGGCGCGGCACCGGCCGACGTCGACGGGTGGGTCGAGATCGACCTGGCCGTGGAGTCCGACGACGTGGCCGCCGGACAGCTCGTCGCCCTCGGTGCCGGCGTCGAGGTGCTGGCGCCGACGTCGGTGCGGATGGCGCTCGCCGCCACCGGGGCGGCGATGGCGGCCCGCAACACCACGCCGTCGCCGCCGAGCCGGCCGCGGGCTTCTCAGTCGTAGTACCCGGAGTGGATGTAGACGCAGGGGACGCCTTCGACGTGGAACATGTCGACGTTGCGGCGGTCGTCCTCGAAGGCCAGGCGGAGGTCGAAGCCGGCGTCGCGCAGCTCGCGGACCGAGCGGTGCTTGTAGTCGCGCGACGCTCGGTGGTCGCCGACGTCGCGCATGATGAGCAGGTCCCACCGCAAGCCGTAGCGCTCGAGCCACCCGAGGGTCTGGGGTCGCACCGACAGGGGCCGGGCGGTGAGCAGCACGATGCGCAGGTCGTCGTCGAGGACCTCGAGGAGGCGGGCCACCTCGGCGATGACCTCGTCGTCGCCGCACGCGGCGAAGAACGCCTCCCAGTCGCGACGGGGCCGCTCGAGGTAGTGCTGGCGACCGGCCGCGTCGGACAGGACCCCGTCGAGATCGAACACGACCGTGGCCCCGGGCTCGACCGGGCCGGTGCGCCACCACCAGGTGGTGAGGTCTCCAGCCGGCACTAGGCGAGCCCGCCTCGGGGCCGGCTCATGCCCCGGGCCCGTCGTCGGACGAGCTCTCCTCGGCGCGGGCGCTGATCTCGTCGAACACGTTGGGATCGGCGAGCGTGGTGGTGTCGCCGAGGTCGCGGCCTTCGGCCACGTCGCGCAGGAGCCGGCGCATGATCTTGCCGCTGCGGGTCTTGGGCAGGTCGGGCACGAGGATCACGGTCTTGGGCCGGGCGATGGGGCCGATGTGCTCGGCGACGTGGCGGCGCAGCTCCTCGCCGTGCTCGGGGGTCGGCTCGATGCCGCCGCGCAGGATGGCGTAGGCGATGATCGCCTGGCCGGTGGTGGGGTCGGTGGCGCCGACGACGGCCGCTTCGGCCACCGACGGGTGGGCGACCAGCGCGGATTCGACCTCGGTGGTGGAGATGCGGTGGCCCGACACGTTCATGACGTCGTCGACCCGACCGAGGAGCCAGAGGTAGCCGTCGTCGTCGATCTTGGCGCCGTCGCCCGCGAAGTAGCGGCCCTCGAAGCGCGACCAGTAGGTCTCGCGGTAGCGGTCGGGGTCACCCCAGATGCCGCGCAGCATCGCCGGCCACGGGCGGGTGAGGGTGAGGTAGCCGCCGCCGCGCTCGACCGGGTTGCCGGCGTCGTCGACCAGCTCGACGCCGATGCCGGGCAGCGGGAACGTGGCCGATCCGGGCTTGGTGGTGACCACGCCGGGCAGCGGGCTGATCATCTGCGCCCCGGTCTCGGTCTGCCACCAGGTGTCGACGATGGGGCAGCGCTCGCCGCCGATGTGGCGGTGGTACCACATCCACGCCTCGGGGTTGATGGGCTCGCCCACCGTGCCGAGCAGGCGCAGCGACGACAGGTCGTGCTTCTCGACCTCCTCGACCCCCCACTTCATGAAGGTGCGGATGGCAGTTGGTGCCGTGTAGAGCTGGGTGACGCCGTACTTCTCGACGATGGCCCACAGGCGGTCGCGACCGGGTGTGTCGGGCGTGCCTTCGTACATCACCTGGGTGGCGCCGTTGGCGAGCGGGCCGTAGACGATGTAGCTGTGGCCGGTGACCCAGCCGACGTCGGCGGCGCACCAGTAGACGTCGTCGTCGGGGTGCAGGTCGAAGACGTGCTTGTGGGTGAACGCCACCTGGGCGAGGTAGCCGCCGGTGGTGTGCATGATGCCCTTGGGCTTGGCCGTGGTGCCCGAGGTGTAGAGCAGGTAGAGGAGCTGCTCGGCGTCCATCGGCTCGGCCGGGCACTCGGGGTCGGCGGCCGCCATGGCCTCGTGCCACCAGTGGTCGCGACCGGGCTCCATGTGGACCTCGGTGTCGCAGCGGTTGACCACCACCACCGCGGTGACCGACGGCGTGCTGGCGAGGGCCAGGTCGACGTTGGGCTTGAGCATCGACGGGGCGCCCCGGCGGTAGCCGGCGTCGGCGGTGACCACGACCTTGGCCTCGGCGTCGTTGACCCGGTCGGTGATGGAGTCGGGCGAGAAGCCTCCGAAGATCACCGAGTGGGCGGCACCCAGGCGGGCGCAGGCGAGCATGGCCACCGGCAGCTCGGGGATCATGGGCATGTAGATGGCGATGCGGTCGCCGCGCTCGACGCCGAGGCCCTTGAGCACGTTGGCGAAGCGCTGCACGTCGGCGAGGAGGTCGGCGTAGGTGATGGTGCGGGTGTCGCCGGGCTCACCCTCCCAGTGGATGGCCACCTTGTCGCCCCGTCCGGCCTCGACGTGGCGGTCGACGCAGTTGTAGGAGGCGTTCAGCTTCCCGTCGGCGAACCAGCGGGCGAAGGGCAGGTCCCACTCGAGCGTGGTGGTGAAGTCGGTGTCCCACGTGAGCAGCTCGCGGGCCTGACGGGCCCAGAACGCCTCGGGATCGGCGTCGGCCTCGTCGTAGAGCGAGCGGTCCGAGGCGAGGGCGTTCGCCACGAACTCGGGCGGCGGCGGGAAGGTGCGGTCCTCGACGTAGTAGTCCTCGATCGTCGGCTCGGCCATCCCGACTCCCCCCGGTGCTGGTCGTGTGGTGTGAGCCGAGGTTAGCGAGACGCCGCAGCTCGCGGCCCGGGGCGCGTCGGGCCGCTCGGCGCACGGGTCGACGACACGGCGAGGGTCCGCGCCGCGCCGACGTCTCAGTCGCCGGCGCTGACGGCCCAGTCCGGCTCGCACGGCTCGACCGACGCGCGGCGGGCGGTGCGACGGGCCCGCCAGCGATCGAACAGCGGCCGGCGGGGGGCGCTCGGCACGGGGACCAACCCGCCGCCGCCCAGCACGGCGGTGGCGTCGACCGCCGGACGGCGGCCGAGGCCACGCAGCACCACGGCGATGAGCGGGCCCACGGCGAGCGCGTAGATCAGCGAGCCGACTCCGGCCAGGCCGCCGAGCGCGACCCCCACGACGAAGCCGGTGAGCTCGAACGCCGATCGCACGAGCCACACAGGCCGGTCACCGCGCTCGGTGAGGGTCTGGATGATGGCATCGGCGGGGCCGGCCCCGAGGTCGGCGTCGAGGTACACGGCGACACCGACGGACAGCACGAGCAGGCCGACGGCGAAGGCCGCCCAGCGCAGCACGGTGCCCTCGAGCACGGGGAGGTACGCCTCGTGGACGGCGGCGAAGCTGGCCCACAACAGGCCGGTCGCGAGCAGCCCGACGCGCACGCGGACGCGAAGGCCGAGCGCGATCGCGAGGAAGCCGGCGAGCACGACGTAGCGCATCGCCGACACCGATGTCCCGGTGGCCCGGGCGAGGCCGTCGATGCCGACCTCCCACGGCGCGCTGCCGAGCTGGGCGCGGATCATGAGCACCATGCCGAACGCGCCGGCGGCCAGTCCGCCGACGAAGCGCGCGACACGACCGGGCGCGGGCAGTCGCCCGAGGACGCCGGAGCGGGTCGGACGCGGGGAGAGGGACGCCGCAGGGCGCGGCGATCGCGGGCGGGGCACGGACACCACCGGGGGGTCGGAGGGATGGGGGGACGGCGCTCGCCCGCGCCGGGCGGCATCGTAGAGCCACCGAGGGCATCCGTCGGCCGCGCCCGGCCCCAGACGAGGGTGACGTGTGCCACCACGAGGGCGCGCCCCGCGTTCGGGGGCTGTCGCGTCGCGGGATCCGCGACCGAACCGCCCCGGAGCCCGACGCGGGCAGGGTCAGCGGCGGTGGGCGAGCACGGTGGCGGCGAGGCGGGCGAGCTGGTCGGCCGGGTCGGGGCCCCACGGGGTGAGCACGATGTGGTGGGCGCCGGCGGCGGCCAGCTCGTCGATCCGCTGGCGCACCGTGTCGGGTCCACCGACCGCGGCGCCGTCGCGCAGGAGCGCCTCGGCGTCGGCGCCCGTCGGCGGGCCGTCGGGCCAGCAGGCGAGCGGCGGGTCGGGCCAACGCAGCGACTCCTCGGCCACCGGCCGCAGCACGTCGGCGGCGGCGCGCTCGTCGTCGAGCCGGAACGCGCAGAACACCACCACCTCGGGGGGCCCGCTGGGTCCGCCCGCCGCGCGCCCGGCGCGGACGTGGTCGAGCGCGGCGCGCACCCCGGCTGGTGAGGTCCACTCGGCGAGGATCACCCCGTCGGCCACCCGGCCGGCGAGCTGGAGCGAGCGGGGTCGACGCACCCCCGCCAACACGGGCGGGAGCGCCGGCGGGGGGAACCGCAGCTCGACGTCGCGGAGCCGGACGTACCGGCCGTCGACATCCACGCGCTCCCCCCGCAGCAGGGCGCGCACGGCGGTGATCGTCTCGTCGAGCAGGGCCAGGGGCGAGGTGGGGCGGGCGCCGATCTGGTCCATCCACTCCCCCACCCCGTGCCCGACGCCGCCGATCAGCCGACCCGGGTGACGTCGGGCGAGCGTGGCCCACTCCATCGCCAGCGCGGCCGGGTTGCGGAACGGCGCCGGGGCGATGCCGTGGCCGACGACGACGTCGGGCACGGCCTCGAGGACGGCTGCCGCCTGGGCGACGCCGCCCGCGTAGAAGCAGTCCTCGACCACCCACAGCTCGTCGACGTGGGCCGCCAGGTCGTGAGCGACCGCGGTGAGGTCCTCGGGTGGCAGCTCCCGGACGAGCATGGCCCCGACGGCGGGGGGCGGTGCCGACGCCGGTGGGGTGGGGAGCGGGTCGGTCACGGACGGACCCACTCGAGCACCGTGAAGCCACCGAGTCCGGTGGGGTCGAGCAGGGCCTCGGCCTCACGCACCCGGCTCCGGGCCCGCAGCGCGGCGAGGTCGGCGACCGCGGCTCGCTCGGTCCACTCGGTCCGGCCGGCCTCGACGAGGTCGTCGATCCCCCAGCGCCGCAGGAACGTGGCCTGGTCGTGGCGTTCGGTGGCGGTGCCGGCCGCGGCGTCGAGCTGGTCGACGCAGACCTCGACGGTGATGTCGGCCTCGCCCAGGGCGGCGAGCGGGTCGCCGGCGCGGTCGTGGCCCCGGTAGGTGCGCAACCACTCGTCGATCGGCCGGGCGGCGAGGTCACGGGTGCGGGGGGTGGCGTAGTCGATGACCACGAGTCGGCCCCGCTCGAGCCGGGCGACGGCGTCGCGGACCCACCCCGCAGCCTGACGCTGGATCGGGATCTGGGCGCCCACCTCGGCGTCGGGCGCGAGGCGCGCGGCGAGCGCGGCGGTGGCGTCGTCGGCCGGCACGTCGACCCAGCGCGGGATGCCGTCGTCGTCGACGGTCACCCGTCGCTCCGACCACCCGTCGCCGGTGCGGAGGACGAGGTCGAACGCCAGGTTGTCGAGCAGCTCGTTGGCGAGCACGACGCCGGTGAGCGGTCCGGTGGGGAGCTCACCGAGGCTGGTGACGACCGGGCCGTCGTCGTGACCCGACCCGCCGAGGGCGGTGGCGGGGTGCGCCAGCGGGAGGTGCTGGCCCTGCCGGGCGCGCAGCGCCGCGGACCGCTCGACGAGCACGTAGCGCAGCGCCGGCGCGCAGCGCGGCCGGGCCGCCAGCACGGCCACGGCGAGGGTGCCGACCCCGGCACCGGCCTCGACGACGACGAAGGGTGACGGTCGGCCGAGCTGGTCCCACCACTCGTCGAGGGCGCGGGCCAGGACCGCCCCGAACAGCGGCCCGACCTCGGGGCTGGTGAGGAAGTCGCCCCGGCGACCGGCGGATCCACCGGCGGTGTAGAAGCCGTGCTCGGGCTCGTAGAGCGCGAGGTCGACGACGCCCGAGAACGCGAGCGGTCCGTGGCGGGCGACCCGCTCGCCGAGCCGCCGGACGATGGGTGCGGGCTCGGCCGACGCGGGCACCCGGCGGGTCAGCCTCCGGCCGCCAGCAGGCTGACGTCGGAGAAGTGGGTGATGACGCCGGGGACGATGCCGAACACGACCGTGGCGACCGCCGTGATGACCAGCGCGGTGCTGAGCGCGAAGGGCACCCGCACCGGGGTGGTGTCGCCGTCGGGCACCGGGTTCATGAACATCTGCCGGGCGATGTTGGCGTAGTAGTAGAGCGCGATCACCGAGTTGATGGCGACGGCGACCGCCAGGGCGTACCCCGCCCCGGAGTCGGCGGCGACGACCACCCGGAACACCTCGAGCTTGGCGAACCAGCCGGCGAGCGGCGGGATCCCGGCGAGGGAGAACAAGAAGATCGTCATGGCCACGGCCAGCCCGGGCGCGTACTGGAACAGCCCGCCGTAGCTCGACAGGTCGCCGGAGCGGGTCTTGCGGGCCACCGCGATGATGACGGCGAACGCCCCGAGGTTCATGGGGGCGTAGATCAACAGGTAGGTGACGACCGCGCTGAGGGCCTGGTCGCCGATCTCGGGGTTGGCGCCCGCCACCGCGAGGGCGGCGAGCATGTAGCCGGCCTGGGCGATGCCCGAGTAGGCGAACAGGCGCACCACGTTGGTCTGGCGGAGCGCGATGAGGTTGCCGACGGTCATGGTGGCGATGGCGAGCACCCACAGCAGCGGGCCGTAGACGTCGTCGCGGCCGTAGAAGCCGACGAAGACCAGGATGAGCAGGGCCACGAACCCGGCCGTCTTCGACGCCACCGCCAGGAACGCGGTGACGGGCGTGGGGGCGCCCTCGTAGGTGTCGGGCGCCCACGAGTGGAACGGCACCGCCGACACCTTGAACGCGAAGCCGACGATGACGAACACCATGCCGAGGGTGACGATGGGCACCGAGGACTCGCCGCCCGAGACCGCGGCGCCGATCTCGGCGAGGCGGGTGTCGCCGGTGACGCCGAAGAGCAGCGACATGCCGTAGAGCATGATCGCGGTGGCGAACACGCCCATGAGGAAGTACTTCATGCCCGCCTCGTTGCCCTCGAGGGCCCGCTTGCGCCAGGCGGCCAGCAGGTAGGCGGGGATCGACAGCAGCTCGAGCGCCACGAACATGGTGATGAGGTCGCGCGCCGAGGCCATGAGCACCATGCCCATGAGCGAGGCGAGGAGCAGCCCGTAGTACTCGTTCTCCCAGTAGTCGCCCTCGGCGATGTAGTTCGTCGAGAGCAGGATGACGATGTAGCCGGCGAGCAGGAACAACGCCTTCATCACGAGCGCGAAGTCGTCGACGACGAACGCCCCGCCGAACATCACGCGATCGGTGCCGTCGATGGCGAGGGTGAGGATCGGGACGAGGGTGACCAGCACGCCGATGCCCGCCAGCGCCGCCATGTACTTGCGGGCCGTCTCGGTCCAGATGACGTCGACCAGGGTGATGAGGGCACCCACCGCCAAGAAGGTGAGCTCGGGCGCGACGGCGTGCCAGTCGATGTCGGGACGGTCGAACGGGATGCCGTTCGCCTGGGCGAGGAGGGTGGCGAGCACGGATCAGCCTCCGGCGGCGGCGACGAGCTCGCTCACCACGCCGACCGCGGGATCGGTGAGATCGAACACCAGGTTGGGGTAGACGCCGAGGGCGACGATGAGGACCAGCATCGGCGCCCAGGCGACCCACTCGGGCATCTCGACATCGGTGATGTGGGGGTCGTCGGCGAACTCCTCGGGCGGGTTGCCGAAGGCGGTGCGCTGGTAGAGCCAGAGCAGGTAGCCGGCCGCGAGCACGGTGCCGATGGCGGCGATGACCATGTAGACCCGGAACGTGGTGACGGGCAGGCCCTCGGCGGGGTTGTAGGCGGCGAGGATGGCGGGGAACTCACCCCAGAAGCCGGCGAGGCCGGGCAGGCCGAGCGACGCCATGGTGGAGAGGCCGAGGATCCAGCCCATGCGGGGCGCCGACACGAGCAGGCCACCGAGGCGCTTGATCTCGAGGGTGTGGTAGCGCTCCTTCACCGAGCCGGCCACGAAGAAGAGCATGCCGGTGATGAGGCCGTGGGCCACCATGCCGAACACCGCGGCGTTCATGCCGAAGTCGGTGAGGGTGGAGATGCCGAGCATGACGTAGCCCATGTGGGCGACCGAGGAGAAGGCGATGAGCCGCTTCATGTCGGTCTGGGCGAGGCAGCACAACGCCCCGTAGATGATCCCGATGACGGCGAGCGCGCCGATCCAGGGCGCCCACTCGATGGCGGCCTCGGGCAGGATCGGGATGGCGATGCGGATGAAGCCGTAGGTGCCGAGCTTGAGCAGCACCGCGGCCAGGATCACCGAGCCGACGGTGGGGGCCTGGGTGTGGGCGTCGGGCAGCCAGGTGTGGAACGGGAAGATCGGCACCTTGATGCCGAAGCCGAGGAACATGCCGCCGAAGATCCAGAGCTGGCTGGCCTTGGCGATGCCCTCGGCCGCCTCCGGCAGGGCCCGCATGTCGAAGGTGCGCGCCGCGTTGGCGATGGTGTCGGTGCCGTCGGCGAGGAAGTAGAGCGCGAGGAAGCTGACCAGCATGAGCGCGGAGCCGAACAGCGTGTAGAGGAAGAACTTGATGGCCGCGTACTGGCGCTTCTCACCGCCCCAGACGCCGATGAGGAAGTACATCGGCAACAGCACGACCTCGAAGAACACGAAGAACAAGATGAGGTCCTGGGCGGCGAACGTGCCGATCATGCCCGTCTGCAGGATGAGGATGAGCATGAGGAACGCCTTGGGGTTCCCCGGGTCGGGCACGTGGTTCCACGAGTAGATGACGCACAACGGCACGACCAGCATCGTGAGCAGCATGAGCGGCAGTGAGATGCCGTCGAGGCCGACGATGTAGCGCGAGTTGATGACGTCGATCCACGATCGGTCGACGACGTACTGCAGCTCGCCGGCTCGATCGAAGTCGAAGTTCGCCAGGAGCAGCACGCCGACCACGGCCACCGCCAGGGTGGTGAGCAGCGCCACCATCTTGTGGAGCTGCTCCTCCGCCTTGGGGATCACGGCCATCACCGCCACGCCCACGAGAGGCAGGAACACGGCGAGGGTGAGGCCCCAGTCGTCGAGGAATTCTTCCATGGTGGTCCCTTCGGCTTTCTGGTGCTGCGATCAGACGACGAACACGAGGACGCCGGCGAGGATGGCGGCGCCGGCGAACATGAGCGTGGCGTACTGGCGGATCTTGCCGGTCTGGGCGAGGCGGAGCACCGAGCCGGAGCCCTCCGCCGCCTCCCCCGAGAGGTTGACCGCCCCGTCGACCACTCGCTGGTCGATCTGGGCGTAGACGATGCGGCCGGCCTCGACCGAGCGACGCCCGGCGGTGTTGACCACCTCGTCGATGATGTGACCGTTCACCCAGTCGGAGGCCCGGGCGATCGGCCCCTTGACCCCGGCCACGATGACGTTCTCGTAGAGGTGGTCGAGGTAGTACTTGTTGGCGAGCACGGTGTAGCCGGCTCGCGCGGCCCGGTTGCGCTCGGTGAGCCCGTGGAAGCGGCCCTGGAACCAGTAGACGTAGCCGATGGCGATGCCGCCGAGGACGATGAGCGCCGAGAAGATGGCGAGGGGCCAGCTGAACGACGGGTGGTCGATGTTGGGGAAGTAGGCCGCCACCGGCTCGACGTAGTGCTCGAAGCGGTAGGCCAGGTTCTCGGGGACGATCTTGTCGGGGAGGTTGGCGGCGCCGGCGATGATGGCGAAGCCGGCGAGGATCCACAGCGGCACGGTGATGGCCCGGGGTGACTCGTGCGGGGTGCCGTGGCCGCGGTACTCGCCGTAGAAGGTGAGGTACACCATGCGGGTGGTGTAGGCGGCGGTGAGCACCGCGGTGACGACGCCGAACGCCAGCATGAGCGGGTAGCCGTTGCCGTCGCCGCCGAGCTGGGCGGCACCGGCGAGGATCTCGTCTTTCGACCAGAAGCCGGCGAGTGGCGGGACTCCGGCGAGCGCCAACGAGCAGATGATGAAGACCTTGTGGGTCTGGGGCATGTACTTCCGCAGCCCACCCATGTCGGAGACCATGTCGAAGCTGTGGTGCACGGCGTGGCTCACCGAGCCGGCGGCGAGGAACAGCCCGGCCTTGAAGAAGGCGTGGGTGAACATGTGGAACAGCGCCGCGGTCCAGGCCCCGACGCCGAGGGCCATGACCATGTAGCCGAGCTGGGAGACCGTGGAGTAGGCCAGCACCTTCTTGATGTCGCGCTGGACGAAGGCGAGGGTGGCGCCGAAGAGCGCGGTGAACCCGCCGATCAACGCCAGCAGGTTGATGTTGGAGGTGCCGATCGACAGGCCCTCCCAGAACACGCCGTACATGCGGGCGACCATGAACACGCCGGCCACGACCATGGTGGCGGCGTGGATGAGCGCCGACACCGGGGTGGGACCGGCCATGGCGTCGGGCAGCCAGGTGTGCAGGAAGAACTGGCCGGACTTCGACATGACCGCGGCGATGAGGCTCACCGAGGCCACCAGCAGGGCGAGGTGGCTGATGGCGCCCTCGTTGGCCAGCGTGTTGATCTCGATGATGTTGAAGGTGCCGCCGGCGGCGAAGAACAAGATGATCATGCCGACGAGCAGGCCGACGTCGCCGACGCGGTTGGTGATGAACGCCTTCAGCGCGGCGTCGGAGTTGGGCTTCTCCTCCCACCAGTGGCCGATGAGCGCGAACGAGCACACGCCGACCAGCTCCCAGGCGAGGATGAGCTGCAGCGTGTTCTCGGCCATGACGAGCATCATCATCGAGGCGGTGAACAAGCTGAGGAACGCGAAGAAGTGGGTGTAGCGACGGTCGCCCTTGACGTACTCGGTGGAGTACACGTGCACGAGCAGCGAGATGAGGCCGACGACGAAGAGCATCATCACGGTGAGCCCGTCGACCATGGTGCCGACCTTGAACTCGACGCCGCCGGACTGCCACCAGGTCCACGACCGGGTGACGGCCTCGACACCGGCGTCGGCGCCCTCGCCCTCCTCGGCCATCGACACGACGAGGCCCATGGCCTCCTCGCCCCCGTGGGCGTCGCCGCCGTTGTCGACCCGATCGATCCACTGCAGGCCGGCCAGCACCGACAGCGCGAAGGCGGCGCCCACGAAGGCGATGCCGATCTCGGCACCCTTCTTCGGCAGGCGCTTGCCGACGAAGAGGATGATGAGGAACGACGCCGCAGGCAGGGCAGGGATGATCCAGGCGTTCTCGAGGAAGAACATCGGTGCGTCAGCCCTTCAGCAGATCGACGTCGTCGAGGTCGATGCTCGACCGGTTGCGGTAGATCAGCAGCACCATGGCGAGGCCCACGCCGACCTCGGCGGCGGCCACCGCGATGATGAACAGCGCGAAGACGGTGCCCGAGACCGTGCCGGTGAGCGCCCCGAACGCCACCAGGTTGATGTTGACCGCGTTGAGGATGAGCTCGATGGACATGAGCACCATCACCGCGTTGCGGCGGGCGAGCACGCCGTAGACGCCGATGCAGAACAGGATCGACGACAGCATCAAGAAGTTGGTGAGCAGCACGGCGTCAGTCCTTCCGAGCCACGACGATGGCGCCGATGAGGGCAGCGAGCAACAGCACCGAGATCGCCTCGAACGGGACGATGTAGGTGGAGAAGATCGCGTCGGAGACCGCCCAGAGGGGCTGGACGCGCTCGGTGGGCAACGCCACCTGGTCGAACGCGTCGTAGATGGCGTAGCCCATGATGACGAGCAGGATGACCGCCACCAGGCCGCCGGACCACCGCTGGGCCGCCGTGTTGTCGACGTCGGGGTCCTTCCCGATCTGGGCGCGGGTGAGCATGATGCCGAACAGGAACAGCACGATGATGGCGCCGACGTAGACCAGCAGCTGGGTGGCGGCGAGGAACTCGGCGCCGAGCAGCAGGAACTGGCCGGCCATGCCGGTGAGCACCACCACCAGGTAGAGCGCGGCGTGCACGACGTTGCGGCTCGTGACCACGCGCAGCGCCGCCACCACCATCACCGCGGCGATGGCGAAGAACGCCACTTGTTGGGCGACCTGATCGCCCCAGACCGAGTCCACTAGCGCGGCACCTTCTTCGCCTTCTGCTCCGAGCCGCTCTCGTAGGGCTCGTAGTCGGGGACGGTGGTCATCCAGTGCCCGAGCATCTCCTTGTCGTGGAGCAGGTCGGCGATCTTGGGCTCGCTGTACTCGTACTCGGGGCTCCAGAACAGCGCGTCGAACGGGCAGACCTCGACGCAGATGCCGCAGTACATGCAGAGCGCGTAGTCGATGTCGAAGCGGTCGAGGGCGTTCTTCTGGCGGGGCTTGCCGCCCTCACGACGCGGCGGCGCCAGGTACTTGTGCCCCTCGATGTAGATGCACCAGTCGGGGCACTCGCGGGCGCACAGCATGCACGCGGTGCAGTTCTCCTCGTGCAGGGCGATGACGCCGCGCGCCCGGGTGGGCGGCGCCTCTTTCTCGTGGGGGTACTGGACCGTGACGGGGGGCGACAGCATCGTCTTGAACGTGACGCCGAGACCCTTGACCAGACCGGGCAGCTGGGGCATCAGAAGACCACCTTGAGCACGCCGGTTGCGACGATGTTGACGAGCGAGATCGGGATGAGGACCTTCCAGGCGAAGGCCTGCAGCTGGTCCTCACGGAACCGGGGGTAGGTGAACCGGAACCAGAAGATGAGGAACGCCACGAACATGATCTTGGCGAACATCACGATGGGGCCCAGCACGTTCATGATGTTCGAGTCGAGGTCGATGCCCGGCACCCACCAGCCGCCGAGGAACAGCACGGCGGCGATGCCGGCGAAGGCGAACGCCGTGCCGAACTCGCCCATGAAGAAGAAGAGGAACCGGAAGCCCGTGTACTCCACCTGGTAGCCGCCGACGATCTCGGACTCGGCCACCGGCATGTCGAACGGTGGCTGGGTGAGCTCGGCCTGCACCGCGATCATGAAGATGGCGAAGCCGACGAACTGGGTGATGATGAACGGGTTGCCGAGGCCCCCGAAGCCGAAGATCTCGCCGTTGGCCTGCGCGGCGATGATGCCCTGGAAGTTGAGGGTCTCGGCCTGGATGACCACGCCGACCACGGCGAGCACGAGCGGGAGCTCGTAGGCGATGAGCTGGCCGGCGGCGCGCAGGCCGCCCATGAGCGAGTACTTGTTGGCCGACGCCCAGCCGGCCATGAGGATGCCGATGACCGAGATCGACGAGACGGCCAGGGCGAAGAACACGCCGGTGTCGAGGTCTTCGACGAACAGGTCGGGGCCCACCGGGATGAGCACGTAGAGCAAGAAGGTGGACATCAGCACCACGACCGGCGCCAGGGCGAACACGTAGCGGTCGGCGCGGTCGGGGAAGATGTCTTCCTTCTGGATGAACTTCACGCCGTCGGCCACCAGCTGGAGCACGCCCTGCGGGCCCGCCTCCATGGGACCGAGACGGCTCTGCATGCGGCTCATCATCTTGAGCAGGAAGACGTAGCCGAGGATGAGCGCGGCGAGCGGCACGAGGGCCGCCACCACGGCGACCTTGATGACCGTCTGTTGCCAGTAGGCGAGCTCGATCGCCAGCACGGAGCTCACCGGTCGATGTCTCCCAGGATGAAGTAGAGGCTGGCCAGGATCGTGATGATGTCGGGCACGAACACGCCCTTCAGCAGCCACGGGGTGATGGAGATGTTGTTGAACGACGCCGAGCGGATCTTCACCCGGAACGGCACCAGGTCGCCCTTGGAGACGATGTAGTAGCCCATCTCGCCGAGCGGGTTCTCGGTGGAGATCCAGGCCTCACCGGCGGGCACCTTGATGATGCGGGGCACCTTGGCCATGATCGGCCCCGACGGCAGGCCGCCGAGCAGCTGCTCGATGATCGAGCACGACTCGCGGACCTCCATCAGGCGCACCCAGAACCGGGCGAACGAGTCGCCGTCGGGGTGGGTCCACACGGTCCAGTCGACCTCGTTCCACGCGAGGCCCACGGGCTCGTCGCGGCGCAGGTCCCAGTCGACGCCGCTGGCGCGGATGTTGGCCCCCGACAGGCCGTAGGCGAGGCCGACGTCGGGCGGGATCACGCCGATGCCACGGGTGCGGGCCTCGAAGATCTCGTTGCCCGACACCAGCTCTTCGAGGGTGTCGCAGAACTCGCGGATCTTGCCGAGCGAGGTGAGGGTGCCGTCGATCCAGCCCTTGGGCAGATCGTCCTTCAGGCCGCCGATGCGGTCGAAGTTGGGGTGGAACCGGCCACCCGTGGCCGCCTCGATCTGGTTGAGGATGTACTCGCGGTCGCGGAAGGCGTAGAAGGCGGGCGTGATGGCGCCGAGCTGCAGGGCCATGTCGCCGAGGAACAGCGAGATGTTGGCGATGCGCGACAGCTCGAAGAAGACCGTGCGGATCCACTGGGCACGCGGCGGCGCCTCGACGTCCATGAGCCGCTCGGCGGCGAGGATGAACGGCACCTCGTTGGCGAAGCTGCCGAGCCAGTCGATGCGGTTCACCAAGGTGGTGACCTGCGGGTAGGTGCGGACCTCGGTGAGCTTCTCGTAGCCCCGGTGCATGTAGCCCATGACCGGGTCGCACGACACCACCTGTTCGCCGTCGAGGCGGGCGATGATGCGCAGCGTGCCGTGGGTGGCCGGGTGCTGGGGGCCGATGTTGAGGGTCATGCCCTCGGTCTCGAGCTCGACGTTGAGTCGGGCGTCGGCGGCCTGGCCGGCGATGTAGGCGAGCTGGCGGCGCTCGCTGATGGCGGTCATGGGCGGATCACTCCTCGTCGCCGTCGCCGGCGTCGTCGCTGCCGGGCATCGGCTCCACGTCGACGATGCCGGGCCACGGCTTCACGTGGCGGGCGAGCAGCGGGAAGTCCTTGCGCAACGGGTGCCCCTCGAAGTCGGAGGGGAGGTAGATGTGGCGGAGGCCGGGGTGACCGGTGAACTCGATGCCGAACATCTCCCAGGCCTCGCGCTCGTGCCAGTCGGCCCCTGCGTAGGTGTGGGTCCAGGTGGGCACCGCGCCGGTGTCGTCGGGGACGTCGACCTTGAGCGTGACCCCGAGGGTGCGGGTGGTGCTGTAGACCCGGGCGAGGACCTGCAGGCGGGTGTCGCCGCCGGTGATGCCCTGCTCGATGGGGCCCGGTGCGGCCGGGGCGGCGCCCTCGAGGGCGAGATCGACCGCGGCGTCCATGCCCCGACCGTAGGGCGAGGGCATCCAGTCGATGGCCGACAGGAACGTGAAGTAGTCGAAGCGCAGCTCGCGGTGCAGCACGGCGGCGAGCTCGGCCCAGGCGTCGGGGACGACCCGCACCCACACGTCGTGGCCGGGGGCCACGTGGGAGGCGACGACGCCGTCGGCGAGCCGCTCGGCGATCTCGGCCACCAGGGCGTCGCGGCGCTCGTCGGTGGCGACGGCCGCGTCGGTCTCGGCGGTGGCCTCGTCGGTGGCCGCCTCGGTGCCGGCCTCAGGCGACGACAATGGGATCACCCTTCCAGCGCTCGGCCATGTCCTCGTTCTGGATCTTCTCCTGGAGCAGCACGATGCCCTCGAGCAGCGCCTCGGGCCGCGGCGGGCACCCCGGCACGTAGACGTCGACCGGGATGATCTGGTCGACGCCCTTGGTGACCGAGTAGGAGTCCCAGTACGGGCCGCCGCAGTTGGCGCACGAGCCCATGGAGATGACGTACTTGGGGTCGGGCATCTGGCTGTAGAGCCGCAGCACGGCGGGCGCCATCTTGTCGGTGACGGTGCCCGAGATGACCACCAGGTCGGCCTGGCGGGGGCTCGCCGGGAACGGGATGACGCCCAGGCGCATCACGTCGTAGCGGGGCGACGCGAACGCGGCGCCCATCTCGATGGCGCAGCACGCCAGTCCCCACTGGTACACCCAGATGGAGTACTTGCGGCTGAGGTTCAGCAGCGAGGTGAGGGGCTTCGGGAGCTTGCCGCTCTCGACTAGACCCATCGGAGCACCTTCTTCCGCCAGGCGTAGAGGAGTCCCAGGGCGAGGATGAAGATGAAGATCGCCATCTCGACCAGGCCGAACATGCCGTAGGCCTCGAGGCGGGTGGCCCACGGGAAGATGAACACGGCTTCGACGTCGAACATCACGAAGAGCAGGGCGAAGATGTAGTAGCGCACCTGGCTCTGCGACCAGCCGGTGCCGACCGGGTCGACGCCGCTCTCATAGGTGAGGTACTTCTGCTCCTGGGGCCGGACCGGCCGCAGGAGCCGGCCGACGCCGAGCATGACCGCCACCATGGCCATGGCGAGGACACCGAAGATGGCCACCGTGAGGTAGCTGCGGAGGAAGTCCGACACGTCGGGGGACTCTAGTGAAGGCCCTCACGAGGGGCCAACCACGGTCGGAGCCCGTGCTGCGGGCCACGATGAGCGCTCAGGGCAGTGCCACCAGCGCGGGGATGGCGTCGGCGACCACCTCGGTGAGCACGCCCGGCAGCACGCCGATGCCCAGGGTGACGACCACCGACGCGGTGAGCGCGATGCCCGCGGTGACCGGGATGCGGACCCGGGGCCCGAGCTCGGCCTCGTCGACGTCGGTGAGGTACATGGCCACGATGACCCGCAGGTAGAGGGCCGCGGCGATGACCGACGCGAGCATGGCGACGAGCGCCAGCCAGAAGCTGCGGGCCTCGATGGCGGCCTCGATGACGTAGAACTTGGCGAAGAAGCCCGAGGTGAGGGGCACGCCCGCCTGGGCGAGCAGGAACAACGTGAAGGCCAGCGCCAACCCCGGCCGGCGCTGGGAGAGCCCCCGCAGATCGTCGATGGAGGTGGCGGCGTCGCCCCGGCCCGACACCAGGGTGATGACCCCGAAGCTCCCGGCGACGACGAAGACGTAGGTGGCCAGGTAGAACAGCGTGGCCTCGACGCCCTGCTGGGTGGCGGCCTGCACGCCGACGAGGAGGAAGCCGGCGTGGCTGATCGACGAGTAGGCGAGCATGCGCTTCACGTCGCTCTGCACGACGGCGAGCATCGAGCCGACGACCATGGTGAGCACGGCCAGGGCGTAGACGATGGGTTGCCAGTCGACGGCGTACTGGCCGAACCCGAGGTAGAAGACCCGCAGGAGCCCGGCGAACGCCCCGACCTTCACCGCGGAGGCCATGAACGCGGTGACCGGCGTGGGTGCCCCCTGGTAGACGTCGGGGGTCCAGCTGTGGAACGGGACGGCCGACACCTTGAAGGCGAAGCCCACGAGGATCATGGCCATGCCGATCATGAGCAGGCCGTTCTCGAGCAGCACGTCGGCGGCGAGGAAGTCGGCGATGTCGACCAGGTTGGTGGACCCGGTGGCGCCGTAGATCATGGCGATGCCGTAGAGCAGGATCGCCGAGGAGAAGGCGCCGACGATGAAGTACTTGAAGCCGGCCTCTTGCGACTCGACCCGCTTGCGGTGCATGGCGGCGAGGACGTAGACGGCGATGGAGAGGGCCTCGTAGCCGAGGAAGAGCACGATGAGGTCGTTGGCCGACGCCATGATGACGCCGCCCACCGCCGACAGCAGCACGAGCACGTACCACTCGACCGCGTCGATGCCCTCGCGCCGCAGGTAGTCGTCGAGCAGCAGCGCGGCGAGGATGACGGCCACCGCGATGAGCACGGTGAGGAACACCGAGAACCCGTCGATGCCGAGCGCGCCGCCCACCGCGGTGAGCGGACCCCGGTCGGGATCCTGGACCCGCTCCCACACCGGCACGGCCGCCACGATGCTGGCCAGGGCGATGACGACGGTGGTGACCGCGGGGACGCCCGGCTGGCCGAAGCTCGGCACGAGCGAGGCGATGGTGAGCATCAGGACCGCCCCACCCGCCAGCACGATCAGCGGGAGCAGGGCCGACCACTGCACGTCGGGGGTGTCGAGGGGGACGACCTCGCCCACCTGGGCGATGACGTGGCTGAGCACGAGCATCACTCCTCGCCCTCCTCGTGGTCGAGATCGTTGAGGTCGGCGCGCTCACCCGCGACCGCGCCGACGGGCTCGGTGAAGCCGTCGACCTCGGCCTCCATGTGGGCGACGAGCGCGGCCACCGAGGGCTCGATGCGATCGAGCATGGGCTTGGGGTACACGCCGAGGAACACGATGAGCCCGAGCAGCGGCGCGAGCACGAGACCCTCGGACCAACGCAGCTCGGTCATCTGCTCGACGTCGTCGGGCCCGGGCTCGCCGTGGAAGACCCGCTGGTAGGCCCACAGCAGGTAGAGCGCGGCGAGGATGACCCCGAGGGTGGCCACGACGGTCCACCAGCGGTGGGCGGCGAAGCTGCCGAGCAGGATGAGGAACTCGCCGACGAAGCCGTTGAGCCCGGGGAGGCCCACCGAGGAGAGCATCACCACCATGAACCCGGCGGCGAAGATCGGCGCGACCTTCTGCAGGCCGGACAGCTCGGCGATGGCCCGGGTGTGGCGGCGCTCGTAGATCCAGCCGACCATGATGAACAGCGCGCCGGTGCTGATGCCGTGGTTGACCATCTGCAGGACGCCACCGGAGAGCCCCTGGGTGTTGAGCGCGAAGGTGCCCACCACGATGAACCCGAGGTGCGCCACCGACGAGTAGGCCACCAGGCGTTTCAGGTCGGTCTGCATGGTGGCCGCGATGGCGCCGTAGATGATGCCGATGACCCCCAAGGTGACCATGAGCGGCGCGAAGTAGACCGATGCCTCGGGGAACAGGTAGAGCCCGAAGCGCACCAGGCCGTAGGTGCCGATCTTCAACATGACCCCGGCCAGGATCACCGAGCCGGCGGTGGGCGCCTGGGTGTGGGCGTCGGGCAGCCAGGTGTGCACCGGGAAGATCGGGACCTTCACCGCGAACGCGATGGCGAAGGCGAGGAAGATCCAGCGCGCCGTGTTGGTGGCGAGCTCCTGGTTCTCGGCGATGGCGATGAGGTCGAAGGTGAGCCCCGAGCCCGTGGCGCGGGCGTTGAGCACCACCAGCGAGATGATGCCGACGAGCATGAACGCCGAGCCGAACATCGTGTAGAGGAAGAACTTCATGGCGGCGTAGACCCGCTCGCCGTAGCCCCACTTGCCGATGAGGAAGTACATCGGCACGAGCACGATCTCGAAGAACACGAAGAACGCGAACAGGTCGAGGGCCATGAACACGCCCATCGAGCCGGCCTCGAGCACGAGCAGCCAGGCGTAGTACGCCTTGGCGTCGTGGTTCGGTGACGACGCCAGCATCGCGATGGGGAACAGGACCCCGGTGAGGACGACGAGGAACAGCGAGATCCCGTCGATGCCGAGCAGCCACGAGATGCCGAACTCGTCGATCCACGGGTGCCGCGAGACGAACTGGAAGCCGGCGTCGGCGGTGTCGTAGGCGGCGAGCACGTAGACCGCGATGGCGCCGGTGATCACCGAGGTGAGCACCGCCACCTGCTTCACCGACTCGGGGCGACGGGCCGGCAGCAGCGCCACGAGCACGGCGCCGACGATGGGCACCACGACGAGCGCGGTGAGCAGCGGGAACGGCTGGGCCGCCGCGAGCGTGGAGACGGTGGTCAAGGAGCTGGTCATCTAGAAGGACGCCCTCGTGAGGAAGTAGGCCCCCACCGCCACGGCGCCGATGGCGATGGCGAGGGCGTAGGTGCGGACGAGACCGGAGTGCATGACGCGGAGGCGGTCGCCGCCGCCGCGGACCACGGTGGCGACACCATTGACGGCGCCGTCGACCACCGACCGGTCGAACGCGGCGAGGCGATCGAAGACCTGGCGGCCGGGGCCGCCCATGAACGCCGCGATGCCGCTGTCGATCCACCAGCCGGCGGCGAACTCGCGGCGCTCGACGGCGCTGGCGTCGATGCGGCGCTGCAGGTAGATGGCGGCCGCCGCGGCGATGCCGACGAGGGCGAGGGCGATCGACACCAGGGCGATGGCCCACTTGGTGGCGCCACCACCGACGAGGCTGGCCTCGTTGCCGAACAGCGACGGCTCGAGCCAGTGCTCGAGGAAGTGCAGACCCTTGGTGAAGGGCAGGTTCAGCCCCCCTGCCACGGTGGCGGCGACGGCGAGCACCACGAGCGGCAGCCACATCGTCCACGGCGACTCGTGGGGGGAGGGGTGGTGCGGATCGTCGGAGTGCTCGGGCCCGGGGTCGCTGGCGGCTTCGTTCTCGCCCGGGTCGACGGTGCTGTCGGCGGCATCACCGGCACCCTCGGCGAGGCCGGCGTGCACCGGCACCTCGTCGTGCCACCGGGCCTCGCCGAAGAAGACCATGAACACCTGGCGGCTCATGTAGAAGGCGGTGAGCAGCGCGGCGACCGAGCCGACGGCCCAGAGCCCGACGTTGGTGTTCCAGGCGTAGAGCAGGATCTCGTCCTTCGACCAGAAGCCCGAGAACGGGGGCACGCCGGCGATGGCGAGCCACCCGACGATGAAGGTGGCGTAGGTGATCGGCAGGAACTTCCGCAGCGCGCCCATGCGCCGCATGTCCTGCTCCTCGTGCATGCCGTGGATGACCGAGCCGGCGCCGAGGAACAGCAGGGCCTTGAAGAAGGCGTGGGTGATCACGTGGAAGATGGCGGCCACGTAGGCGCCCGACCCGATGGCCAGGAACATGAAGCCCAGCTGGCTGACCGTGGAGTAGGCCAGCACCTTCTTGATGTCGGTCTGGGCGATGGCGATGGTGGCGGCCACCAGGGCGGTGATGACGCCGAGCCAGGCGATGACGTCGGGCGCCCAGTCGTAGGCGCTGGCGATCACCGGGTTGACCCGCACCAGCAGGTAGACGCCGGCGGTGACCATGGTGGCGGCGTGGATGAGCGCCGACACCGGCGTGGGGCCGGCCATGGCGTCGGGCAACCACACGAACAGGGGGATCTGCGCCGACTTGCCGGCGGCGCCGACCACGAGGAGCAACACGATGCCCGTGGCGGTGACCGCGGCGATCTCACCCGACACCGACGACGCCAGCAGGTCGGCGTAGGACAGCGACCCGATGGTGAAGAAGGTGAGGAACATGGCGACCATGAAGCCCCAGTCGCCGATGCGGTTCGTGACGAACGCCTTCTTGCCCGCCGACGCGTTCTGGTCGCTGGTGTGCCAGAAGGCGATGAGGAAGTACGAGCACGCCCCCACGCCCTCCCACCCGAGGAAGGTGAGCAGCAGGTTGTCGCCAAGCACCAGCACGAGCATGGAGAAGGCGAACAGGTTGAGGTAGAGGAAGAACTTCGAGAACTTCGGGTCGCCGTGCATGTAGCCGATCGAGTACAGGTGGATCAGCGTGCCGACGCCCGTGATGAACAGCGCCATGGTGATCGACAACGGATCGACGAGGAACCCGGCGTCGACCGACAGGCCGCCCACCGGCACCCACTCGAAGAGCGTCTGGGTGAAGAAGCGCTCGTCGCCCGGGCGGTCGACCAGTCCGATGAACACCGCCACCGACGCGGCGAACGAGCCGGCCATGGCGGCGGTGGCGAGCCACCCGGCGGCGGGCTCGCCGAGGCGCCGGCCGAGGAGGACCAGGGTGACGAAGCCGGCGAGGGGCAGGGCAGGGATGAGCCAGACGAGATCGAGCATGGGGGCGATCAGCCTTTGAGGAGGGCGATGTCGTCGGCGGTGGCCTGGGGCCGGCGGCGCATGACCGCCACGATGATGGCGAGGCCGACGACCACCTCGGTGGCCGCCACCACGAGCACGAAGAACACGATGGTCTGCCCCCCGATGTCGCCGAGGGCCCGGCCGAAGGTGACGAACGACAGGTTCACCGCGTTGAGCATGAGCTCGACGCACATGAACATGACGAGGGGGTTGCGGCGCAGCACGAGGCCCACCGCGCCGATCGTGAACAGCAGCGCGCTGAGCACGAGGTACCAGTTGGCGGTGACCTCCATCAGGCTCGACCCTCCCCGGTGTCGCGCGGGCGGCGCACGAGCATGACGGCGCCGACGACGGCGATGGTGAGCAGCACCGCGGTGACCTCGAACGCGAAGACGTAGGTGGTGAACAAGGCGCGGCCGAGCGCCACGACGTTGGCGGTGCCCTCGGTGATGGCTGCGGTGGCCGCCGGTTGGCCGGTGATGGTGACCTCGCCAGCGACGAGGAACAACACCAGGCCGACGAGCGTGACGGCGCCGACGACGAGCGTGGCGACGCGCAGGCCGCGGACGGGCTCGGTGGCGACGTCGTCTTCGTTGTCGACCCCGAGCAGCATGAGCACGAACAAGAAGAGCACGACGATGGCGCCGGCGTAGACGATGACCTGCACCGCGGCCAGGAAGTGCGCCTCCTGGGCGACGAAGAGCACGGCGACGCCGAAGAGCGTGGCGACCAGGCTGAGCGCGGCGTGCGCGGTGTTGCGGAACAGCACCACGCCGAGCGCTCCGGCGAGGACGATGGCCCCGCTGACGAGGAAGACGAAGGTCTCCATCAGTGGGCCCCGTGGGGCCCGGCGTGGGCGTGGTCGTCGGCGTGGGGATCGTGCTCGGCGTCGGCCGCCGCTGCGTCGAGCGCAGGCGCCTCGTCGGCGCGCTGGCCGAGCTCGGGGGCGCGCACGCCGTAGCCGAGCTCACCCGACCACGACACCCGACCCTCGTAGCTGGCGTCGCCCGACGGCGAGGTGGCCCGCACCCAGGCCGAGGTGTGCTCGTCGTCGCCCGGCCGCCAGTCCTCCCAGGGCAGGTGGCGGGGACGACCGTCGTCGCCGACGAGCAGCTCGTCCTTGGTGTAGATGGCGTCGTCGCGGTTGGTGAACGAGAACTCGAACAGCTTGGTCTCGGTGATCGCCTCGGTGGGGCACGCCTCGACGCACAGGTCGCAGTGGATGCACCGCAGGTAGTTGATCTCGTAGACGTAGCCGTAGCGCTCACCGGGCGAGACGGGATCGTCGGCCGGGTTGTCGGCGCCGCGCACGTAGATGCACCGCGCCGGGCACACACCGGCGCACAGCTCGCAGCCGATGCACTTCTCCATGCCGTCCTCGTAGCGGTTGAGGACGTGCCGGCCGTGGCGGCGTGGGACGACGGTGCGCTTCTCGCGCGGGTACTGGGTGGTGACGCGGGGCTCGAACAGCTTGGCGAAGGTGATGCGGAACCCGTCGAGATAGCCCATCAGGTCATCTCCTCGGAGAGGCGGAGGCGTCGGGCGTTGGCGATCGCCGACCCGAGCAGGGAGGCGGCGAGGATCATGACCGCGATGGCGATGCCCACCACGAGGGCGAGGTTCCAGTCCTGGTCGCGGCCCACCTGGATGGCAGCCAGGAGGAGGAGCCACCCGAGGGCGATGGGGATGAGCACCTTCCAGCCGAGGTCCATGAGCTGGTCGTAGCGGAACCGGGGCAGCGTGGCGCGGGCCCACACCGCGGCGAACAAGAAGAACATGAGCTTGATGAAGAACCACACGAACGGCAGCACCGGGTGCAGCCATCCGGGGCCGAAGATCGGGCCGGCCGGACCGCCGAGGAACAGCGTGACCATGATCGCCGACATGGTGATCAGGTTCATGTACTCCGACAGGTAGAACAGCCCGAAGCGGATCGAGGAGTACTCGGTGTGGAAGCCGCCGACGAGCTCCTGCTCGGCCTCGACGAGGTCGAACGGCGCCCGGTTGAGCTCGGCGGTGGCGGCGATCAGGAAGATCACGAACGGCACCAGACCGGTGACCAGGATGTTCCAGTCGGGGAGGAACCCACCGAAGCCCTCGCCCGCCTGGCCGAGGACGATGCCGTGGGTGGAGAGGGTGCCCGACACGATGAGCACCGACACGAGCGAGAGCCCGAGCGCCGCTTCGTAGGAGATGGCCTGGGCGGAGGCCCGCACCGATCCGAGCAGCGGGTACTTCGAGCCCGACGACCAGCCGGCGAGCATCATGCCGTAGACGCCGATCGACGACATGGCGAGCAGGAGCAGGAACCCGATGGGCGGATCGGCGAGCTGCAGGTAGGTGTCGCGGCCGAACCAGCTGACGACGCCACCGTTGTCCTGGAAGTTGCCGCCCAACGGCACGATCGAGAACGTGACGAAGGCGGGCACCAGCGCGAAGAACGGCGCCAGGCCGAACACGACGCGGTCGGCGCGGGCGGGCACGAGGTCTTCTTTGAAGATGAGCTTGACGCCGTCGGCCATGGTCTGCAGCAGGCCCCACGGCCCGGCGAGGTTGGGGCCCACGCGGTTCTGCAGGTCGCTGATGACCTTGCGCTCGAACCAGATCATCAGCACCACGGCGACGATCATGAACGTGAACGCCAGCAGCGCCTTGAACCCGACGATGAGGACCTCTTCGAGGCCGACGCCTCCGGCGAGGAGCGGATCGCCCACTACGGCACCTCGATCCGCACGTCGACCGCGGTGGCGCCCGCCGAGAGCAGCGAGGTCACCTGCGGACCCTCCTGGCCGGTGAGGACCACGGCGCGCCCCTTCGGCACACCGGGGTGCACCGACACGGGGAGCAGCACCGAGCCCGACGACGACCGCACGCGGACCTCGTCGCCCTCGGCGACGCCGAGCTTGTCGAAGTCGGTGCGGTGCAGGCGCAGGCCGGGACCGGGGGCCAGCTCGACGAGCGACGGGGAGTGCGCGAGCAGGGTGCCGCGGTCGTAGAGCGTCGGGGTGGCCACGAGACGCAGAGCGTAGGCGTCGAGCGGACCAGGGGTGGACGTGGTGTCGGGCGCCCGGAACCGCAGGGGTGACGGCGGGGCCGGCGCGGCCGCGGCCTCGTCGGTGTCGGCCGCCTCGGCCGGGGTCTCGGCGTCGTCGCCGTCGGCGTCGCCGGCTGTGGCGGTGTCGGCCGCCTGGTCGGCGTGGGCCGCGAGCGCGTCGGCGACCACGACGTCGCCCGACTCGACGGTGGGCTCGGTGGCGGCGTCGGCGGCGTCGGGGCCGGACTCGACGGTGCGCTCGGGGTCGATCGGGGTGCGCGGCGAGCCGATGCCGACCGGGGTGGCCGCGGGGGGCGCGACCACGCCGTCGGCGTTGGCCCGGCGCTCGAGCACCTCACGGGTGAGCCCGGCGTGGACCGGCGAGAGCGACTCGACCTCGGCCCAGGCCTGCTCGACCGACTCGATGCCGAGGTCGGCGCCGAGGCGGAACGCCAGCTCGGCGGCGATCATCCAGTCGGAGCGGGCGGTGCCGGGCGGGGTGACCTTCTGGGTGACGACGCTGACGCGGCCCTCGAGGTTGGTGGTGGTGCCCGAGCACTCGGCGAAGCCGGCGACGGGCAGCACCACGTCGGCCTTGCTCGACGAGTCGGTGAGGAACCGGTCGAGGGCGATCACGGTGCGGGCGCCGGCGAGGGCCCGGGCCGCGAGGTCGGCGTCGGGGAAGTCGGCGAGCGGGTCGGCACCGAGGAGCACGAGGGTGTCGATGCGCCCCTCGGCGGCCGCGGTGAGGATGCCGGTGGCGTCGAGGCCGGGCGCGGCGGGGACCGAACCCCACGCGTCGGTGAACCAGGCGCGACCGTCGTCGAGTTCGACACGACCGGGCAGGAGGCCCGGGGCGAGGCCCATGTCGAGGGCGCCGAACACGTTGCCGCGCGCCAGGGCGGGCAGGAACCGGGCGTCGGGACGGGCCGCGAGGATGGCGGCCGCGGCCTCGACCACCACGTCGGCCGACTCGGCGACGGTGGTGCGCCCGAGCACGACGGTGAGCGGACGGCTGGTGTCGGCCAGCACGCCGGCGGCGGCGGCGAGGGCGGCGGGGTCGGCACCGCCCACGGCGGCGGTGGTGCGCCCGGCGAGGATGGCGGCGACGACCTCGGCGGTGTGGCCGGGCAGGGGCCGCACGGCGGCGCCGGCGAACGCGGTGAGCCCGGTGGCGGCGGGCGTGATCTCGACGAGGCGGGCCTGGTCGTAGGCGAGGGCGTGGCGCAACCGCAGGAAGAGCACGGGGAGCTCCTCCTTCGGGTCGGGGCCGAGCAGCAGGATGGTGCCGCCCGGCGCGGCGGCCTGGTCGATGGTGGCGCGGGGCAGCCCGAGCACCGCCGCGGCGGGCAGACCGTCGCCGAGCTGGGCGTCGACGTTGTCGGTGCCGATGACGCCCTTGGCGAGCTTGGCCCAGGCGTAGGCGTCCTCGTTGGTGAGGCGGGCCCCGCCGAGCACGGCCACCCCGTCGGGACCGCGCCCGTCGATGGTCTGGCGGATGGCCGACGCCGCGGCGCCGAGCGCGTCGGCCCAGCGAGCCGGGCGCAGCTCGCCCGACTCGTCGCGCACGAGGGGCTCGCCCAGGCGGTCGGGGTGGTCGATGTTCTCGAAGTTGAACCGGCCGGCGTCGCACAGCCAACCCCAGTTGACCGGGTCGGCGTCGACGCCCTGGTAGCGCAGCACCCGGTTGCGGGAGGTCTGCACCGTGATCCGACAGCCGACCGAACAGGTCTGGCACGTCGACTCGGCCTGCTCGAGGTCCCACGGGCGGGCCTTGAACCGGTAGGGCGCGGCGGTGAGCGCCCCGACCGGGCAGATCTGGACGGTGTTGCCCGAGAAGTACGACGAGAACGGCTCGTCGGGGAAGGTGTTGACCTGGGTCTCGTTGCCCCGGTCGAGGAAGTGGATGAGCGGATCGCCGGCCACCTCGCTGGCGAAGCGGGTGCAGCGGTCGCAGAGGATGCAGCGCTCACGGTCGAGGTAGACGGTGGCGCTGATGGGGATCGGCTTCTCGAAGTGGCGCTTCTGCTCGACGAAGCGGCTCTCACCCGGGCCGTGGGAGTAGGCCTGGTCCTGCAGCGGGCACTCGCCGCCCTTGTCGCACACCGGGCAGTCGAGCGGGTGGTTGATGAGGAGCATCTCGAGCACGCCCTCCTGGGCCCGCTTGGAGATGTGGGAGTCGGTGTCGACCGAGGAACCCTCGGTGACGTTGACCATGCACGACGGCGTGAGGGCCGGACCGCGACCGGTGTCGACCTCGACGAGGCACTGGCGGCACATGCCGACCGGCCGCATGCGGGGGTGGTAGCAGAACCGCGGGATGTAGACGCCGTTGCGCTCGCAGGCGTCGATGAGCTGCTCGCCCTTGCGCCCGGCGACCTCGCGGCCGTTGAGGGTGAAGGTGACGAGGTCGGTGCGACCCTCGAGGTCGGTCATGCCCCTCCTCCGGCGACGGCGACCGGGATCGAGTCGCGGCGGGTGATGCGGGCCTCGAACTCCTCGGGGAACAGCGTGAGCGCCGAGTGCACGGGCGCGAACGCCGACGGCCCCACGAAGCAGATCGTGGTCATCTTGTAGGGGAACGGCGACGACCCGATGCCGAGGCGCTCGCTCGACGCGTGGGGGAAGTCGCCCGGGCAGATGCTCTCGCCGATCTCGAGCAACAGCTTGAGGTCGCTGGGCCGGCCGTGACCGTCGACGATGCGGGTGAGGACCCGCTCGAGCCAGGTGCCGCCCTCGCGGCACGGGACGCACTTGCCGCACGACTCGTGGGCGTAGAAGCGGCACAGCGTGAGCGCGGCGGCGGGGATGTCGGTGGTCTCGTCCATCACCATCACCGCGCCCGAGCCGAGCATGGAACCCGCGGCGCCCACCGGCCGCGACTCGAAGGGCAGGTCGAGCTGGTCGGGGAGGAACCACGGCGCGGAGCCGCCGCCGGGGACGAACGCCTTGAGCTCGTTGCCGTCGCGGATGCCGCCGCAGAACTCGTCGGCGTAGAGGAGGTCGCGGAAGGTGGTGGAGCCGTTGATGATCTCGTAGACGCCCGGGCGCTCGACGTGACCCGACACCGCGATCATGCGGGTGCCCGGCGACGTCTCGGTGCCGATGGCGGTGTAGGCCTCGGCGCCGTGGCGGGCGATCCACGGCAGGTTCGACAGCGTCTCGACGTTGTTGACGATGGTGGGCTTGCCGTAGAGCCCGATGGCGGCGGGGAAGAACGGGGGCTTGAGGCGGGGCATGCCCCGGTTGCCCTCGAGGCTCTCGATGAGCGCGGTCTCCTCGCCCACCACGTAGGCGCCGGCCCCCCAGTGCAGCACCACGTCGATGGAGAAGTCGGTGCCGAGGATGTTCTTGCCGATGTAGCCGGCGGCGTAGGCCTCGTTGAGGGCGGTGGCCAGGCGCTCCTGGGCCAGTGCCATCTCGCCGCGGACGTAGAGGAAGCACTGCGACAGACCCACCGCGTAGCAGGCGATGAGGGAGCCCTCGATGAGCTGGTGGGGATCGCGCTCCATGAGGAGGCGGTCCTTGTAGGTGCCCGGCTCGCTCTCGTCGCCGTTGACGACGAGGTAGCGGGGCCAGGTGTCGGCGGGCGTGAGGCCCCACTTGACGCCGGCGGGGAAGCCGGCGCCGCCCCGACCGAGCAGGGTGGAGGCCCGGACCTCGTCGTGGACCTCCTGGGGGGCCTTGGCCAG
The DNA here is from genome assembly GCA_035464115.1 of Acidimicrobiales bacterium. Taxonomy (GTDB): domain Bacteria; phylum Actinomycetota; class Acidimicrobiia; order Acidimicrobiales; family SKKL01; genus DATHSN01. The sequence goes on along the minus strand of DATHSN010000021.1, from coordinate 7,049 downwards.
CGCGGCGCGCAGACCGGCGTAGCCGCCGGTGGCCTCGTAGCGCTCGAGGGTGTAGCTGTCGTCGTACTGGAACCGCTCGGTGACGATCATCGGGCGGTCGCCGGCGACGTAGCCCACCGCGTGGGGGTAGGTGGTGCCGGTGAGGGTCATCCCGGGGTCTCCTCGTCGGTGGGGATCCACGCCGGCGGGCCGGTGACCGCCTCGGGCGGCTCGGGCCCGACGAAGCGGTCGGCGGGGATCGACTGGCGCACCCGGGCGAGGGTGCCGTGGTCGGGGATCTCGTCGGCGAGGCGCCCGGCGGCGAGGTCGTCGACCAGGGCGTCGAAGCTCTCGGGGGTGACCCGGTAGCGGAACCGGTAGTTCACCTGCAGCGTCGGGGCCTCGGTGCAGGCCGCCTGGCACTCGGCGCGCTCGAGGGTGAACATGCCGTCGGGGGTGGTGCCGCCGGCGCGCACGCCGAGCTTCTCCTCGGCGTGCTCGATGAGGTCGTGGGCCCCGAGCAGCGCGCACGACATGGTGCCGCAGACGTTGATGACGTAGCGGCCCACCGGGTGGAACTTGAACATCTCGTAGAAGCTCGCCGTGCCGAGGACCTCGGCCGGGGTGACACCGATGAGCTCGGCGATGTGCCGCATGGCGTCGTCGGTGACCCAGCCGTCCTGCTCCTGGGCGATGTGGACGAGCGGGATCAACGCCGACTTCGGGCGCGGGTAACGAGCGATGATCTCGCGGGCGCGAACGACGTTGGCGTCGGAGAGGCGGGCCATCAGCGGGCTCCCGAGGGGGTCATCGGTCGACCTCGCCGAGGATGGGGTCGACCGAGGAGATGATCGCGACCGCGTCGGCGATGAACCGGTCGTGCATGAGGTGGGGCAGGGTCTGCAGGTTGATGAAGCTCGGCCCCCGGATGTGCATGCGCATGGGCTTGGCGGAGCCGTCGGACACGATGTAGCAGCCGAGCTCGCCGCGGGGGGACTCGATGGCCACGTAGACCTCGCCCTCGGGCACCTTGAAGCCCTCGGTGAAGATCTTGAAGTGGTGGATCAGGGCCTCCATCGACTCGTCGATGCGGGCCCGCGGCGGCGGGGTGACCTTCTTGTCCTGGACCCGGTAGTCGCCCGAGGGCATCTGGTCGAGGATCTGGCGCACGATGCGCAGCGACTCGCGGATCTCGGCCAGGCGGATGGCGTAGCGGTCGAAGCAGTCGCCGTAGGTGCCGACGATGACGTCGAACTCGACCTGGTCGTAGGCGAGGTAGGGCATGTCGCGGCGCAGGTCCCAGGCGTAGCCGGTGGAGCGCAGGAGCGGACCGGTGGTGCCGAGCGCCAGGGCCTCCTCGGTGCTCAGCACGCCGACGCCCTGGAGGCGACCCCGCCAGATGGGCTGGCCGGTGAGGAGGGTGTCGTACTCGTCGAGGCGGGGCGGGATCATGTCGAGCAGGCGCAGCACCTCGTCGCGCCAGCCGTCGGGCAGGTCGGCGGCCACACCCCCCGGGCGGATGTAGTTGTGGTTCATCCGCAGGCCGGTGACCATCTCGAAGAAGCGCAGCACCTCTTCGCGCTCGCGCCAGCCGTAGAGCATCATCGACACCGCGCCGAGGTCCATGCCGTTGGTGGCCATGAACAACAGGTGCGAGGCGGCCCGGTTGAGCTCGGCCATGAGCATGCGGATCCAGGTGGCCCGCTCGGGGACCTCGATGCCGAGCAGCTCCTCGGTGGCGAGGGAGAACACCAGCTCGTTGAAGAAGGGCGAGGCGTAGTCCATCCGGGTGACGTTGGTGGCGCCCTGGAGGTACGTGAGGTCCTCGGCGGTCTTCTCCATGCCGGTGTGGAGGTACCCGATGATCGGCTTGGTGCGCACGATCGACTCGCCCCGCAGCTCGAGCATGAGGCGCAGCACCCCGTGGGTGCTGGGGTGCTGGGGCCCCATGTTGAGGATCATGGTGTCGCCGTCGCCCTCGGTGGACTGGGCTTCGAGCGCGGCGGCCTCGGCTTCGGACATGCGCAGCACCGCGCCGCGCTCGCGCAAGCCCTCGATGGCGCTGGTGCGCGACGCCGCGAGCATCTCCTGGGCACCCTGGTTGGTGCCGCGATCGTCTCGGGTCATGGTCATGGTGCGGACCTCACGGTGCCGACGGAGCGCCCTTGAACTGCACCGGGATCCGGCCGATCGCGTAGTCGCGACGCAGCGGATGGCCCTGCCAGTCCTCGGGCATCAGGATGCGGGTGAGGTCGGGGTGGCCCTCGAACACGATCCCGAACAGGTCGTAGACCTCACGCTCGGGCGCCTCGGTGCCCGGGTGCAGCGGGTAGAGCGACGCCACGACGGGGTCGTCGGCCGGCACCTGCACCCGCAGGCGCACCCGTGAGCGCGCCACGTGGTCGATCATCATCACGACGAGCTCGAAGCGCTCGGGCTCGACCCCGGGGGGGAGATCGGTGCGGCCGGGATGGCGGAGGTAGTCGGCGGCGGTGACGTCGAGGCACATCAGGTAGCCGGACTCGGTGAGCGCCGACACCACGTCGAGGTAGGTGTCGCGTGACGGGTGCAGCACCAGCTCGCCGCGGGGGCGGGTGACCGGGGCCCCGTGGAGGGTCTCGACCTCGTGCTCGGGATCACGAGCGTCGTCGGACGCGTCGGTGGGCGTGGTGTCGTCGGCCATGGTCAGCGCCGTCCGAGGGCGACAGCGGTGTCGGTCTGGCCGTCGAGCTGGTCGACCACCAGCCCGGCGCCCGCGCCGGTGGACTCACGGCGACGCAGCAGCTCACCGGTCTGGATCTTGTCGTGCATGGTGAGGATGGAGTGCAGCAGCGTCTCGGGGCCCGGGGGGCACCCGGGGGCGTAGACGTCGACCGGGACGATCTGGTCGACGCCCTGGACGATGGCGTAGTTGTTGAACATGCCGCCGCTCGACGCGCAGACGCCCATGGAGATCACCCACTTGGGCTCCATCATCTGGTCGTAGATCTGGCGCAGCACCGGGGCCATCTTCTGGCTGACCCGCCCGGCCACGATCATCACGTCGGCCTGGCGGGGTGAGGCCCGGAAGACCTCCATGCCGTAGCGGGCGATGTCGTAGTGGGGACCGCCGGTGGCCATCATCTCGATGGCGCAGCACGCCAGGCCGAACTGGGCCGGCCACGAGCTGCGGGCCCGCGACCAGCGCACGACGTCTTCGAGCTTGCCGGTGATGAAGTTGTGCTGCAGGCCCTCGAAGCCGCGGTCGAGGAAACCTCCGGGCTCGGGCATCAGGCGGCCACCTCCCCCGTGGGCTCGCGACCCTCGAGGCCGACCCGGCGGATCGTGGTCGTGGCGGTGCGGCCGGGATCGACGACGTCGCTGCGCCGGCTGTAGGAGGCCGGACCCCAGTCGAGGGCACCCTTCGACAGGAGGTACACGAACGACTCGAACACGGCCACGGCGAAGATCAAGATGGCGACCAGGCCGAACAGCGAGAGCTCGCGGTACACCGTGGCGAACGGGTAGAGGAAGATCACCTCGATGTCGAAGACCACGAAGATCATGGCGATCAGGTAGAAGCGCACCGGGAAGCGCTCCGGCGGCCCCTGCTGGGGCACGATGCCGCTCTCGTAGGGCGACGACTTCACCTCGGTGGCGCGACGGGGCGCCAGCATCCGCGACATCAGCACGCTGACCGCGCCGAACGCAACGGCCAGCACCGCCATCACGACGATCGGCAGGTACTGGCCCACGCTCAGACCTCCGCGGGTTCGGTGCGGGCCCGGTTCTCGGCCTCGGCGAGGTCGCGACGGTGCAACACGTTGGCGATGATGCCGAACACGATGGCCGAGAACACGGTGAACGCCGCCGGCGTGAAACGCCGGTTGCCGAGGTCGCGCTCGAAGATGACCGACACGATGGGCTGGCTCTCGTCGGCGATGGGCGTCGGTGGTGCCTGACCGGGCTCGATCGGGCCCTGGTCGACGACCTGGCGGACCTCGACGATGCCGTAGCGCGGCGGGTGGGTGATCTGCAGCGTGCTGGTGATGCGGTGGGTGACGCGATCGATGGCGGAGTCGCCGGAGCGCTCGGCCTTGCCGCCGGTGCGGAACACACCGTTCTCGATCAGGATGTACTCGCCGGGCTCGAACACACCGGCCTCGGTGAGGGCTTCGTCGGCGGCGGCCTGCAGCTCGCCGAACGCGCCGTCGGCCGGCAGGATCGGCTCCCATGTGCTGAGGTCGGGGTCGCTGCTCACCGATTCGGTGACCGCGGCGGACAGGTCGCCGAAGTTGATCTCGAGCGCCTGCCAGCTGGGGTCCTCACCCCGCCAGCCGATGCCGTAGACCCACCAGATGGCGCCCATGATGGCGCACCAGCCGAAGAGGCCGGCCAGGGCGAGGAGCAGGCCCGTGCGAGCGCCGCTGTTGGTGGCGAGCAGCAGGTAGACCGAGCCGCAGAGCACCACGAAGCCGATGGCCACCGCGGTGGCGCCACGGATCTCGGGTTCCCAGGAGATGGCGGCCAGGACGAAGTCGATGGTGCTCATCACATCTCCCGCTCGTACGCGACGACGGCCTCGATCTGCTCTTCGGTGAGCATCTCACCGAAGCCGGGCATGCGGCCCGAGCCCTGCCCGTTCACCCCGTAGCCGACACCGAAATCGGAGCCGGCCGCGATGAACTCGGCGTGCTCCTCGGCGGTGGGGAAGCGCCGCAGGGTGGCGCCGTCGACCAGCGAGAAGCCGATGGGCCCGCCGCCGCCGGCCTCCTGGGGATCGCCGTAGGACCAGCCCTTGGTGTGGCAGCGCCCGCAGGAGTAGGCGCCGCCGGCGAAGCCGCTGTTGAGCCCGACGTTGAAGGTGGCCTCGCCGAGGTCGGCGAACTCGCCGGCCTCGAGCGAGCGCTCGATCTCGCCGGTGACCGCGGCCTGGGCTGCTTCCGGCTCGATGGTGATCGACTCCATGTAGTCGATGAGGTTGTCGATCTGCTGGGTGGTGAGCGGGCCGCCACCCGGCGCGCCCCACGCCGCCATCGGGGTGCCCGGACGGCCGTAGTTCAAGACGAACTCGACCTCGGAGCGGTCGTGTCGCAGCAGCACCGTGTTGAGCGCCGGCGACTGCCAGCTGACCTGGGCCACGAACTCGCCGTCGGAGTCGAGGAGGATGTGGGTGGCGACGCCGCCGCCGCCCCCGGCGCCGTGGCAGTCGGCGCAGCCCAGACCACCGGCCTGGGAGGAGGCGAACAGGCCCTCACCGCGCCCGATGAAGGTGTCCTCGAAGTTGTCGACCGCACCGGACTGACGGCCGGGCTCGGCCAGCCAGTAGATGGGCAGACCCACCGCCACGATGGCGAGCAGCACCAGCGCGATGCCGAGCACCCGGTCGAGGACCTTCGACTCGAGGACCTCGTCGTCGTAGTAGGGCTTGCGGTTCGGGGCCAGCTCGATCTCGGCGCCCAGCTCGGGGCGGGCGGTGCGGCTGTTGAACCACAGCAGCACGATGGCCGCGGCCACGAGCAGGACGACGATGACGATGCCGATGGTCCGCTGGGTGCTGGCGAGCACCATGGCGGGCGCGGCGAGGTCGGTCACGGACAGGTTCTCCATGGGATCAGTGGCCACCAGCGTCGCTGAGGCAGTTCGGGCCCTCGGCCTCCTGGCCGGTGGTGTTCGTGCCGATGGCGGGGCCCGCGATGATGTTGCCGGTGTCGACGATGAAGTTGCCGTCGGACACCTCCATGGCGAAGCGGTCCATGCCGCGCGGCGCCGGACCGCCCTTCTTCTCTCCCACCCGGTTGTACTGCGAGCCGTGGCAGGGGCACTCGAACCACTGCGACGAGACGCACTCGGGCACCCGGCAGCCGAGGTGGGGGCACGTCTGCCACAGGGCGATCAGCCCGGCGCGCATGCCGGCGAGCTCGGGCTCGGAGTAGACGGCCTCGGCCTTGGTTACGGCGTCGGTCGGGTACTCGGTGACCCACATGCGGCCCTCGGGGACGTAGAGGAAGCCGTTGGCGCCGCGGATGGCCGCGGTGACCTCGGCCACCGGTCCGAGCGAGATGCGCGACCCGAACCCGCCCCCGCCCTGGGGCCAGAGGAAGGCCACGACAGCGGTGCCGAAGCCGGCCAGGCCCAGGCCGAAGAAGGCCACGATGGACCGGTTGAAGAACTGGCGGCGGCTCACCCCGATGGTCTCGGGATCGGGCGGGACGTAGGGCGCCGGCGGGGCCGCCTCGACCTTGACGACATCGGTGGACGCGGTGCGCTGGGCGACCGCGGCGCGCTCGACCTGGCGCCCGGTGACGGCCGCGTCGGCGGTGTCGGCGGGCTGGCTGCGGTCACGACGGCGCGTCTCGCGGGACAGCTCGCCGACCGCGAGGTCGGTGTCGCGTCGACGGCTGGCCGCGATGACGGCGATGCCGGCGAGCACCACCAGCACGGCGATGGCGACGGCGATGATCATGGGTGGCCTCCTCCCGCACGGGGGCGGGTGGTCGCGTGGGGGATCACAGCTCGAAGAACAACCCTTCGCTCCAGGGGAACACGAAGTTGAACCCGGGGCCTCGGAAGAACGAGCCGATGAGCGTGAGGACGGCCCAGAACATCAGGTGCACGGTGAACAGCGACACCGCGAACTTGCGGTCCTCGGGCTTGTTGGACGGGTTGCGGTCGATGTACGGGGCGAGGATCAAGAGGAACAGCGCCACACCGGGGATGGTCACGCCGGCGACCATCGGGTGGAACATGGTGAGCAGCTCCTGCAGGCCGAGGAAGTACCAGGGGGCCTTCGACGGGTTCGGCGTCTGGTTCAGGTTGGCCAGGGTGAGCAGCGGCGCGTTCACGAAGACCGAGAAGATCAGCGTGAACGCGGTGATGGCGAGAGCGGCGACGAACTCGACGGCGAGCAGGTGCGGCCAGGTGTGCACCTTGTCGACCGGGGTGGCCTTGACGTCCTGGATGGAGCCCGACTTCACGACCGTGAGCAGTCGCTGGGTGTGCCCACCCGGGCCGGTGGCGGCGGGCGGCGGCGCGGCGGTGGCGACCGCGCCGGCGGCGGCGGGCGCCGCAGCGGCGGGGGCGGTGGCCAC
>DATHSN010000020.1:0-18588 GCA_035464115.1 Acidimicrobiales bacterium | reverse complement strand
GCCGCTGGTCCCGATCACGTCCTCGGGCGGTGCCGAGATCCGCGAGGGCCGGGCGAAGCAGACCGAGGTCAGTCGCGTGCTGAGCGAGCTCGGTGGCGACGCGGAGACGTTGCTGCGGATCGACCGCTCGGTGTCAACCGGGCTGCACCAGGCGGCCATCGAGATCGACGCCTCGCTGTTGCTGCTCGGCTGGCCCGGTCCGGGCGACATCCGGGCGAGGATGGTGGGCGCCACCTACGGCGAGATCATCGCGGCCACCTCGGTCCCCGTCGCCATCGCCGCGCTGCACCCGGGCGGTGGACGTGGGCGCGTGGTGCTCTACGCGGTCGGTCGTGAGCTCGTGCCGGGCAACCGGCCCACCATGGCCCTGGCGCTCGAGGTGGCGTCGACGTTGTGCCGCGTCCGGGAACAGGCGCTGATCGTCGGCCCGGGCGCGCCGTCGGACCTGCAGGACGCGGGCCTCGCGATCAAGCCGACCGCCGAGCACCGCGACGGCGACGAGGATCTCGAGGCGTGGGTGGCCGCGTTCACCCGGCCGGGGGACCTCCTGGTGGTCCCCATCCACGACACGTCCATCGGCGCCGCCGCGATCCGCGTCTACGGCACGGGCCGATCGGTGCTCGCCGTGAGCCAGAACCCCGAGACGTCGCTGGGGGCGGTCGTGAGCCCCATGAACCTTCCCGTGGGCCGGACGCTCGGCACCTGATCACGCATCGGTGGTCCCTCGTGCCCGCTCCAGCAGCGTCGACACCAGCGGTCGCCCGCGGGACCGGAACCGGTAGAGGCAGGCGAGTCGGAACCACACCGCCCTCTCGAGCGCCACGAGCACAGCGTCGTCCAGGGGCGCCGACCGCCGGTAGGCGTCGATCACGGCGGCGCGTCGCGTGACGGCGACCTCCATCGGCGCACCCGCCTGCAGCGCTCGCAGCGCCACGTGGACCGCGAGGGTGGCCAGATCGTCCTCCCGCAGTCCGAGGCGCACGCCGTCGAGATCGATGAACCCCGGCCCGGCCCTGGTGAGGAAGAGGTTCTTGTCGTGGCAGTCGCCGTGGACGATGACGGCGCCACCGCCGGGTGGCCGGGTGGTGGCAGCCGTGACCGCGGCATCGATGGCCGCGGCCATCGGCGCGATCGCCTGGGCTGCTCCGGGCTCGGCCCGTGCGACGATGCCGACCCACCGCGCCGCGGTGTCGGGGGCGCCGGGCCGGAGCAGCGCAGGAGGACGGATGGCGTGCAAGGCGGCGAGGGCTGCGGCTGCGTCCGCCAGCACCCCGACGTCGGGTCCGCTTCGCAGGAGGTCGTGCAGCGATCGGCCGGGCACGACGGTGAGATCGACGGCGCCGTCCTCGCTGGCGGCCTCGACCCGGGGGAACGCAGGTGCTCCGCTGCTGGCGGCGGCGAGGGCGCGGTGGATCGCGACGAGGCGCCCCGCGCGGTTCGGACGGAGCACCTTGACGAACCCGCCGCTCGACGCCACGACCGCGCGGCGACCGACGCGGTAGCCGACGAGGTCGCCCCGTCGCAGGGCGCCCGGAAGCGCGGGCAGCTCGCGGTCCTGGGCGGGATCGGCCCGAACGACGTGGCCGCTCTCGGGTTCGAGTCGCGCCCACCCCCGGCTCCCGACAGCCGTCCAGTCACCGCTCGGGCGCGGGTGAGCCGTCGGCCAGTCGAGCATCCACCTCGGCGCCGGAGACGACGGACCGGGCGAGGTCGACGCCGCCGTCGGCAGCATCACACGGGACCCACTGAGGTCGCCCCCGGGTCGCGGATGACGTCGAGCGCAGCCCCGAGCAGCCGATCCACGACCCTCGGGTCGGTGAGCGTGTCGAGATGGCGGGCGGCGGTGAGGGCAGCGTCGACCAGCCCGATCGCGACGTGGAGGGCGAGCACGTCCGGCGCCGTCCCGACCCCGCCGCTCCGGGCCTGGACCTCGCGGACGATCTCGGTGAGGGCACGGGTGTGCGTCGGACCGACGGCTCCCGCGAGGCGAGCGGCCATCCCGATCGCGAGCAGTCGTCCCAGGTCGAGGGCAGCCTCGCCGACGGACGCGCGCTCGAGATCGATCAGGTAGGCCCGCGGACCGCCTGCGGCGTCGGGGTCGACGAGCACGTTGCGGTCGTGGAGATCGCCGTGCACGACCACGGGGGGCGTGGCGCCCGCGTCGCGTGACGTGTCGATGAGCGCCCGCCGCATCCTCGCGACGAGGGTCGGGTCGGCGACACCGTGGGCGCGGAGCCACGCCAGCGACCGCACCGCCGCGCTGAGCTCGGCGTCACGGGAACGGACCCCGATGCCGGACGGAGCCGGCACCCGGTGGAGGGTCGCGATCTGCTCGGCGACCACGTCGACGAGCTCTGGCCGCACCGGGCCCGAGGCCGCAGCCCGCAGGTCGATCCCGTGGAGGAACTGGTCGAGGCCGACCGCACCGCGTTCGAGCTGGGCGATCGGTCGGGCAGTCGCGACCCGGTGCGCGCGCAGGTGCTCCACCGTCGTCGCCAGGGTCGCGGCGGTCGCCCGGGCCGAGTGACGCAGCAGCACCGACGTGCCGTGCCCGTCGCGGTACCCGAGATCGAGCCGGGCGACGATGCGTCGCTCGGGCTTGTAGGTGAGCACCTGCACCGACGTCGCCGAACCGGACAGGCGGCGGCCGCCGTGGTCGAGGTCGGCCAGCGTCCGCTTGAGCTTGCGAGGCGTCAGGTACCAGCGGGCCCGACGTAGCCGGGCGTCGTTCGGGAGGACCCGCAGGGTGGCCTGGTCGCCCACCCCGACGACGCCGGGGCCGAGTCGGCAGGGCGCAGGCGCCATCGCGAACCCCTTGCGGCGGTCGGCTGCGGCCCGGGTCGGATCGGCGCACCAGCGGAGGTAGCCGCGCTCGTGGTGGTCGCCGCTCGTCAGGTCGTAGCCCACCACGAGGGTCTCGCCGGGCTTGTCGCGGAGGTACACGGGTCGGGCGCGTTCCACGTCGAGACCCGCCGCGCGGAGCCGTCTCGTGACGTCGTCGCTGTCGATGGCCCACGTCGGGAACCATGGCGCACCGGGTGCCGGCAACGGCCGGACGTCCACGGTCACGTCCCCACCGCCCGCAACGGCGGTCGGTCGGCCCGGACCTGTTCGAGACGGAGCTCCATGTCCGGCGCGAGGTCGGCGAGATCGCCGTGGTGGACGACGAAGGTGGTGCGCCCGTTCGCGATGTTGGAGATGGCTCGCGCCACGAGGGTCCGAGCGTCGGGGTCCAGCCCGGCGAGCGGCTCGTCGAGCAGGAGGATCGAGGCGTCGCGCAGCGCGGCGCGTGTGAGCATCAACCGACGGGCCTGGCCCCCGGACAACGACGCGCCGGCTTCGTCGAGCTCGGTGTCCAGTCCGAGCGGGAGATGGTCCAGCACCGGCGTGAACAGCGCCATCTCGGCGGCGGCACGGACATCGTCGTCGGTCGCACCGGGGCGGGCGAACACGATGTTGTCCCGGATCGTGCCGCTGAACAGCGACAGCTCCTGGGGGACGTAGGCGATCTGCTCGCGGTACGCGCTGAGGCGCAGGTCGGCGATGTCGATGCCGTCGACGAGGATCGCGCCGTCGGACGGGGCGTGGAGCCGCAGCAGCAGCGACAGCAGCGTCGACTTGCCCGTGCCGTTCTCACCGGTGACGGCGACCAGCGATCCGGCGGGCACCTGAGCGTCGAGGCCCGCGAGCGACCGTCGCCCGTCGCTGTACACGTGTCCGAGCCCACGGATCTCGATGCGGCCCCGCAACGGGGGGACGCGCCGACCGTCATCGGCCTGCTCGACCGGCCGGTCGAGCAGGTCGATGACCCGGTTCGCGCACGCCACCGCCTTGGCGAGGCGGGCTCCCTCGGCGGTCAGCTTGCGAACCGGCTTGTACAACATCCGCGTGTAGGAGATGACCAGGACGAGCTCGCCGGGCGTGAGCATGCCGTCTCTCACACGCACCGCCCCGACGACCAGGACGAGCGCGACGCCCAGCCCGGTGAGCACCTCGGTCGTGCGAGTCATGCGGGCGGCGTGGCGCGCCGCCGCCATGGTCGCCCGCTCGGCGCTGCGCGCCTCGCGGACGAACAGGTCCGTCGTGCGCTCTTCGGCGGCGAAGGCCTTGATGAGCCCCACCTGCCGGAGCGATTCCGCCGCCCGGGAGGCGATCGCCCCCTCCTTGCGGCGCTGCTTGCCGGCTGCGGACTTCACCGCCGTCGAGGTCCGCTCGAGCCTGATCCACAGCAACGGCAGCGGGACGAGCGCGACGAGGAACAGGCGCCAGTCGATGATCGCGAAGACCGCGGCGGCCCCGATCAGCAGCGACCCGCGCGACAACAGGTTCAGCCAGCTCGGGACGAGCAGGTCCCGGATCATGTTGACGTCGCCCATCAGTCGCACGAGCAGGTCGCCGGTGTAGTGGCGCTGGTGCTCGGCGAGCTCGAGCCGGTTCATGTGCCCGAAGAGCTGGCTCCGGATGCGAACGGTGGCCTTCCGGCTGATCGTCGCGACCAGGATCTCGAGGCGCTCGGTGGCGAACCCGAGAGCGACCGGCACGAGCAGCGCGATCGCCGCGAACCCGAGGAGGGGTGGGAGTGAGATCGTCGCGGGGTCCGGGGCTGCGACGAGGTGGTCGATGACCCAGCTGATGGGCCACGGCTTGAGCAGCTCGAGCGCGGTGCTGGCGAGCGCGAGCGCCACCGCGCCGGTGATCCGGAGCCGCTGACCGGCGAGGGCCGGCCCGAACCGGGTGATCGCTCGGCGCACCTCACCGACCGGGACCTCGGCGGTGGCTCGGCGGCGGAACCGGAGTCGGCTAGCCACGCACGGCTCCGACCGTGAGGTGGGTGCCGATCGCCGCCACGGTGGCGGCGGCGGCGTGGTCCCACGTCATCGACGCATGAGCCCGAGCCCGGCCGGCGGCGCCGAGGCGGTCGCGGCGTGTCGGCTCGGCGAGGAGATCAGCCACCGCATCGGCGAGGGCGTCCTCGTCGTCAGCCGGCACCACGATCCCGGCGTCGCCGACGAGTGACGCCACCGGCCCCTGGCGACTGGCCACGATCGGGAGCCCGGCAGCCAGGTAGTCCACGATCTTGAGGGGGCAGAAGTAGAAGTCGTCGTGGGGCGGGTAGGGCGCGAGGCCGATCGCTGCGTCTCGGAGGCGGGCGCTCGCGTCGGCCGGGGGCAGGGGGCCGGTGACCTCGACCAGATCGCCGACGCCGCGGCTGTCAGCCAATCGCCGGAGCGCGTCGGCACCCGGACCACCACCGACCACGAGCAGGCGGGGGTCGTGGCCGCGAGCGGTCAGCCCCGCCAGCAACGGGACGAGGCGGTCGGCGCCGTGCCACGGCTTCGGGTGACCGAGGAAGACGAGGGTGTCGGAGGTGGCCGGCGACGCGGCCCGGGTGAACCAGGCGGGCTCGAAGCCGTTCGGGATGGCCACGACCGGACCGCGGCGACGTTCGGCGGCCCATCTGGCCAGCTCGTCGGAGACGACGATCACGACGTCGGCCTCGGTGAGCAACCTGGCCTCGGCGATCACGTGCTGCTCGTCGACCGTGCCCGGTCGGTAGCGCCGTGCCTCCTCCACGAGCGGGGCGTTGACCTCGAGCACGAAGGCCGCGCCGCTGCGCCGCGCGGCATCGAGGCCGTCCGTGTGCCCGAGCGAGCACCGCTCGTACACGACGTCACACCGCCCGGCGAGCGCCTCGAGCTCGGCGAGCGGCCGCACCTCGGTGGGGAACGGCCCGTCCGGGGCGCGGGCGGTCGCGGTCGTCACGTCGTGGCCCAGGTTCCGCAGACCGGCGGCGATGCCGCGCAGGTGCTGGGCTGCGCCCTTGGTGGCGCCGGGGGCGATGCCGGGGTCGGCGCAGACCTGCAGGAAGCGGATCGGTCGGCTCATGCGACCGGCTCTGCCGCCGCCATGGTCTCGACCAGCCGGTCGATCGTGTGGGCGCGATCGAAGCGATCCGCCAGCCGGACGGGGCCGGCCGCCGACATCGCAGACCAACGGTCGTCGTCGTCGAGGATCGCGGTGATCGCAGCGGCGACGGCGACGGGGTCGCCGCAGCGGACGAGCAGCCCGTGGTCGCCGTGATCGACGATCTCGGGAATGCCGGCGACAGGGGTGGACACCACCGGCAACCCGGCGCCGAGCGCCTCGAGCAGGACCGTCGGCAGAGCGTCCTGGTTGCCGTCCTCGCCGACCAGGCACGGTGCGGCGAGGACGTGGGCCCGTCGGAGCCACCGGGCCACCTGATCCTGCGGCAGTGCGCCGGTGAAGTCGACCCGTGACCCGAGCCCGAGCTCGGCGGCGCGCCGTTGCAGGCGGTCGCGGTCCTCTCCGTCGCCGATGATCACGCAGCTCACGTCGGGTCGGAGTCGGGCGAGCTCGGCCACGGCGTCGAGGAGCACGTCGAAGCCCTTCTTCTCGACGAGGCGGCCGACGCCCAGCACGAGGCCCCGTCGACGCTCGTGGAGCGGTGCCGCGGCATCTTGGGGCCCGAGTCCGTTGTAGATCCGGACGATCCGGGCCCCGGAGCCGTCGAGCCGATGCGCGAGGTAGCGGAGGTTCGCGTCGCACACGGTCACCGTCGCCGTGGCGGCGCCTGCGATCTGACCGGCGAGGTCCCAGTCGACGCTGTGGCGATAGATGTCCTTGGCGTGGGCGGTCACCGTGTACGAGACGCCGGTGAGGAGGTGGGCGACGTGCGCCGCCTGCGCGGCGATCGTGAGGAAGTGGGCGTGCAGGTGGGTGATGCCGAGCCGGCGGACCGCTGTGGCCAGGTGCACCGACTGCAACAGGGTCTCGGCCCGCCGATCCGCCGGCAGGCGATCGCAGAACCCGATCGCGGCGCGCAGCGCCGCAGGCTCGACGTCGGGCACGGTGCGCAGGGCGTCGAGGAAGGACTGCTTGTCGGCGCGAGCGACGTAGTGGACGTTGCCCCGCACGGCGGCGACGCCGGGGTGGAACCGCCCCTCGGTCGCGTGGCGGAGGGAGAAGATCGTGACGTCGACCCCGGCCTCCTCGAGTCCGAGGATCTCGTTGAGGATGAAGGTCTCGGACAAGCGTGGGTACTGCTTGAGCACGTATCCGACCCGGGCCAGCTCAGACATGGCAGACGGTCCCCTTCGTGGTGGTGGCGTTGGTGGCAGCGGGTCGTGGCGCGATCGCGGCGGCGGCGCGGGCGGTGCCCCCGAGGTCGACCGTCGTGCGCCATGAGGATCCGGCCCGAGCCCGGTCGACGAACGCGGCCAGGCGGCCGGGGTCGAGCTCGGCGAGCGGGCACCGCTCCACCGCAGCGACCTCCTCGAGGCGTCGAGCCCGAAGGTCCTGCTCGAGCCGCGGTGTCGAGCGTGGGACCAACAGCGCTGGCGTCTCGGCGGCGAGCTCCTCGACGACGGTGTTGTAGCCCGCCATCGAGACGACGGCGGTGGCCGACGAGATCAACGAGCGCAGGTCGGCGGAGAACGCGATGACGGTGACATCACGCGTCGACTCGGCACGAGCGATGAGCTCGGCGCGGCGATCGGCCGACATCAGCGGTCCGGTCACGATGACCGACCGGATTCCGGCGAGGGCGCCGCACTCGACCGCGTCGAGGTACCGACGCACGAGCTCGTGGCCATCGCCGCCGCCACCGGCGGTGACGAGGACGAAGGGATCGCCACCGGCGGGCTCGGGCATCGCGGGGGCGACGTAACCCGTGTGGTGGATGGGCACGCGCAAGCGGCGCTCGAGCTCGAGCTCGGTGGCCGTGGTGGTGGTGCTCTCGTCGCCGTAGACGAGGATGTCGTCGTACGCGCCGAGCATCTCCCAGGTGCCGTCCGAGGCCCAGCTCCGCTCGACGCGGGCGGCCTCGTCGACGATGTCGCGCAGCCCGAGGACGAGCCGTGGCGCCGAGCGCGCGGTGGCGAGGCGACGAAGCACCGGCATCAGCTCACCGGCCATGCCGATCGGCGCATGATCGACGACGATGACATCGAGGTCGAAGCTGCTCATCGCGGCGAGCAACAGCTCGGACCGCAGGCGCACGAGAGCGGACAGGTCGCACCGCAGCGTGCGCGCCCGGTAGCCGCCTCCGTCGCCTTTGGTCGCAGCCGGCAGCTTGATGGTGTCGACGCGCTCGGGGAGCACGAACGCCTGGGCACGGGGGGATCCGGTGACGATCACGACCTCGTTGTCGGGATCGGCCTCGACGACACCCCCGGCGAGCAGGGTGCAGCGGCGAAGGTGACCGAGGCCGTAGGTGTCGGGGCTGTAGATCAAGGCCCGCGTCATCGGAACACCACAGGTGGCTCGGACCGCTCGCTCATCACCGGGTGGGATGTCATCGGGTGCCGAGGTTGCGAACGACGGATGAAGCGCCGATGAATCAACGGTGAGAAACGTCTCACCCGGGCCTGCCTCGTGTCGCACTAGCCTCCACCCTCGATCACCGTGAACGCTCCACAGGACCCTCCGAGTCCCGGGCAGGCGCACGCCTCGGCGGTCGCTCGAGCGGCTGCCGCGATGTCGCTCGCAGCGCCGTGGGCGGCGCGGTGGCGGAGCGCCGGATGACCGCTGCGCAGCGTGGCCCACTCCATCCGCCACGGCGATCGAAGCGTGGCGTCACGCCCCAATTGGTGGTCGACGCGCCGCACGCCCTCGCCGTGGCCGAGGTCCTCGACGTCCTCGGCGTCGACGAGACCGTCGGCCTGGACGCAGCCGAGGTCGTGCGTCGTCGCCGGGTGGTGGGGCGCAACGCGCTCGAGCAGCGCAGGCAGCTGTCGGGCTGGTCGATCCTGTGGGATCAGGTCCGCAGCGCGGTCGTCGTCCTCCTCGCCGCCGCGGTGGTCGCAGGGATCGCCATCGGCGAGCTCATCGAGGCGGCGGCGGTGGCGGTCGTGTTGCTGGTCAACACGGTGGTGGGGTTCGTCACCGAGCTGCGAGCGGTGCGATCGATGGAGGCGCTGCAGCGGTTGGCGGGCAGCGTCGCCGACGTCGAACGCGAGAACCGCCGGGACGAGGTCGATGCGGTCGATCTCGTCCCCGGCGACATCGTGTCCGTGGAGGCCGGTGACCGGGTACCGGCCGACATCCGCCTGATCGACGTGAGCGACCTCGAGGTCGAGGAGTCGGCGCTCACCGGTGAGAGCAGCGCGGTCCGCAAGACGACCGATCGTGTGCCGGTCGGCACCGCGCTCGCAGACCGCGTCGGGATGCTCTACACCGGGACCACCGTCCGTGCCGGTCGCGGGCAGGGCGTCGTGGTCGCCACCGGCTCCCGGACCGAGGTCGGCCGCATCGCCGACCTCGCCGCCGCGACCGACACGATGCAGGCACCGCTGCAAGCGGGCCTGGAGCGGCTCGGCCGCAGCCTGTCACTCGTCGTCGTCGGACTCGCGCTCGCGCTGGCGGGGCTGGGTTGGATGCGGGGCCTCGAGGTGAACGAGGTCCTCGAGGTGTCGATCGCGCTCGCGGTGGCGATCGTCCCCGAGGGCCTGCCGGCGGTCGCGACCCTCACGCTCACCGTCGGCATGCGGCGCATGGCCCGCCAGGACGCGCTGGTGCGCCGTCTGCCGACGGTCGAGACGCTGGGGAGCACGAGCGTGATCGCGTCCGACAAGACCGGCACGCTCACCGCGAACGAGATGCGGGTCGTCGAGGTGCACGTCGCCGAAGGTGCCGACCCGGGCCGGCTGTGGCGCGTCGCCGCGCTGTGCAACGACGCGGACATCGCACCCGACGGTGACCCGGTGGGCGATCCCACGGAGGTCGCGCTGCTGCGAGGCGCCGACGACGCCGACTTCGACTGGCGGACCGAGCGGGACAGCGTCGCACGCGACGACGAGATCCCGTTCGACTCGGCCGCCAAGCGCATGGCCGTCGTGGTCTCCTCCGAGGTCCTCGCCAAGGGCGCGCCAGAGGTGCTGCTCGATCCAGCTCGGGACGCCGGCCTGGTCGCAGCGGTGGACGACATGAGCGCACGCGCCCTGCGGACGCTGGCGATCGCCAGCGGACCCGCGCCAGGCGGTGGCGGGTCTGATGACGAGGTGTTCGCCGCCACCGTCCCGCTCGGGGTGGTCGGGATCGCCGACCCGCCCCGCCCGGCCGCGATCGACGCGGTCGCGGTGTGCCACCGCGCCGGGGTGCGGGTGGTGATGATCACGGGCGACCAGCCCCGGACCGCCGCGGCGGTCGCCCGCGAGCTGGGCTTGCGCCACGACCAGGTGCTCACGGGCGTCGAGATCGATGCGTGCGACGACGCGGAGCTCGCCCGACGGATCGTGGACGTGGACGTGTTCGCCCGTGTCGCACCCGAGCACAAGCTGCGCATCGTTCGTGCGCTGCAAGCCGATGGCGAGATCGTCGCGGTGACCGGCGACGGCGTCAACGACGCCCCGGCGCTCCGCCAGGCCGACGTCGGCATCGCCATGGGGCGCACCGGCACCGACGTGGCGCGAGAAGCCGCCGACATCGTCCTCACCACCGACGACTTCGCCACGATCGAGCACGCCATCCGAGAGGGTCGTCGGATCTTCGAGAACATCCGACGCTTCGGACAGTTCCTCTTCTCCTGGCACCTCTCGGTGGTCGTCGTCGTGGTCGCCGCGATCGTCCTCGGCGAACCCGCACCGCTCGCCGGGCTGATGATCCTGTGGAACAACCTGATCATCGACGTCATCCCCTCGTTCGCGCTGGCGCTCGAGCCGAGCAGCGACGACGCCATGAGCCAGCCGCCACGCCCGAAGGGCGAACCCGTCCTCGGTGCCGGCACGGTCCGGCGCATCGTCGTCCAGGGGCTCCTGGTCGGCGGCATCGGGCTCACCACCTACCTCCTGGCGGTCGGACCCCTCGATCTCGCCCTCGACGAGGCGCGCACGGCCACGTTCATCGCCCTCACCACCGCGCAGCTGCTCGCCGTGTTCAACGCCCGCACCGACAGCGGCTCGGGGTTCCGGGGTGCGACGGCCAACCCCTACCTGTGGGGGGCGCTGGCGCTCACCGTCACCCTGGAAGCGCTGGCGCTCGGCGTCGCCCCGCTGCGAGACCTCCTCGGCCTCACCGTCCTCTCTCCGGCGACATGGGCCATCGCGTTGAGCCTGGCCACCGTGCCCCTGGCGGTCACCCAGGGCGTCCGCATCGTGCGGGAACGTCGGGGCGGAGGGCGAGTCCGGCGAACGTGGTCACGACGCTGATGCCACCGGTCCGTCCCGATCCTCGGGCTTCCACCGCGACGAGGATCGTGAGGAGCACCGCCGTCACGCCGACACCGGTGAGGGGCGGTTCCCCCGCTCGGTGGTCACCAACCACGTGGTGGCGAGGACCCACGCCGGGATGGTGAGCACGACGGGGCGCCACGTGGTGGAGGCCAGCAGGAGGCCGGCGGCGGTGGCGAAGCCGACGACCGTGAACCACAGGGGGAACAGGCCCGCTCGATGGGCGCGGCTGGTGCTCACCGCCACGAAGACCGCGGCGGCGCGGATGGTGAACACCTGGGCCATGGTCGCCCCGAACGCCAGCACGCCCCGGACGGCGTCGGGATCGGGTGGGCCCTCGGTGCCCGCCTCGGCCGCCCACACCACGGCGAGCTCCGCTGCGCCCACCGCGAACATCGAGGTGACGAACACCGTCGCCGCGATCAGCTGCACCCCCGACAGCAGCGGATGCTCGTGGCCGGCGGCCCGCACGACCCGATCTCGCAGGGCGACGGCGAACCACATGAACGCGATGCCGGCCAGCGGGATCACGTAGAGCCCGGCGACCTTCGAGTCGCGGAGCCGATCGGGGTCGGCCAGGTACTCCCGGAGCTCGTCGTCACCGGCGCCGAGGCCGGGACTGCGCTCGAGGAGCACGTACCCGACCACGAACAGCACGACGAAGACCACGCCGCTGAGCGCCGCCCTCGACCCACGCTCGGCGTGTGCTGGGGTGCCTGCCGGTCCGGTGGTCACGACTCCTCCAGCTCCTGCCCGTCGAGCCACCGCTCGCCCAGCTCGACCGCTCGGCGGGTGGCGACGCCGAGGCGGGCGCTGGCCGGCACGATGTCGACGAGCTCGGGCAGGTCGGCGCTGGGGCCGGTGGTGAGGCGGTCGACGACGGCCGGGTCGACGCCGGAGAGGACCAGGCGCCCCCCGACGGCGGCCAGGCGGGCCGCGTAGTCGCGGATCGCGACCACGAAGGTCGCCCCGAACGTGGTCCGCCCCCGGAGGCGGAGCACGACGACCGGACGGTCGCTGCCGGCGGGGTCGGGCAGGCGGGCCAGCAGCGTCCGCGCCCCAGCGAAGAGCAGGCTCCCGTAGGCGTCGAGCACCAGCACCTCACGGCTCGGGGTGGTCGCCGGCACGACGTCCTCCTCGATGCCCCCGTCGTCAGTCAGGCGGAGGCGGACGATGCGCAGGTCCATCTGCTCGCGGTGCAGCTGCAGCACGAGCGACAGGACCACGCCGATCCCGACGGCGGCGGCGATCGGGAGCACCAGGGTGGCCACGAAGGTGGTGACGAGCGCGGCCCTGGAGTCGCGGCCGCTGGCGAGCACGGCCCGGACCTCGGCGGGGCGCAGTGAGCCCAGCGCAGCGACGACCAGCACGGCGGCGAGGCTGGCCATGACCACCTCGCCGACGAGGCCGGGGATGGCCACGAGGATCATGAGCATCCACACCCCGGCCGACACGGCGGCCCAGCGGGTGCGGCCCCCGGCGCGGACGTTGAGCGCGGTCTGCCCGACCGCCCCGCCCACGGGCTGACCGCGCACCAGTCCGGCCGCGAGGTTGGCGGCGCCCTGGGCGAGGAAGTCGCGGTTGGCGTCGCTGCGGGTGCCGTCGGGATTGGGTGCGGCCTCACTCACCCCGGCGGCCTGCACCAGCACGATGACGGCGACGGCGAACGCGCCAGCGACCACGTCGAGGCTGAGCGCGCCGAGGTCGGGGAGCGCCGGTGTCGGGAGCCCGGAGGGCACCTGCCCGAGGTCGCTCACCCGGCGGACCCCGTCCCATCCCGCGACGATGGCCAGCGCCGTGGGGACGGCGAGAGCGGCGATGGCGCTCACGCTCGCCCAGCGGGTGCGGGCCAGACCCAGCAGCAGCACCGCCGCCAGGCCCGCGACGGCCAGGGTGGTGACCTGCCACTGCCCGGGCGAGGTGATGGCCGAGTACGCCCGCTCGACTGCCAGGTCGCCCTCGGCGGGGGCGCCGGTGAGCTCGCCGACCTGCCCGAACACGATGTTGACGGCCACCCCGGTGAGGAACCCGGTCATCACCGAGTGCGACACGAACCGGGTGGTGCGCCCCAGCCGAAGTGCACCGGCCAGCGCCATGAGGGCCCCGGCAAGCACGGTCAAGAGGAACAGCGCGTCGGGCCGGTCGGCCCGCGGCAGCGTCTGCACCGCGGCGCCGGCGGCGAGCGCCGCTGCGCTGGTGGTGGTGACCACCATGAGGCGGCTGCTCGACAGGAGGCCGCCGACGAGAGGCCCGATGGCGCTGGCGTACAGCCCGTGGATGGGGTTGACCCCCGCCAGCACGCTGGCGGCCATGCCGTCGGGGACGCCGCCGATGGCCACCGTCACCCCGGCGAGCGCCTCCGACCGTCGGGCGCGCCGGTCGATGCGCTCGGCGGCCCACCAGCGGGCGAGGGGTCGCACGACTCAGGGGGTGACGATGGGGAAGCCAGGATCGACCGGGGCGAGCAGCGCGGTGAGCCGTCCGAGCACCGCCGGATCGCCGTCGACCGCGACGGCGCCGCCGGCGAGCGCCCCGGCGAGGTCGAGCTGGCCGGTGACGAGGCCGATGAGGGCGATCCGGCTCAGCGTGAACGTGGTGGAGCCGTCGGCGGGCCGGTCGGTGCGCCCGTGGGCGAGCACGCCGTTGCGCAGCTCGGCGACGTGGACCGTGCCCTCGTCGCTGATCACGACCGAGACCACGAGGTGCTCGTGCCAGGCGCGCGGCCCGTCGACCCGGATGGCGATGGAGGACAGGATCTGGCCGACGGTGAGCGCGCCGAGCACGTCGGGCGACGTCGCCGACACCGGGGTGCCCATCGTCCCGTGGCGCAGCTCGTGGGCGCCGGAGAGATAGGCGTTGCGCCACGTGCCGTTCTCCGAGCCGAACCCGAGCTGCTCGAGGGTGTCGGCCTGCAACGCGCGTGCGCCGGGGTGGTGCTCGTCGGTGAACAGCACGTGGTCGAGCACCTCGGCCGCCCAGCGCAGGTCGCCGTCCTCGAACGCCCGGCGGGCCTCGGCGACCGCGGCGTCGGCGCCGCCCATGGCCCGGACGTAGCGCTCGCCGGCGGCGGACGGCGGATGGGTCCACAGTCGGGCCGGGTTGCCCTCGTACCAGCCCATGTAGCGCTGGTAGATGGCCTTGACGTTGTGGCTCACCGAGCCGTAGTAGCCGTGCACGTGCCATGCCTGCTCGAGGGCAGGTGGCAGCTCGATCATCTCGGCGATCTCTCGGCCGACGAAGCCCTGGTTCATCAGGCGCAGCGTCTGGTCGTGGAGGTACGCGTACATGTCGCGCTGCACCGACAGGAACTCGACGGCCCGCTCGCGGCCCCAGGTGGGCCAGTGGTGCGACGCGAACACCAGCTCGAGCTCGTCGCCCCACAGGTCGATGGTCTCGGTGAGGTAGGCGGACCAGGCCTGGGCGTCGCGCACCTGCGCGCCCCGGATGGTGAGGATGTTGTGGAGGGTGTGCGAGGTGTTCTCGGCCGTGCAGAGAGCCCGCCGATCGGGGAAGTAGAAGTTCATCTCGGCCGGCGCCTCGGCGCCGGGCGTCATCTGGAACACCATGCGCACCCCGTCGACCACGAGCTCCTGGCCGGTGTGGGTGACGTCGACCGTGGGGGCGATGAGGGTGACCTCGCCGGTGGAGGTGGTCTGGCCGAGCCCGGCGCCGATCTGGCCGGCCGGCCCCTTGTCGAGCGACGCGCCGTACATGTAGGCGGCGCGCCGGGTCATGGCTGTGCCGGCGAACACGTTCTCGGCGACGGCGTGCTCGAGGAACCCCTCCGGCGCGATCACCGGCACCCGCCCCGACGTGACGTCCTCGTCGCTGATGATGCCCTTCACGCCCCCGAAGTGGTCCGCGTGGGAGTGGGTGTAGATCATGCCGGTGACCGGGCGCGGCCCCCGGTGCTCCTGGTAGAGGGCGAACGCGGCGGCGGCCGTCTCACGGGAGATCAGCGGGTCGATCACGATCACGCCGGTGTCGCCCTCGATCACGCTCATCACCGACAGGTCGTAGCCGCGCACCTGGTAGATGCCGTCGGTGACCTCGAACAGGCCGTCCTCGATCAGCAGCTTGCCCTGGCGCCACAGGCTGGGGTGGGCGCTCGGCGGGCACGGGCCGTCGAGGAAGCGGTAGGCGTCGAGGTCCCACACCACCCGGCCGTCGTCGGCGCGGATCTGGCGGGTCTCGCTGCGGGCCACGAACCCCCGGGTGGCGTCGTCGAAGTCGGCGTCGTCGTCGAAGGGGAGCCCGACGGCTCGCTCGTCGATCGACCGACGCGTCGCCGGTGCCACCTGCGGGTCGTGCTCGATCGGCATCGCCATCTCCTCGTCACCCGGCCGCGGCGCGGCCAACCGTTCGCGATGATCCGGCCCCGGGTCGGCGACCACATCACCCCCGGTGGGTGATCGCCCGAACGGTGCGGAGATCGGTGGATACCGTGTCGCCGTGAACGGAACCGGCGATGCCACGCCGCTACGACACCGCCGCCCGGCGCGGTTCGCCCCGTCGAAGTTCGTGGTGCCGGTGCCGCTGTCGCCCGACGTGCCCCGGCCTGCGCTCGTCGAGCAGCTCGAGCGGGCCGCGCCCGCCGCGCTGCGGTTGGTGGTGGGGCCGGCCGGTTCGGGGCCGAGGGGGGACTCGTGTTCCGGCTGGCGGAAGCGTGCGCCGAGGCCTTCCCGGTCGTGTGTCGGATCGCCCGTCGCCGGGAGCGCAACGCCTCGTCTCGTGCCGAGGCCATCGAGCGGGCCCGCGCCCTGCGCTACCTGTAGCCCTCGGCCGACGTCGTGGGGTACCGCATCCCCGGTGCACGGAACGTCGGTAGCCTGAGGGGACTGGCGACCCGAGTGCGCTCGAGGTGAGGCGATGACCTACCGGGTGGTGGCCGACGCCGTGGTGCTGGTCCACTTCGCGTTCGTCGTGTTCGTGGTGGTCGGCGGGGTGCTCGCGCTGCGGTGGCCGAAGGTCCTCTGGCTCCACGTGCCGTCGGTCCTCTACAGCGTGTGGATCATCGTGTTCAGCATCACCTGCCCGCTCACGCTGCTCGAGCGGGATCTCCGTGAGCGCGGCGGACGCGATCGCTACGACGAGTCCTTCATCGAGCGCTACGTCGAGGGCGTGCTGTACCCGGGCGACATGCTCCGCCAGGCGCAGGCCGTCGCGGCGGTGGTCGTGGTCGCCAGCTGGGTCGTGCTCTTCGCGAGGCGCCAGCGCCCGCGCTACCTCGGGCGGCTCCGGGAGCGACGGCCCGGGGACGGCCCGAGCCCGAGCACGGCCGCGATGAGGCGCACGAGGTGATCGTCGTACTCCGTCGAGGTCCAGCCGGCCTCGAGGACGAGCGACCGGTACAGGTCGACCGAGCCCAACGCGGCGACGAGCTGCGCTGCTCGTTCGACCGAGAGCCCACCCGGGATCTGCGTCTCGCGGGTCAGGTGCTCGACCGCAGCGGCGAAGTCGTGGTGGCGGCGGCGCTCGTTCTCGGCGAGCAGACCGGCGAGCTCGGGGCTCGACGGCGCAGCGGCCCGCGCGACCTGGATCGGCACGGCGACGCGCTCGTTGATCTTCCGGCCGCTGCGAACGAACTGCCGGAGGGCGCCGTCGACGTCGTCAGGGGCCGCGAGCGCCGTGAAGGCCTCTCGCTCCCGTAGCGGGATCTCGTCGTCGTCGCCGGTGACCGCCTGGTCGATCCACGCCTGGAGCACTCCGACCTTGGTGCCGAACGCGGCGTAGATGGTCTCGGGCGACGTGCCCGCTCGCTCGGCGATCGCGCGGATCGACGTGGCATCGAAGCCGGTCTCGGCGAAGCACGTCGCGGCCGCATCCACGATGCGGCGCCGCGTCCGACGCGCTGCCGCGGCGCGCCGGCTGTTGTCGTAGCGCCGCCTCGGGCGGTCGTCGTCCGTCGGTCGCGTCGACATATCCACTGCAGTGGTACTGTATCGAAAAAGCGACGACCCAGGGGGGACCGGCGATGAGCGACGTTGCGACGGACACGGGCAAGCACGCGGTGTGGCTGGTGCGGCGAGAGGTGTCGGTCGACATCGCGGCCTCACCCGGCACGGTCTTCGATCTGGTGAGCGACGTGACCCGGATCGGTGAGTGGAGCCCTGAGTGCCACGGCGCCGAGTGGCAGGACGACCGCCGGGGCCTCGGCGCGCGCTTCACGGGCCACAACCGGTGGGGCCGCAACAGGTGGTCGCGGGTCTGCGAGGTCGTCGCTGCCGAACCCGGTCGGGAGTTCGCCTATCGCACCGTCCCCGGGTTCCGGTTCGGCCCGTCGGCCGACTCGTCGGTGTGGGGCTTCTCCATCGAGCCGATCGCCACCGGCTCTCGGCTCACCCAGTCGCTCCAGCCGGTGAAGGTCCCACAGGCGTGGTTCCGCCCGTTCATCCGTCGATTCATGGCGCAGCACCTCGACATGCGCGAGCAGATGAGCGTCACCCTCGCCGCCATCAAGGCCGCCGCAGAGGCGGCGCCCGATGACCGGTGACGGCGGACGTCGAGGCCCGTCGACCCGGTGCCCGCGGCCGACGTGACGGTCGCGGGCACCGGTGCGGGTCAGGGGGCGTCGGCGAAGCGCAGGTAGGGCTTGAACTCCTCGACGTTCTGGAACTTCTCCTTGGCGTCCTCGGTCGACACGCCCATGGCGACGATCACGCGGTCGCCGGGCTTCCAGTCGGCCGGGGTGGCGATGGGGTTGGCGTCGGTGGCCTGGAGGGCGTCGATGACCCGGACGATCTCGTCGAAGTTGCGGCCCACGGACTTGGGATAGGTGAGCATCAAGCGGAGCTTGTTGTCGGGGTCGACGATGAACACCGAGCGCACGGTGGAGGTGTCGCCCTCGCCCGGGTGGATCATGTCGTAGAGCTCGGCGATGCGGTGGTCGGGGTCGGCCACGATCGGGAAGTTCAGCGCGGTGCCGGTGACCTCACCGATGTCGGGGGCCCAGCGGTGGTGGTCCTCGATGGGGTCGATCGAGAGGGCCATGGCCTTGGTGTTGCGCTTGGCGAACTCGCTCTCGAGGGCGGCGGTGCGACCGAGCTCGGTGGTGCACACCGGGGTGAAGTCGGCGGGATGGCTGAAGAACACCGCCCAGGAGCCCTTCTTCCACTCGTGGAAGGAGATCTCCCCGTCGGTGGTCATGGCGGTGAAGTCGGGGGCGACGTCGCCGAGGTGCAGAGAGGTCATGGTGGGTCCTCCATCGAGTGGCCGGGGGGTGTGCTGGTTCCTGCCCGGTACAACGCATCTACCCCCAGGGGTATTTCACCTCCTCGTCGGGGCGCACGGCGGGTGACGCGGTGCTGTCACCGCACCGGTGGAATGTCGCCGGTGGCTGGCGATCGTCGCCGACCACCTGGACACCACGGAGGTCCCCATGGGGCACATGCAGCTGTCGCAC
>DATHSN010000019.1:0-4488 GCA_035464115.1 Acidimicrobiales bacterium | reverse complement strand
CCGGCGGGAAGTCGGCTCCCGGCTCCCTGCGCCGAGTGTGTCGCGCCCGCGCCCGGATCCGACGATCCGGGACCGGGTGTGCCAGCATCGCCGCCCGTGGACGCCCCGCAGCGGCTCGTGGTGATCGCCAACCTGGCCTCGGCCTGGATGATGGTCGGGCTCATCTGGGTGGTGCAGCTGGTGCACTACCCGCTGTTCGACCGGGTCGCGCCCGAGCAGTGGTCGACCTTCCACGGCGATCACTCGGCCCGCATCACCTGGGTGCTGGCCGTGCCCATGCCGCTGCAGCTGCTCACCGCGGTGGTGCTCGTCGCCGCGCCCCCCGAGGGGGTGGGTCGGTCGCTCCTGGTGGTGGCCCTGGCCGGGGTGGCTGCCGCGCTGGTGGTGACCGCCGTGGTGTCGGTGCCGGCCCACGAGGCGCTCTCGGGCGGCTACGACCCCGACGCCCACCGGCGGCTGGTCAGCACCAACTGGGCCCGGACGGCGGCCTGGACGATCGCCGCCGTGGCCGCCACCGCCGCGCTGTGGCGGCGGATCGGGGCCTGAGGCCCGGTCGCCGACGACCGGGCAGCACCCATCAGTCGCGGAAGTTCTGGAACTGCAAGGGGATGCCGTGGTCCTGCTCGCGCAGCGCGGCCATCACCGCCTGCAGCTCGTCGCGCTTCTTCGACGTGACCCGGAGCTGCTCGCCCTGGGTCTGGGACTGCACGCCCTTGATGCCGAGCGCCTTGATGGCCTTGTTGAGCTCGCGCGCCTTGTCCGAGGAGATCCCGGCGACGAGGGTGATGGTCTGGCGGACGGTGCCGCCGGCGGCCTCCTCGACCTTGCCGGGGTCGAGCGCCTTGAGCGACACCTTGCGCTTCACGAGCTTCTCCTCGAGGACCTGGCGCAGGGCGTTCAGGCGGTCCTCGGTGGAGGTGCGCAGGACGATCTCGGAGTCGCCCAGCTCGATGGAGCTGTTGGTGCCCTTGAAGTCGAAGCGGGTGGAGATCTCACGGCTCGCCTGGTCGACGGCGTTGCGGATCTCTTGCTCGTCGACCTCGGAGACGACGTCGAAGCTCGGCATGACCCCGAGGCTAGCGGCGGTCGGGCGGGCCCCGGGGAGGCGCTAGCATCTGGGTCTCCTGGGTCGGTGCCCGAGTGGCCAAAGGGAACGGGCTGTAAACCCGTCGGCATTGCCTTCGGAGGTTCAAATCCTCCCCGGCCCACCACTGCGCCCGGCCTCCTGGTGTCAGCGATCGCCCGCTCGTGTGGAGCGCGACGCCAGGAGGCCGGTGGCCCCCTCGCCAGCCGGGCCCACCGGGTAGAGCAGCTCGCCGCCCACGGGCGCGTAGCCGGCGGCCAGGAGGCTGCGCAGCGACGGCAGGTTGCCGGGGGCCACCTGGGCGAACACCGGGCGGTGGTCGGGCACCAGGTGGCGGGCCGCGGTGGCGAGCACCGCGCCCAGCCCCCGCCCCCTGGCCTCGGGCGCCACCTCGAACGCCGTCTCCCAGCGCCCACCGAGCCCCTGGCCGATCAGCACCAGGCCCGCGCCGTCGGCGGTGGTCCACGCCCGCACCCCGCTGCGGTAGCGGGCGGCGCGGGCGAGGCGCGGGTGGTCGCCGGCCGCATCGACGGGCACCAGCTCGAGGTGCGGCGGGGCGGGCCGCGCCGCGGCGACGAGCACGATGTCGACGCTGTCGTGGTCCGAGCCCAGCACGTCGCCGAGGGCGGCGAGGAAGCGGGCGCCGAGCGGCGCGGCGAGATCACCCGGCGGGAGCCGGTCGTGCACCCACGTCGGGTCGACGTCGGCGACCACGACGTGGTGGGCCGTGAACGAGAGCACCCCCGCCACCGGGCCGCCGGGGTGGGGGAGGACCTCGACCGCGCCGTCGGCCGGGGGGAACCGCCCGACGGCGATGCCGGCGAAGAGGTCGGCCAGGTGCCGGTGGGCCGTGTCGCGATCTGCGGCGGAGACGTCGGCGCGGGCGGGGTGGACCTCGGTCACGGCGCCGGAGGCTATCGGCGCCGACCGTTCAGGGGACTCGACGCGGCTCGCCGCCCACCGGGGCGTCGGTGCTCGGGGGGTCGGTGAGCAGACGCTGCATCAGCACGACGTCGAGCCAGCGGTTGAACTTCCGGCCCACCTCCCGCTCGGTGCCGACCACCGTGAAGCCGAGCGAGCGGTGCAGCCGGATGCTCGCCTCGTGGCCTCCGACGATGCGGGCCATCACCGCGTGGAACCCGTGGTCGGCGGCCAGCTCGACGAGCTCGGCGAGCAGGGCCCGGCCCACCCCCTCGCCCTGGTGGTCGGGGTGCACGTAGACCGAGTCCTCGACGGTGGTGCGGTACGCGGGCCGGTCGCGGTACGGCGAGAGCGATCCGAACCCGATGACCTCACGGCCGTCGACGGCGACGAGCACCGCGTGGGCCCCCGAGCGGTCGGCCAGCCAGCGACGCTGGTCGTCGAGGCTCCGCGGGACGAGGTCGAACGTGACCGTGGAGGTCAGGACCTCGACGTTGTAGATCGCTCGGATGCCCTCGGCGTCGTCGAGCGTGGCGAGTCGGAGCTGCACCGACCCGACGTTACGCGGGCCCGACGGCGCGGCGGCTACAGGACGATGCGCTGGTGCGCCGAGCGCACCGTGGCATCGGCGGCGGCGGCGTCGTCGGCCGCTCGCCCGGGAGCGGCTGACGGCTCCACCACCGCCAGGTTGCCGGTGAGCGCCTCGAGACGGGCCCAGGCGGCGACGTCGGGGTCCTCGGTGAGCAGCACGATCTGCTGGCGCTTGGAGGCGTCGCTGATCAGCTCGAGCAGCGCGGGCTTCATCGACGAGTCGAAGCCGGTGAAGGGGTCGTCGAGCACGAGTGGCATGGTCTCGCCGGAGGCGGCGACGCGGCGGGCCTCGCCGAGGCGCACGACGAGCTCTTGGGCGAGGATCGCCTGGAGGTCGTCGGCGGCGTCGGTCGGGTCGAGCGACCCGGTGCTGGCCCGCAACCGGGCGGCGGCGAGGATCTCCTCTTGGTGGTCGAGGGCCCACGACACCTGGGCGTCGCCGGCCAGCTCGGCCCACGTGGCGAGGGCGCCGCGGTGCGCCTCGGCCGCCGACATCAGGCGCTTGCGGTTCTGGTCGGAGCTGAGCAGCGAGTTCACCCGCTGGAGGTGGAACCCCAGGTAGGAGTTGGCGCCGGCCTGCTCGAGCGCCTCCTGCTCGGCGGCCCGTGCCCCCTCCATCTTGCGCCACATCACGAGCGAGGCCGCGGTGATGAGCGACGCGGGCACGATCAACAGCAGCGCCGCCGAGGTCCCGATGAACATGGCGGCGGGCACCGCGGCGATGGTGCAGACGGTGGCGACGAGGAACGTGAGGCGACGGACCCGCTCGTGGCGCTCCTGGGCGGCCTCGAACGCGGCGTGGCGGCGCTCGATGCCGTCGACCACCTCGAGGTCCTCGGGAGCCGTCCCCGCCTCCTCGGCGAGCGACTGCAGGGTCGCCTCGGCCGTGCGCACCCGCTCCGCCGCCTGCCACAGCGAGGGCTGGGGCACGGCGGCGAGGCGGCGCACGATCGCCGCGCTCCGGCTGGACTGGGCCAGATCGCTGGCGGTGACGCGCAGGCGCCGCTTGGCGGTGAGCTGGTCGAGGCCCTCGCGGGCGAGCAGGTCGATGCTGCCGTCGTCGCCCCGGAAGCTGGCCGACACGTCGACACCGGCGTCGATGTCGACGACGCGGTGGCGAGCCCCGTGGGGCCGGAACACCGCGAGGTGGCGCCCCCGGTCGTCCTCGATCTCGATGTGACCCCCGGCCCGGCTGCTGCCGAGGACGCCGACGAGCTCGGCCATCAGGCCCTCGCGCTCGACCCGGCCCACGCCGGCGATCACCGTGACCCGGTGGTGGAAGTCGAGGGCGAACGACCCCGCCCGCCCCCCGTCGATGACCAGCCGCTCGTACCTCACGCTTCGCGTCATCGGCGCCCACCGAGCGCAACTTGAGTCGTTCGGCCCATCTCCCGGGTGGGCCCGGCGGCGATCGCGGTTGGTGGGGCGGCCGCGACCGTGGCAGACTGTCGAACCGGTCGCCGGCCCGCCGGCGCCCTGCCCCCTTAGCTCAGTCGGCAGAGCGTTTCCATGGTAAGGAAAAGGTCGACAGTTCGATTCTGTCAGGGGGCTCGCAGCCGGACCCACCCGGGTCCGCGAGGCGGCGTAGCTCAGTCGGTAAGAGCACTCGGCTCATAATCGAGGGGTCGTCGGTTCGAGTCCGACCGCCGCTACCAGACCCCAATCCGTCGTCATGGCGCCGAACCCCTCGGCGCCATCGGCGCGCTGAACCCCACACACTTGGAGAGCCCCCGATGGCGAAGGCAAAGTTCGATCGTTCGAAGCCGCATGTGAATGTGGGGACCATGGGTCATATCGACCATGGGAAGACGACGTTGACGGCGGCGATCACGAAGGTGTTGGCGGAGGCGGATCCGGTGAACAATTCGTTCACGGAGTTCGCGAACATCGAT
>DATHSN010000018.1:0-2952 GCA_035464115.1 Acidimicrobiales bacterium | reverse complement strand
CATCGACGCCTGGGCCGAGCGGGGGCTGGTGGGTCGCGCCGTGCTCGCCGACGTGGCCCGCTGGCGCGCCGCCGACGGCCGTCCGCTGCGGCCGGGCGAGCCCGACGCCATCACCCCCGACGACCTGCGCGCCCCCCTCGCCGCCCTGGGCACCGAGGTCGAGGTCGGCGACGTGCTGCTGGTGCGCACCGGGTGGCTGGGCTGGTACCGGGGCCTCCCCGCCACGACGCGGTCCGAGCTGGCCCACGGGCACAGCAACGTCGGGCTGCACCCGGGGGAGGACACCGCGGCGCTGCTCTGGGACCTCCACGTCGCCGCGGTGGCGGCCGACAACCCGTCGCTCGAGGTGTGGCCCCCCGGCGCGCTCCACGCCGACGACGAGCTGGCGGCCATCCGCGCCGATCCCGCCCGGCGACCCGAGCTGTTCGTCCACCAGCGGATCATCCCGCTGCTGGGCATGCCCATCGGCGAGCTGTTCGACCTCGACGCCCTCGCCGACGACTGCGCGGCCGAGGGCAGCTGGACCGGGCTGTTCACGTCCGCGCCGCTGCGCCTGCGCCACGGGGTCGCCAGCCCGCCCAACGCGCTGGTGATCCGGTAGGGGTCGGGTCGCCCGCGTCGCCCTCGTAGCCTCACGGGGGTGAGCGACACCCCGACCGGTCCGGACTCGTCCCCCTCCACCCCCGTCTCCGCGCCCCCGGCGGCGCGACGGGTGCCGGTGGAGCGCACCCACCACGGCGACACGGTGGTCGACCACTACGCCTGGCTGCGCGACCGCGACGATCCGTCGGTCGTGGCCCACCTCGAGGCCGAGAACGCGTGGACGGCGCAGGTGATGGCGCCCACCGCCGACCTCCAGGAGCGGATCTTCCGCGAGATCAAGAGCCGCATCCTCGAGACCGACCTGTCGGTGCCCACCCGCGACGGCGACTGGTGGTGGTTCTCGCGCACCGCCGAGGGCGCCCAGTACGCCGTGCACTGCCGGGTGCCGGCCGAGCCCGGGCCGCTCACCTTGGCCACCGCGCCGCCGCCGCTCGAGCCGGGGGTGCCCCTGCCCGGCGAGCAGGTGGTGCTCGACGAGAACGCGCTGGCCGGCGACAGCGACTACTTCGCCCTCGGCGTCTTCGACGCCACCCCCAGCCACCGGTTGCTCGCCTACGCCACCGACCACGACGGCTCGGAGCGCTACCGGCTGCGCTTCCGCGACCTCGACACCGGCGACGACCTGCCCGAGGTGATCCCCGACGTCACCTACGGCTCGGCCTGGGCGAACGACGAGCGCACCTTCTTCTACGTCCGACCCGACGAGGCCATGCGCCCGTTCCAGCTCTGGCGGCACCGCCTCGGCAGCGCGCCCGACTCCGACGAGCTCGTCTACACCGAGACCGACGAGCGGTTCTTCCTCTCGGTCGGGCGCACCAAGGACGACCGCTTCATCGAGCTGCACCTGGGCTCGAAGGTCACCGACGAGGTGCGGGTCCTCGCCACCGACGACCCCGACGGCGAGTTCCGGGTGATCGCGCCGCGTGAGCAGGGCGTGGAGTACTCCGTCGAGCACCACGGCGACCGGTTCGTCATCCTCACCAACGTCGACGGCGCCGAGAACTTCTGCGTGATGACGGCGCCCGACACCGATCCCGGCCGCGACCGGTGGGAGGTGCTCGTCGCCCACGACCCCGACGTGAAGATCTCCGGGCTCGACGTGCTCGCCGACCACCTGGTGCTGTTCGAGCGGGCCGACGGGCTGCGCCGGATCCGGGTCCGCCGGCTGTCCGACGGCGAGACCTGGGCGCTCGACACCCCCGAGGCCGTCGGCACGCCCGGCGGTGGCGCCAACCCCACGTTCGACACGTCGGTGCTGCGCTTCTCCTACACCTCAATGGTCACCCCGAGCTCGGTGTTCGACGTCGACCTGGCCACCGGCGAGCGTGTCCTGCGCAAGCAGCAGCCGGTGCTCGGCGGCTACGACCCCGACCGCTACGTCACCGAGCGGGTGTGGGCCGTCGCCGACGACGGCGAGCGCATCCCCATGTCGCTGGTGTCGCGCCGCGACCGGCCCCGCGACGGCTCGGCGCCCGCCCTGCTCTACGGCTACGGGTCCTACGAGCACTCCATCGACCCGGGCTTCTCGTCGCTGCGGATGTCGCTGCTCGACCGGGGGTTCCTGTTCGCCATCGCCCACGTGCGGGGCGGCGGTGAGATGGGGCGACGCTGGTACACGGCCGGCAAGGAGCTGGCCAAGGCCAACACCTTCACCGACTTCGTCGCCTGCGCCCGCCACCTCGTGGCCGAGGGCTGGACGTCGCCCGAGCGCCTCGGTGCCCGGGGCGGCTCCGCCGGCGGACTGCTCATGGGCGCGGTCACCAACCTGGCCCCCGACGCGTTCGGGGCGGTGGTGGCCGAGGTGCCGTTCGTCGACGCGCTCAACACCATCCTCGACCCGAGCCTGCCGCTCACCGTCACCGAGTGGGAGGAGTGGGGCAACCCGCTGGCCGACCCCGCCATCTACGCGGCGATGAAGGGCTACGCCCCCTACGAGAACGTGCGCGAGGGGGTCGACTACCCGGCGCTGCTCGTCACCGCCGGGTTGAACGACCCACGCGTGTCCTACTGGGAGCCGGCCAAGTGGGTCGCCCGGCTGCGCGAGGTCGGCGTGCCCGCCGATCGGGTGCTGCTCAAGACCGAGATGGGCGCCGGCCACCAGGG
Organism: Acidimicrobiales bacterium; assembly: GCA_035464115.1. Lineage (GTDB taxonomy): Bacteria > Actinomycetota > Acidimicrobiia > Acidimicrobiales > SKKL01 > DATHSN01. Next base: position 246 of record DATHSN010000018.1, on the reverse strand, counting down.
CCCGTCGGGCCGCTACGACGCCTGGCGCGACGAGGCGCTGGTGCACGCGTTCCTCATCCGTGCCCTCGGCGCCCCCGACGAGCCGCTCGACTGACAGCCCGACGTTCTCGCGTGGATTCGTCGCGCATGCCGCGACGAACCCACGCGAGAATGACGGGCCCCCGAACCGTCGCGCGATCGGCGCGCTGGGCGCGCAGGATGCGCGTCGGTTCGACCGCGCGGGGCGTCGGGGATGGCAGGATCGGC
>DATHSN010000017.1:0-16092 GCA_035464115.1 Acidimicrobiales bacterium | reverse complement strand
CGTCAGCCTCGATTCGACGTCGATTCGAGGCTGACGGGTGCGGGGGTGTCACTGGGGGTGGAGAGGATGGTGTCGGGTCGCTGCCGCCCTCCGGTCGCCGCACAGCACGTTGTCGCGCCCGGAGCACCCCCATGGACCTCGACCCCCGCCGCCTCGCCGTCGGCGCCCGCCACCTCGACCTGCGGCGAGTCGCCGTGCGCCAGCACTCGGGGCTGGCCCGCCCCGAGCGGGTCCGCATCCAGATCGAGCGCGACGCCCGTCTCGCCCGACTGGCCGACCTCGACGACACCCTCGACGAGCTGGCCGTCGAACGGCGGGCCCTCGTCGCCGAGCTCGAGGCCGACCGCGACCTGCTCTACCCGGTGGTGCCGACCCAGCGAGGACGCCGGCCGCCCGCCCACGGCCAACCGCCTCTTCCCCCACGAGTCGACGATCCGATCGCGATCCACGGCCGCAGGCTGCGCAGCGTGGCGCTCGCCATCCTGCGCCGGCACGGCACCTTGCCGCTCACCGAGCTCCACGGCCTCCTGCACCGCTATGGCTTCGCCATCGCCAGCCCCTACCCGGTGCGCGTCCTCGCCGACGCGCTCGCCTACGAGCACGAGCAGCACCGGGCGGTGCGGGTCGCCCGCGGCGTCTACCGCGTCGCCAACGGTCCGACGCCTCGCCGGGGCCGCCACGGCCACCACGATCTGGGTCCCGATGCCACCCGGCCCGACGGCCTCGAGCTCGACCGGGCGGTGGCCACCCACGAACCCGCCTGGCCCAGCCCGCCCTCCAGCGACGCGCCCTCAGGCGAAGGCCTCGATGGGTGGGCACGAGCACACGACGTGGCGGTCGCCGTGGGCGGCGTCGATGCGCCCGACCGGGGGGAAGTACCTGTCGGCCAGCTCCCCGCCGAGCGGGAACGCCCCGAGCGACCGGGCATAGGCGCGGTCCCACGAGTCCGTCATGAGATCGGCCGCGGTGTGCGGTGCGCGGCGCAGCGGGTGATCGTCCCGGTCGAGGGCACCCGCCGCGATCTGGTCGATCTCGTCGGCGATCGCTTCCATCGCCCGACAGAACCGGTCGAGCTCACGCCGGTGCTCGGACTCGGTGGGCTCCACCATCAACGTGCCCGCCACCGGGAACGACATGGTCGGGGCGTGGAACCCGTGATCGATGAGCCGCTTGGCGATGTCGTCGACGGTCACCCCCGCGCTCGCCCGGGCCGGGCGCACGTCGAGGATGCACTCGTGGGCCACGAACCCTCCCGGGCCCCGGTACAGCACCGGGAAACGGGGCTCGAGGCGCGCCGCCACGTAGTTGGCCGCCAAGATCGCCGTGGCGGTCGCCCGGCGCAGGCCCTCGTCACCCATCATCCGCACGTACATCCACGCGATGGGCAAGATGCCCGCCGAGCCCCACGGCGCGGCCGACACGGGGCCCACCGCGTCGCGCGGTCCGGCCTCGGGCACCACGCCGTGCCCCGGCAGGAACGGTGCCAGGTGCGCCCGCACCGCCACCGGGCCCACGCCCGGTCCCCCGCCGCCGTGGGGGATGGTGAAGGTCTTGTGCAGGTTGAGGTGGGACACGTCGGCCCCGAACCGCCCCGGGCGGGCCACGCCCACCAGGGCGTTGAGGTTCGCCCCGTCGAGGTACACCTGACCGCCCGCCCCGTGCACCACGTCGCACAGCTCGACGATCCCTTCCTCGAACACACCGTGCGTCGACGGGTAGGTGACCATGACCGCGGCGAGCCGGTCGCCGACCTCGGCGACCTTGGCGCGCAGATCGACGAGATCGACGTCGCCCCGCTCGTCGCACGCCACCACCACCACGTCCATCCCGGCGAGCACCGCCGACGCCGCGTTGGTGCCGTGTGCGGACGACGGGATGAGGCACACCACCCGCTGGTCGTCACCGCGCGAGCGGTGGTACGCCCGGATGGCCAACAGCCCTGCGTACTCGCCCTGGGAGCCGGCGTTGGGCTGCAACGACACCGCGTCGTAGCCGGTGATCTCCGCCAACCACCCCTCGAGGTCGGCCACCAGACGGCGGTAGCCCTCGGCCTGGTCGAGCGGGGCGAACGGGTGCAGATCGGCCCACGCCGGCCACGAGATGGGCTCCATCTCCGCGGTGGCGTTGAGCTTCATCGTGCACGACCCGAGCGGGATCATCGTGCGATCGAGGGCGAGATCGCGATCCGACAGCCGCCGCAGGTAGCGCAGCATCGCCGTCTCGGAGCGGTGCTCGTGGAACACGGGGTGGTCGAGGTAGCCGGAGGTGCGCGCCAGCGGGCCGAGCGCGGCCGTCGGATCTTCGGACGCCACCACGGCCTCCACCTGGTCCGCATCGGGGCGCGAGCCCGTCAGCGCCTCGACGACGGTGGCCACCACCGACTCGTCGCAGGCCTCGTCGAGGCTGATCCCGAGGCGGTCGCCGTCGACCACCCGCAGGTTCACCCCCAGCGCCACCGCTCGAGCGGCGAGGGCCGACGCCCGACCCGGCGCCTCCACGGTGAGGGTGTCGAACACGGGTCCAGCACCCACCGCGAACCCCGCGTCGACGAGCAGGGTCCGCAGGCCCAGCGTGAGCCCCTGCACCCGCCGGGCGATGGCGCGCAGCCCGTCGGGGCCGTGGTAGGCCCCGTAGAACCCGGCGACCACGGCCAGGAGCACCTGGGCGGTGCAGATGTTGCTCGTCGCCTTCTCGCGCCGGATGTGCTGCTCACGGGTCTGCAGCGCCAGGCGCAGCGCCGGCCGACCGGCGGCGTCGACCGACACCCCCACCAGGCGACCAGGGAGGGCCCGGACCAACGGCTCGCGCACCGCCATGAACGCGGCGTGCGGACCGCCGTAGCCCATCGGCACCCCGAACCGCTGCGACGAGCCGACCACGACGTCGGCCCCCATCTCGCCGGGGGGCACGACCACGCAGCACGCGAGCAGGTCGGTGGCCACCGTGACCAGGCCGCCGGCGACGTGCACCGCGTCGATCGTCGCCCGCAGGTCGCGCACCCGTCCGTCGGTGGCGGGATGGGCGAGGATCGCCCCGAACACCTCGTCGGGCACCAGGTCGCGGCCCGGATCACCCACCACCAGCTCGATGCCGAGCGGCTCGGCCCGGGTGCGGACCACGTCGATGACCTGGGGGTGGCAGCCGGCGTCGACGAAGCAGCGGCTCGCGGGGTGGCGTCCGACCCGGCGCATCATGGTGAGCGCCTCGGCCGCCGCGGTGGCCTCGTCGAGCAGCGACGCGTTGGCCACGTCCATGGCGGTGAGATCGCTCACCATCGTCTGGAAGTTGAGCAGCGCCTCGAGCCGACCCTGGGAGATCTCCGGCTGGTACGGGGTGTAGGCGGTGTACCAGGCCGGGCTCTCGAGCACGTTGCGGCGGATCACCCCGGGCGTGACCGTCGCCGCGTAGCCCATCCCGATCAGCGCGCGCAGCGGACGGTTCTGCGCCGCGAGCGCCCGCAGCTCGGCGAGCGCCTCGCCCTCCGACACCGGTGTGGGCAACGCCAGCGGCGCCCGGTCCCGGATCGCATCGGGCACGACCCGGTCGAGCAGCTCGTCGAGGCTCGACACCCCGACCGCGGCCAGCATCTCGGCCAGGTCGTCGGCGTCGGGGCCGAGGTGGCGGTCGGCGAAGGTGAGCGCGGGGCGCTCGGCGGCGGGCAGCGGGCGGGTCACGGGCGCTCCTCGGGGCGGGGACGGCGGCGGTAGCGGAGGGGGACGAAGGGCAGTGCGGCCACCACGACGGGCTCGTCGTGGCCCCGCACGTCGGCGACGAGCTCGGTGCCGACCACCTCGTGGCCGGCCGCCACGTACGCCATGGCGACGGGCGCGTCGACGGTGGGGCCGAACCCCCCGCTCGTCACCGCGCCGACCACCTCGCCCGACGGCGAGCGCAGCTCGGCCCCGTCGCGCACCGGGCGGCGCCCGAGTGGGCGCAGGCCCACCCGGTGGCGAGGCGGACCCTCGGCGAGCTGGGCGAGGACGACGTCGGCGCCGAGGAAGCCGCCCTCGCGCCGGCGGCGCCCCGGGATGCTCCACGTCAGGCCCGCCTCGACCGGGGAGGTCGACTCGTCGAGCTCGTGGCCGTAGAGGCACAGGCCCGCCTCGAGGCGCAGCGAATCGCGGGCGGCCAGACCAGCCGACGAGACGGCCGGGTGCGCAGCCAGCGCGTCGGCCACGGCCACGGCGTCGGTCACCGGCACCTGCAGCTCGACGCCGTCCTCCCCGGTGTAGCCCGATCGGCTGGCGACGACGGGCACGCCGGCCACCTCGCCGTGGGCCACGTCGAGGAACCACAGATCGACGATCCCCGGCGCCACCGCGGCCAGCACCTCGCCGGTGGCCGGACCCTGCAGCGCGATCAACGCCAGATCGGTGCGCTCGCGCACCTCGATCCCCGGCCCCAGAGCAGCCCGCAGGTGGGCCACGTCGACCTCGCGGCGAGCCGCGTTGACGACCACGGTGAGCCGGTCGCCGAGCCGCGACACCATCAGGTCGTCGATCACCCCGCCGTCGGCGTTGGTGAGCACGGTGTAGCGCTGCCGGCCGTCGGCCAGCCCGACGACGTCGGTGGGGGCGAGCGTCTCGAGCGCGGCATCGGCCCCCGTCCCCACCAGATCCACGATGCCCATGTGGCCGACGTCGAACAGCGCCGCCGCCTCACGGGCGGCCCGGTGCTCGGCCACGGGCCCGTCGCCGTAGCGCATCGGCAGCGACCATCCCGCGAAGTCGACGAGGCGACCCCCGCGGGCGAGGTGCCAGTCGTGCAGCGGTGTGGTGCGGGCAGGCGGTGCGGTCACGGGTCCTCCGGCGGAGCGGTGATCCGGTGGCGCGCGCCACCGGCGCTCCCCCTCTGTCATCGGGACCTGAGAGCTTCACCGCCCGGGAGCGGTTTGCACCGTCGGTGAGGGACCGTCGCCGGGCCCTGCTTTCCAGAGTTGCCCCACCCCTGCGGTACGGGTGCCTGAGAGATTCCGGGGAGGTTGCTCCTTCGGCGCCCCGGTCGGACCGGGACTCTCCCGCACGGGTGCGTCGGCACCCCCGACCCTACTCGGCGGCGCTCAGCCGCCGGTGGTCGACCAGTGCCAGGGCTCCGACGGCAGGTTGTAGAACCCGTAGCTCGAGGCGTTGGCCGCCAGCCACGCGAACCCGGGGTTGCTGCGGCTGCTGATCGACCGCCCGTTGGCGACGAAGTCGATGGCGAGCCCCCGCTCGTGCAGCGACTGACCGGGCCGAGCGGTGGGCGGGCGACACGACGACGGCGACATCTCGTAGATCGCGTAGTTCGACGAGCCGCAGTGGGCCCGGCGCAGCGCGATCTGCTGGGACGAGTCGCGGTAGCCGCCCCCGGTGAGGGTGATGCCGTCGGCGGCGGCGGCCTGCAACATGGCCGCCAGCTGCGATGCGATCTGGGAGTTGACCACGATGCCGCCGACCGACGTGAGGTTGATCGGGCCCGCGCTCGGCACGTTGACCGTGCCCCGACGGGCCGACGCCTCGGCCAGCTGGCGCTGGATGGCCGCCAGGCGGGCCTCCTCGGCGGCGCGCAGCTCGGCCTGGCGGGCCCGCTCGCGCTCGTCGAGCGAGGCCTCGGCCGCCTCGAGCTCACGCGCCCGCTGCAACGCGGCGTCGAGCTCGATCTGCACCTGGGCGACGACCACGGCCTGCTCGTCGCGCGCCGACTGGACGGCGCCGAGCTGCTGCTCGACCACGCCCCGCTGCTCGGCGGCACGCGCCGCGGCGTCGACCGCCGACTGACGAGCGAAGGCGAGGTCCTCCTGGGCGGCGCGGTACTGCTCGAGCAGGTCGGCGGTGCTCGAGGCCCGCACGTCGAGCAGGGCTCGCCGCTCGGCGGCATCGCCGAGCTCGCCCGAGAGCATCACCTGGAGGGTGTCCTGCTCGGGGGGCCGCACGTAGGCCTCGACCGCGGCGGCGGCCATGGAGCTGCGCAGCGCGTCGACCTCGCCCTGGGCCTGGACCTCGCTCGCCCGCGCCGCGACGACCTCGGCCTCGGCGGCCTCGACCGCGCGCTGGGCCTCGTCGAGACGGGCCTGCTCGGCCCGGACGTTGGCCTCGAGCGCTTCGAGGGCCGCGCTCACCTCGGCGTCGGTGGCCGCGATGACATCGATGTCGCCGGCGACGGCGGCCGCCTGGCGGCGGACCTCCTCGCGTTGGGCCCGGATGTCGTCGAGCTGATCGTCGGCCCCCACCGACCCCACCGGGACCAGCACCAGCGCCGCGAGCACGACCGCGATCGTGCGCCAGCGCAGGGGTGCCCGTCGGGAGTCGTGCATGGCCCTCCTCGGCCCGGCGCCATCGCCGGAGCCCGGTCCGTCACCAGATCGTAATGAACCTAGCACCACCCGACGGTCACGGGGCAACACGCCCCGTGAGCGGATCAGCCCACGTCGGCGAGCCCGACCGGGCAGGCGACGCCCGTGCCGCCGAGCCCGCAGTAGCCGTTGGGCACCTTGTGGAGGTACTGCTGGTGGTAGTCCTCGGCGTAGAAGAAGGGGCCCGCCTCGGCGATCTCGGTGGTGATCTCGCCGTGGCCGGCATCGGCCAGGACCCGCTGGTACGCCGCGCGCGACCGCTCGGCGAGCTCGCGCTGGGCGTCGCTCGTCCAGTAGATGCCCGAGCGGTACTGGGTGCCGACGTCGTTGCCCTGGCGCATGCCCTGGGTCGGGTCGTGGGACTCCCAGAACCGTCGCAGGAGCGCCTCGTAGCTCACCCGCTCGGGGTCGAACGCCACGAGCACGGCCTCGGTGTGGCCGGTGCGCCCCGAGCACACCTCCTCGTAGGTGGGGTTCGGCGTGTAGCCACCGACGTAGCCGACCGCGGTGGTGATCACCCCGTCGAGCGTCCAGAACGCCCGCTCGGCCCCCCAGAAGCACCCGAGGGCGACGATCGCCACCTCCGAGCCCGGCGGGAACGGGCCCACCAGCGGCGTGCCGAGGACCTCGTGGGCGGCCGGGACGGGCATCGACACGTCGCGCCCGGGCAGCGCCTCGTCGGCGGTCGGCATCGTCGGCTTGGCTCGGGAGAAGAACACGGCGGACCTCCGCTGTCGTCGCTGCCGCTCAGGCTACGGCGACCCGGGCTGGCGCGCGCGGGCCCCGAGCGACGATCCTTCAGCCGTGGCCAACGCGCCGTCGGATCGAACCCCGCTGCTCCTCTCGTCGGGTCGCCGGGCGCGCACCGCCCTCGTCCTCGGCGCCGGGGGCACCGTCGGCCTCGCCGTGCACGCCGGCGCGCTGCGCGCCCTCGAGGAGGCCGGGCTCGACCTCGCTGGCGCCGATCTGATGATCGGCACCTCCGCCGGCGCCGTCGTGAGCGCCACCTTGCGCGCCGGGCACCCGGTGTCGTCGCTGTGGGAGATGGCCCACGACCGCCACCCCGTGAAGCCCGGCGAGCCCGCGTTCTCCCCCGATGTCGTCTATCGCCAGGGCTGGCGCACGCCCCTCGGGCTGGGCCGGCGCCTGGTCGGCTCGAGCTGGGTGCTCGGACGCTCGCTCGTGCGCTGGCCACCGGTGAACCCGCCGGCGGCGGCCCAGCGCTGGTGGCGCGGCGGCATGGCCTCGAGCACCGAGCAGCGCGCCGAGCTCTCCGAGTGGACCGGCGCCGACTGGCCCGAGCGCGACGTCTGGCTCGTCACCGTCGACATCGTCGGCGGTCGACGGGTGGTCCTCGGCCAGCCCGGGGGCCTGCGGCCCCCGATCGTCGACGCCGTGCGGGCCTCGGCTGCGGTCCCGGGCCTCTACCCGCCGGTGCGGGTCGGCCGACGGATGCTCGTCGACGGCGGCGTGCACTCGAGCACCAACGCCGACCTCGCCGTCTCGGCCGGCGCCGACGTCATCATCGTCGTCGCCCCGATGGCGTCGGATCCCGACGACCGTCCCGGCCTGCCGCTGCGGGCCACCCGGATGCTGTTCGACCGCCGCCTCGACACCGAGCTGGCGCGGGCCCGCGACGCCGGGATCCCGGTGCTGGTCGTGCGTCCCTCGGCCGAGGAGTGCCGCACCCACGGGGTCCACATGCTGCGCACCGGACACCACGGCGCCGAGGCCGACCTCGCCTACGCCACCACCCGGCGCGTGCTGGACACCCCCGAGGCCCAGACGGCCCTGCGCGCCTGGGGCGAGGCCACGGCGCTCGCCCAGAGCTGAACCGGCTCAGCCCGCGGCGCGAGCCGTCTCGTGGGGGTCGGCCCCCGTCAGCAGCTCGAACAGCGCCGGGACGTAGCGGTCCATCGTCGACAGGTTCACGAGCACCAGCGGGCCCATGACCGTGTCGTCGATGTCGGCGCCGTGCAGCGCGGCGATGGTCTTGTAGCGCACCTCGCCGTCGTCGAGGTCGAGCTCGAAGTTGCCCTGCGCCAGGCCGTAGTTGACCCTGGTCAAGAACAGTGCGGCGGCCGTCCGGAGCTCGGCGGGGAAGGCGAGCGGCGCCACCGAGTACATGACCACCTCGTCCTGCGACTCGCGGGCCAGCAGGACGCCCGGGTAGGTGCCGTTCTCGCCGGTGAAGGCGAACATCACCCGGTCGCCGTCGTCGTCGGACTCGATGCCCTTGGCGGCCAACCAGGCTCGCAGCTCGGCCAATCGGCTGGCCTCGTCGTGGGCGCTCATGCCTGTCCTCTCGATTGCCGCAGCAGGGTCAGGGCATCCTCGGCGGGCTGGAACACCGAGCCGTTGGGTCGCATCAAGGTGACCCCCACCCCTGCGAGGCTCACCCCGCGCCGCTCGAGCTCGGCGAGCGTCTGCTGCATCTGCTCGTTCTCCGGCCAGTAGTGGCCGCTCTTGTTGGTGATGTGCACGAGCCGCCCGCCCTCGACCTTCATCTCGCCGGCGCCGGCGACGTCGGCGCCCGACAGGAAGCTCGAGTGGTGGAACAGGCCGACCTTGTGGGTGCCGGCGTACATGGTGCCGTCCTTCTTCATCACGAAGATGGCGAACGCCGCGCCCTTGAACTTCGAGTACATGTCCTTGGTGTCGAGGACCTCGCCGTTGAGCCCGTAGCGCAGGGGGTTGCCGCCCCACACCTCGTAGGCCTTGCGCTCCTCCTCGTCGAGGTACTTCACCTTGGTGGCGCCGTCGGCCACGCGGTTCCCGCCGGCGAGGAGGGTGTCGATGTCGTTGTCGTCCCAGCCCATGCCGAGCTTCATCGCGGTGCGGAAGTCGGGGAACTTGCTCGGGATCAGCTTCTCGGTGTGCTCGATGAGCATGTTGGTGAAGGCGGACGAGTCGTCCTTCTCGTCGGCGCTCATGCGCATCTGCTTGGTGCCGGAGTGCCGTTGCGGGATGCGGTTCGACCACTCGGCGCGGAGGCGCTCGATCTCGAGGTGCTCGTTGGCGGCCACCATCGCCGCACCGATCCCGAAGTTCATCGGCATCAACAGGTCGTCGAACTCGTCCTCGAGCTCGGGCGGGGCCTCCTCGGCGACCACCTCGGCCGCCAGCTCCTCGGCCTCGGGCGCGGGTTCGGCCGGGGCGGGAGGAGCCGGGGCGGCGACCGCCGGGGGCGGTGCCGACGACGACGACGACGGCAGGCCGTTCACCGAGCGGAGGGTGGTCACGTCGACGTCGAGCATCGCCCGGGCCGGGAGCACCTCGCCGACGAGCCGGGCGGCGAGGGGGAAGCCCGCCGGCCCGATCAGCGCCACCGACAGGGCGCTCCACTGCTCCATCATCTCGAGGGTGGCGTCGACGCGACGCAGGAGCGCGGTGGCGAACTGCTCGGCCGGCACCGGGTCGGTGGCCCAGAACGACGACGGGATGCTGGTGAGCTGGGACCGGGCGACACGCAGGCTCGTCTCGGCCACCTGGAGGGGCCCTTGGAGCACCAGGCCGTGCGGGAAGCCAGCGAGCGCCGGGTTGGCCATCGCGCTCGACAGACCGGGGATCACCGTCCCGGTCAACAGGCCGGCCACCGTCGACAGCTGGGTGCCGGCGATGCTCAGGTGGGCCTGGGCGACCGACCACGCGGCGGAGGCGGTGGCGCGCTCGACCTCGGCCGAGGGATCGATCGGCGCCGGCGCCTCCTCGGCCTCGAGCTCCTCGCCGTAGCCAGGCGCGCGGTCGGCGTCGAGGTCGGTCTCGTAGATGTCGTCGGTGAGCGCCCGCTGGATGTGCTCGTTGGTGGCCCGGTTCCCCGCCGCACGCTGGAGCGCGAGCAGGTCGCCGTTGGCCAGCGACCCCGGGCGGGGGGCCAGGGCGGGACGGGTCGGCTGCGGTGGCTGCGGCTCGACGCCGTGCTGCGGCGCCGGCTCCCGGACCCTCACGCTGCGCGGTGATCGCTGGTCGGCGTGGTCACGCCCCGCATCATGCCACCCCGGGCTCCACCGCGCGCCGGCCCCGACGCCGGCGCCCTCCCGGCCGGTAGTTTTCACCGGGATGGCACCTGGCCATCCCCCGCCCTCGTAGCTCAGGGGATAGAGCGTCGGTTTCCTAAACCGTGCGTCGCAGGTTCGAATCCTGCCGAGGGCGCCGAATGAGCACCACGGCGGCGGCGATGCACCCATGGCGAACGGCGGCCCGACGACGGCTCGGCGTCGGCCTCGGCACGGCCCTCGTCGTGCTGCTCGCCGGCGCGTGCGCCGGCACCGACGCCACCCCGCAGGCGGCCCTGGTGCCCGTCGAGGTGCCTGCGCCCCCTGCGAGCCCCGGCGCGGCCGCCGACCCCACCACGGCCGACCCCACCACGGCCGACCCTGCCGCCAGCGATCCGGCCACCACCGCCCCGGCACCCCGACCCTCCGAGCCCGACCCCGCGGCCCTGACCCCGCCCCGGGCCGACATCGCCGCGCCGGGTTGGCTGCCCGTCGCCCCCGACGAGGACATGCCGAACCCGATGGTCCTCTGGGACGACGCCACCGACCACTACATCCTCTTCGCCACCCAGAACGACTTCTTCGGCGACCTGCTGAACGTCCCGTGGCGGGCGTCGCGCGACCTGGTCACCTGGCACCACCCCGGCGACGCGCTCCCCGACCTGCCCCCCTGGGCGGGCGAGGGCGCCACGTGGGCACCCGACGTCATGGAGGTCGACGGCGGCTGGGTGCTCTACTTCACCGCCCGCACCCTCGACTCCGGTGGCCGCGAGGGCATCAAGTGCATCGGCCACGCCGTCGCCGACACCCTCACCGGCCCCTACCGGGCGTTCGACGAGCCCATCGTGTGCCAGGTCGACCGGGGCGGGTCGATCGACCCCCGCACGTTCATCGACGACGACGGCTCGCGGTGGCTGCTCTGGAAGTCCGACGACAACTCCGACCTGCGCCGCCGCGACCTCACCGCCATCTACGTCCAGCGCCTGTCCGACGACGGCACCCGCCTGCTCGACGCGCCCACCGTCCTGTTCGAGGCGGCCTACGGCTGGGAGGGCCACATCGTCGAGGCCCCCGATCTGGTGCGCGGCCCCGACGGCCGCCTCTGGCTCTTCTACTCGGGTGGCTGGTTCAACCAGCCGAGCTACGGCATCGGCGTGGCCGAGTGCCTCACGATCGCCGGTCCCTGCGAGCGCCTCGGCGCCGGGCCGTGGCTCGGGTCGAACGCCCAGGGGCGCGGCCCCGGCGAGGCGTCGCTGTTCGAGGACACCGACGGCTCGTTGTGGCTCGCCTACTCGCCCTGGGCCCAGGACGGCCCCCGCAGCACCCCCCGCCCGTTGGCGGTGGCCCGGGTCGGCTTCGACGCCACCGGCCCCTACCTGGGCGACCCCAGCCGCTGAGGGGACGAACGGCCGCCGTCAGCCGACGTGGACCCGGGTGACGGTGGTGAACGTGCACATGTAGAGGTCGCGCTCGAAGCCGGGGGCACCGAACAGCACCGATTGCACCGGGCTGCCGGAGTCGACCCGGGCCAGCTCCTCGCCGGTGACGATGTCGACCACCACGATCTGGTCGGTGCCCCGCTCGGCGTCGTGGTCGCACAGCACCAGCTCGCCGGTGTCGGGGAACCGCAGTGGGTGGGCGGCGTGGTCCATCTCGAGCCGCCACCGGGGGGAGAGCACGCCCTCGTCGTCGAACGAGAACGCGGTGACGACCCCGTTGCTGCTGTCGTAGCCGACGGCGATGCGCCGCTCGGGGTCGACCGCGGGCGGGTTGGCGATGAGGCCGCCCGGCAGGCCGCACACCTCGGTGAGCGTGACGTCGGCCGTGGCGAGGTCGACCCGCACGAGGTGCAGCGGCGACTCCGACACACCGACGCCCCGGAACGAGCCGGCGTAGCGGTCGCTGCCGGCGCCGTCGTCGAGGAACCACGCCGCGCCCGCGTCGATGACCGCGTCCCACCCGTAGGTCTGGCCGGGCAGCGTGCGATAGGGGGCGACGAACCCGTCGTCGAGGGTGAGAGCCGCCCCGTCCCAGCGCACCCGCAGCAGGCTGGTGTCGCCCACCACGTAGACGTCGTCGCCGTCGGCGCTGAGCCGGGCGATGGAGGGCTCGGGCAGCGCCAGCCGGGCGACGATGCCCAGCTCGTCGGGGTCGAGGACGACCAGCTCCGACGGCGCGGGGTCGGCGTCGGGCTCGGCGCCGGGGCGGGCGCCGGCGAAGTCCTTGGTGACCAGGTGCCCGTCGGGGAGCACGACGAAGCTGTTGTAGGGCCGGTCGACCGGGAGCTCCCGGCTGGCGACCACCTCGAGCTCGGGGGTGAGGCGGTGGGCGTGGCGCCCGAACACCACGTGCAGCGACCCGTTGGCGTGGGCGGCGAGCCCGCCGGGCCAGGTCTTGCCGCCGGGCAGGTCGACCGAGCGGGCCAGCGGCTCGAGGGTGTGCGGGTCGATGCGCTCGACCCACGACACCGCGTCGTCGCCCGCCGTGTGGCACAAGAGGAAGACCTCACCGGGGTCGCGCAGCACCACCATCGTGGACGCCATGGCCAGGCGCGACGTGGCGACGAGCCGCTCGCCGGGGAGCAACCCGAGGCCCGCGCCCGACCCCGGGGCCTGGCGGCGCGCCGGTCCCCCGTCCTCGGCCGGCCACCGGCTCGACCACAGCCCCGGATGGCCCGACGACGCAGCGCTCACACCGGTGCCTCGACGCGCGGCTTGGGTGAGCGCATCGGGGGCTGGTGGTCCCACAGGTCGGCGAGCAGGTCGGCCCGCAGCGACGCCACCGCGGGGTCGTCCCAGCGGTTCACCTGCTGGAGCGGGTCGGCGGTGAGGTCGTAGAGCTCGCCCTCGGTGCCGTCGTGGCTGTGCCCGGGTTGGTAGGTGGTGCACACCCAGCCGTCGCGGGTGATGGTGCGCAGGTGCACGTCGACGCCGAACAGCTCGCTGTCCCACTCGGTGAGGACCCGCTCGAACCCGCGGGCGTCGGCGTCGGCGTCGTCGACCGGGAGCGGCCGCCCCTCCATCCACTCGGGGACGGGCAGGCCGGCGATGGCGCAGAACGTGGGGGCCAGGTCGACGATGCCGACCGGGCGCGACACCACCGACGGCGCCACCCCGGCGCTCGGCGCCGGTCGCCACACGAGGGGCAGCCGCATGAGCCCGTCGACGTGGTACGGCCCCTTGAACAGCAGGCCGAAGTCGCCCTGGAGCTCGCCGTGGTCGGTGGTGAACACGATGTCGACGTCGTCGGACCAGCCCCGCGCCTCGATGGCGGCGAGCACCCGGCCGAGCGCCTCGTCGATGAGCTCGCACTCGATGGCGTTGCGGGCGTTGACCTCGCGCACCTGGTCGGCGGTGAGGGTGGCCGGGACCCAGTTGGCGGGGGCCTCGTAGTTCGACACGAGCGTGCCGTCGTACCAGGCGCGCCAGTGGCGGGGCTTGGCGTCGAGGATCCGCTCGCGCTCGGCGGCGTCGGTGGGGTAGCCGGCGGGCAGCGGCACGTCGCGCCAGTCGATGCGGCCGAGCTCCGACGCCGGCGGGTCCCACGGGTGGTGGGGGTCGGGGAAGCTCATCCAGCCGAACCAGTCGTCGTCGTCGGCCAGCGAGTCGAGCCAGGCGATGGTGCGGTCGGCCACCCAGTCGGTGTGGTACCACTCGCGCGCGATGGCGTTGTCGTGGACCTGGGGGGCGCCGGTGGCCCCGCCGCCCAGGGCGTTGACCTCGAGGGCGCCGTCGAGCACGGGGTAGAACATCCCCACCGCCTCGGGGTGCTCGGCGGCGAGCCACCGGGCGTAGTGCAGCGGACCGGCGGCGCCGTGGGTGGCCGCCTCGAACACCTCGAAGCCCCGGTGGGGTCCGTCCATGCCGTCGCGGGCGAAGCGGTTCTCGATGAAGCGCTGGAACGGGTCGAGGAACGGCTCGAAGTGCGGCTTGCCGATGAGGGCGGTGCGGTAGCCGGCCTCGTGGAGCAGCGCCGCCACCGACGGGGCGTCGGTGGGGAGGGCCACGCCGTTCATCCACACGCCGTGGGTGCTCGGGTGCTGGCCGGTGATCATCGTGGAGCGCGACGGCATGCACACCACCGACTGCGGCACGGCCCGCTCGTAGCGGTGGCCGGCGGCGGCCAGGGCGTCGACCACGGGCGTGCGGGCCACCGTGCCGCCGTTGCACCCGAGGGTGTCGTACCGCTGCTGGTCGGTGGTGACGAAGAGGATCTTGCGGCCCATCAGGTCGCTCCGTTCGCGTCGGTGTCGGTGTCGAGCTCCATCTGGCGACGCAGCTCGTCGAGGGCGCCGGCGGTGCCGCCGGCGATGGTGAGCGCCATGGTGCGGGGGTCGGCCTCGGTGGAGTAGACGACGAGGCAGGTGTCGTCGCCCAGGTCGATCACGTCGATGGTGCCGCGGTGGAAGGCGAACAGCGGCGTGGTGATCCGGTACTGGAACCGGCGCTGCACCGGGTCGACCACGAGGATCTCCTCGGGCATCGCCATCCCGGACCCGAGGGTGATCACCCGCGTGGTGCCGTCGACCGTGCAGTCGACCACGCCGGGGAACCAGTGGTGCAAGCGGGTGGCGTCGCCCGCCAGCGCCCAGACGTCGGCGGCAGGCCGCCGGATGCGGACCTCGTGTCGGATCGAGCCGAGGGTCATGGCGTGGGTCCCCGTCTGGTCGTCGAGCGCCGGCCGCGCCCGCTTGTGGCAGAGTAACTGACAATAGACGTCGCGTGCCGGGCGACCGCACCGCGACCCGATCCGGGGAGACGACCATGTCCACACCGACCCGACGCGTCGCGCTGATCGGCGACGCCGGATTCTACGTCGGGCCCCCGTTGGCCCGAGCCCTCGCCGCCCGGGGCCACGATCTCGTCCTCGGCGACCCCGCTGACGGCCTGGTCGACGAGCTCGCCGCCACCGGGGTCGACGTCGAGGCGGTCGCCGGCGTGCGCGACCTGGCCGACCCGTCGTCGGCCGAGCGGCTCGTGGCCGCCGCCCTCGACCGCTTCGGGCGCATCGACGCCGCCGCCGCGTTCTCCGGCCGGGTGGTCACCGGGCGCTTCCTGCGCTCCACCCCCGACGACCTGGCCGCCGTGGTGGCGGGCTGCCTCGAGGCGCCGTACCACTTCCTGCGGGCGGTGGTCCCCCCGATGGTCGAGCGGGGTGAGGGCCAGGTGCTGGTCATCACCAGCGCCGCCGGCGCCCGGCCCACCCCCGGGGCCCCGCTCTACTCGGCGGCGCGCGCCGGGGCGAACATGCTCGTGCGCAACGTGGCCGGCGAGGTGGCCCGCAACGGCGTCCAGGTGAACGCCGTCGGCACCAACTTCATGGACTTCCCCGAGTTCCTGCGGGCCTCGGGCGCCACCGACCCCGAGGTCCGGGCCAAGCTCGAGGCCCAGGTGCCGCTCGGTCGCCTCGGCACCGTCGAGGAGTTCGCCGCCTTCTGCCTGCCGTTCGTCGACGGCACCAGCGGCTTCACCACCGGCCAGTTCGTGGCCTACGCCGGCGGCTGGGCCTGATCACCGGGACGCGCCGAGGGGGCGGGGCCGGCTCGCACCGGCCCCGCCCCCGTCGCGGTCCCTCCTCGACTCAGCGGTCGCGGCGCCCGCGATCGGCCGGCGGGCCACGCCGCTCGCCGTCATCGGTGGCGGCAGCCGTCGTCGCCTCGACCGTCTCCTCGGCGGCAGGCTCGTCAGCAGGCTCGTCGACCGCAGGATCCTCGGCGGGCTCCTCGGCGACGTCATCGGACTCGCCGCACGGGTTCTCGAGACCACG
>DATHSN010000016.1:0-4491 GCA_035464115.1 Acidimicrobiales bacterium | reverse complement strand
GATCGACACCCGTCTCGTCAGGCGCCCGCGTCATCGTCAGCGTCAGGGTCGGCGTCGACGCCGAGCAGTGCCTCGAGGCGCTCGAGGCGCGCTTCGAGGGCAGCCACCCGGTCGGCCAGCCCGCCCCGCGGGGCGGCGGGGGCGGCCGCGGCGGCGAGGGCGTCGGCGTCGACCGGGCCGCCGAGCAGGTGGGCGTGGCGGGGCTCCTTCTGTCCGGGCTGGCGCGGCAGGGTCACCACCAGCGGCGGATCGCGCCGGGCCAGCTCGGCCAGGGTGGCATCGACGGCGTCGACGGAGTCGAAGCGGTGGGCGCGCTCGGTGCGGGTCCGCAGCTCGGTGGTGGTCTGGGGGCCCCGCAGCACGAGCACGGCCAGCACGGCGAGCGCGGCGGCGTCGAGCTCGAGGCGCTCGTCGAGCACGTGGCGGTAGCGGGTGGAGCGCGCCCCCTGCGCGGCGTGAACGAACCGGACCAGCCGCCGGTCCTTGAGCCGCTGGAGGGCGGCGAGCAGGGTGGTGTCGTCGTAGCTGACCACCGGATCGCGGCTCGTCGACTGGTTGGTGGCGGTGCGCAGCGCGTTCAGGGTCAACGGGTACGAGTCGGGCACCGTGGCCGCCTTCTCGATGAGCGCGGCGAGGACCCGCAGCTCCTCGGCGTCGAGGGGGGCGTCGGGCCCGGGGGGCGCGGCGATGGTGGGGGCTCCGTGGTCGTCCACGCCGGCACGCTAACGGGATGGCAGCTCCCGAGCGGTCACGGGCGGGAACCCGACGGCGACCGGTCGACCCGGTCCGTACGATGCCGGCGTGAGCACCCGCACCGTCCTCGGCACCTGTCACCACGACTGCCCCGACACCTGCGGCTGGGTGGCCACCGTCGAGGGCGACACCGCGGTGCGCCTGCGGGGCAACCCCGAGCACCCCTACTCCCGGGGCGAGCTGTGCCCGAAGGTCAACCGGTTCCTCGACCGGGTGTACCACCCCGACCGCATCCTCACCCCGTTGGTGCGGGTCGGCCCCAAGGGGGCGGGGCTCTTCGAGCCGGTGTCGTGGGACGAGGCCCTCGACCGGGTCGCCACCGAGCTGCGGCGGGTCGTCGACCGCTGGGGCGGTGAGGCCGTGCTGCCGTGGTCGAGCGCCGGCACCCAGGGTCTCATCCAGATGAGCTCGCTCGACCGCCGCTTCTTCGCCAAGCTCGGCGCGTCGCGGCTCACCGGGTCGCTCTGCGGGGCCACCGCGGGCGCCGGCACCGCCGCCACCAACGGTGCCGCGCTCGGGTCCGACCCGATGGACGTGCGCCACGCCCGCCTCGTGCTGCTGTGGGGCACCAACACCCGCCTCACCAACCGGCACCTGTGGCCCTTCGTCGAGGAGGCCCGGGCGGCGGGCGCCACCATCGTGGTGATCGACCCGGTGCGCACCCTCACCGCCGAGGCCGCCGACTGGTTCGTGCAGCCCCTGCCGGGCACCGACGTGGCGCTGATGCTCGCCATGATGCACGTGCTCGTGCGCGACGGCCTGGTCGACCGGGCGTTCGTCGACGCCAACACGGTGGGCTACGACGAGCTGGCCGCTCACGTGGCCGACTGGCCGCCGACGCGAGCCGCCGCGGTGTGCGGCCTCGACGCGGCCGACATCGAGCGGCTCGCCACCGCCTACGGCACCACCCGACCGGCGTTCATCCGCACCCTCATCGGCGCCGAGCACCACGAGCACGGCGCCATGTTCTTCCGCACCCTGGCCTGCCTGCCCGCCCTCACCGGGGCGTGGGCCGAGCGCGGCGGCGGCCTGGCCCGCAGCGTCGGGTCGTGGAACGACGTCGACGTCGACGACACGGTCTTCGACCAGATCGCGTTCGACGGTGCCCGCGCCCGGCGGGGGCTCAACATGAACCACCTGGGGCGCCACCTCACCGATCCCGATCTCGACCCGCCGGTGCAGGCGCTGTTCGTGTGGAACGGCAACCCCGTCGTCACCGTGCCCAACGCCGGCGCGATCCGGCGGGGGCTGGCCCGCGACGACCTGTTCTGCGTGGTGAGCGAGCAGCTGATGACCGACACCGCCCGCTACGCCGACGTCGTGCTGCCGGCCACGACCCAGCTCGAGCAGCTCGACGTCGTCCCGTCGTGGGGGCACCTCTACCTCGGCTGGAACGAGCCGGCCATCGCCCCGCGGGGCGAGAGCGTGCCCAACACCGAGCTGTGGCGGCGCCTGGCGGGCGCCATGGGCTTCACCGAGCCCGAGCTGTTCGAGTCCGACGAGTCGCTGCTGGCGTCGGCCCTGCCGGGGGTCGACCTCGACGAGCTGCGCAGCCGAGGGTTCGTGCGGCTCCACGTCCCCGAGCACGTGCGCCCCGGCCTCGACGGCTGGCCGACGGCGTCGGGGCGCATCGAGCTGGCGAGCGATGCGCTCGAGCGGGCGGGCCACCCCCGCCTTCCCACCCATGTCGCCGCCTCGGAGGGCGCCGAGGCCACCGATGCTCGACTGCCGCTCGTGCTCGTGACCCCCAAGGCCCACGGCCGGTTCCTCAACAGCACGTACTCGAGCCACCACGGCGCGCTCGAGGCGGGGCCGTTCCTCGACCTCGACCCGGCCGACGCGGCGGCGCGCGGCATCGCCGACGGCGACCCGGTGCGGGTCTGGAACGACCGGGGCGAGCTGTGCCTGCCCGCCCGGCTCAGCGATCGGCTCCGCCCGGGGCTGGTGTCGGTCCCGTTCGGATGGTGGGACGCGCACCACGGGGGCCAGGGCTCGGCCAACGTGCTCACCAGCGACACGCTCACCGACTGGGGCGGCGGCGTCGCCTACGGCGACACCCGGGTGCAGGTCGAGCGGGCCGCGACCCGCGCCTGACCGGCCGCCAGCGCGTGGGGGTGGAGTCGAACCTCCCGGGTCGAGACCCCCATACTGGGCTCATGGCCGATCCCGCTCACGAACGCGCCTCACTCGTCATCGTCGCCAACCGCTTGCCGGTCCAGTGGGAGGAGCTCGACGGCGACGGGGGCTGGGCCACCAGCCCCGGTGGCCTGGTGTCGGCGGTGACCCCCGCCATCCACGAGATGGGGGGCGCGGCATGGGTGGGGTGGTCCGGCGCCGACGCCCCCGAGGAGCCGTTCCGGGTCGACGAGCTGCTCCTGCGGCCGGTGCCGCTCACCGCCGACGAGAAGGCGATGCACTACGACGGCATGTCCAACGGCACCCTCTGGCCGCTGTACCACGACAAGGCCGTGCCGGCCGAGTACCACCGCACCTGGTGGGACGGCTATCGACGGGTCAACGAGCGCTTCGCCCAGGAAGCTGCGGCAGCCGCCGACGAGGGCGCCACCGTGTGGGTGCACGACTACCAGCTCCAGCTCGTGCCCGGGATGCTGCGGGCCATGCGCCCCGACCTGCGCATCGGCTACTTCCTGCACATCCCGTTCCCGCCGCCGGAGCTGTTCTTCCAGCTGCCGTGGCGGCGCGCCATCACCGAGGGGATCCTCGGCGCCGACCTGTGTGGCTTCCAGACCCCGGAGGCGGCCCGCAACTTCCACCGCCTGGCGGTGTCGCTCGATCTCGCCGACGGCGAGGGATCGTGGGACCTGCGACGCGACGGCCGCCGCGTCCGCACCCTCGCCTTCCCGATCGGCATCGACGTGGCGCGCTACGACACGGCGGGCCGCAGCGACGAGGTGGCCGAAGCGGCACGCGACCTGCGGGCCCGGCTCGGCCAGCCCCACACCGTGATCCTCGGCGTCGACCGGCTCGACTACACCAAGGGCATCGACGTGCGCCTGCGGGCGTTCAAGGAGCTGCTGGCCGACGGCACCCTGCGGGCGTCGCAGGTGACGATGGTGCAGGTGGCCCAGCCGAGCCGCGACGACGTCGACGCCTACATCACCTTGCGCGAGGAGGTCGAGCGCCTGGTCGGCGAGATCAACGGCGACCACGGCCGCGTCGGGTTCCCCGTGCTGCACTACATCCACCAGAGCGTCGACTTCGACGAGCTCATGGCGCTGTACCGCGCCGCCGACGTCATGTTGGTCACGCCCTTCCGCGACGGCATGAACCTGGTGGCCAAGGAGTACGTGGCCACCCGTTACGACCTCACCGGCACGCTGGTGCTGTCGGAGTTCGCCGGCGCCGCCACCGAGCTGCGCGAGGCGTTGCTCGTCAACCCCTACGACATCGACGGGCTGAAGGCCACCATCGCCGCCGCCGTCGAGCTCGAGCCCGACGAGGTCCGACGCCGCATGACGGCGATGCGCGAGGCCGCGGTCGGCAACGACGCGACGGCGTGGGCCCGGCGCTTCCTCGACGCGCTCGCCGAGGTGTGACCGGCCGCCGGCGGGTGGCTGGTGAGCACGGTCCGCCGGTGGCCGACGACGGGGGTCGTCGGGTCAACGAGCTCGACGACGAGCCCTCGCATCGGGGTCGTCGGGCGGGCTGTGGCGATCGGACGACCCGGCCCTCGCCGCGGCTGACAGCCCATCGAGATAGGTGTCGAGCTGTCGATGG
>DATHSN010000015.1:0-8798 GCA_035464115.1 Acidimicrobiales bacterium | reverse complement strand
GTCGCGCACCGGCTCGCTGCCCTCCAGCCCGACGGGACGCTCGAGCACCTCCAGATCCCGGACGTGGCCGAGCCGGGGCGTGACGCGCGCCCGCACCCGGCTGCCCTGGAGCGCGGCGTGGTACGTCGACGAGTCGACCGTCCACGCCACGACCTCATCGCCCTCACCGGTGTCGACGGCCAGGTGGTAGATGGTCGAGTCGTTCCCCGCCGGCCGGGACCTCCGCCGGAGGACGATGCCCTCCACCTCGCGGCGGTCGAACAGGTCGGCGACGGCGCGGACCAGCGTGACCGCGTTCCACGCGAGGACGAGCGCACCGAGCGCGAGCGCGGCGATGGCCGACAGCTCGGCGATGCGTCGAGCGGTGCCGGTGAGCCCGACGAGCGGCAGGCTCCCGCTGCTCACCAGGGTGACGGTGCGGGCGACGAACACGACGATGATGCCCATGAGCAGAGCCGAGGCCGCGGCTGCGAGCGGGTGCTTGCCCCACGCCGGCCGCATGCGCGGGTAGCGCACCCGGACGTGCCGCCACTGGCCGCTGGCCCGGCTCCATGCGTGGCGGTCGCTCTCGGCGCCGAGCGGGAGCTGGGCGGTGGCCACGGGGGCGAGATCGAGCGCCACGGCGTGGGCGAGATAGCGGTCCCACAGCACGACGGCGGGAGCCGGCAGCCGGTCGAACCCGCCGTGGGTGGCGAGGTACTCACGGGTGCCGAGCCACCGGGCGGCGCGCTCGAGCCCGGCCTCGGTGTCGCGCTGGCGGTCGGATCGGGCGATGCGGCCGGCGACCCACAGGCCGCCGACCACGGCCGGGAGCACGCCCCACCACCACCACACGGACGTGGGCACCTCGGCACCGTCGATCACGACCTCGTCACCCGCCCACATCGCCGATGCCGCCGACGCGACC
The DNA here is from genome assembly GCA_035464115.1 of Acidimicrobiales bacterium. GTDB lineage: Bacteria > Actinomycetota > Acidimicrobiia > Acidimicrobiales > SKKL01 > DATHSN01. The sequence goes on along the minus strand of DATHSN010000015.1, from coordinate 7,891 downwards.
GCGGCGAGGGCCGGGACCCACACCACGAGGCGCCACGCCGGCGTCCACCGGGGACGGCACAAGCCGGCCGCCCGTGCCTCGGCGACGACCTCGCGCCGGAACTCCCGCCACCAGCGCGTCGACGCCGCCTCCGGGCCGGTGGTGAGCGCCGCGGTCGGCACCACGCCGTCGACGGCGAGCGAGCGAAGGTGCCCGAGCACCCGCGCCTCGTGGGGTCGCAGGTCACCCTCGCCGTCGCGCCGGCGCAGGCGCACCACGGTGGTGCCCGGCCCGAGCTCCTCGATGGTGATCCAGCGGCGGGCGGCCAGGTCGACCACGGTGGCGGGCGCGGCCAGGCTCGACACCTCGAAGCCATCGCACAACAGGTTCACGACGGCCGGGGACTCACCGCCGAGCCCGGGGGTGGCCGGACCGGGCCGCGGTCGTCGTGGCCGGGTGAGCACCGCGATCGCGACCGCGAGCACGACGGTGGCTGCGGCCGCCACGGCGGCGGCGACGACGAGCGCTGGGACCGGCTCGGTCACGGTGGTGGCCAGCACGGTCGGTGACGGTACCGGATGCTGTCTCCGCCCGTCGGGGGCGATGTGGCCACCCGATCCAGGGGCGCGTCGGCCTCGGCGCGGCCGCGGACGTCAGCTCGCCAGGGCGAGGACCGAGCTCACGGCGGTGTAGACCGCGACGCCGACGAGGAGGAACACGAACCAGCGGGTGAGGCGCTCGGCGGGGATGCGGTCGGCCACGCGGCTGCCGACCAGGACGCCGGCCGCGGCCGAGAGGGTGAACGGCACGATGACCGCCCAGTCGAACTCGACGCCGGCCCCGGCGCGCCCGCCGAGCGCGACCACGGCGTTGATGACGATGACGAGCAGCGAGGTACCGACGGCCTGGGGCATGGTGAAGCCCAGGGCGAGCACCAGCGCGGGCACGACCACGAAGCCGCCACCCACCCCGAACAGCCCGGTGAGCAGGCCGACCCCCGTGCCGGCGAGGATCACCCGCACGGCCATCTGGAGCCGGCTCGGGCTGGCGGGCTCGACGTCGGCCACGGCCGCCCCCGCCGCGGTGGGCGTCGCCCGGGTGGCCCGCCGCCACATGGCGGCGGCAGCCACGATCATGACGCCGGAGAAGGCGAGGAGCAGCACGTCGCCGTCGAGCCGGGCGTTGATCGCCGAGCCCACGAGCGACCCGCCGACGCCGGCCACGCCGAAGACCACGCCCGGGCCGACGCGGACCCGCCCGGCCCGCCAGTGCGGACCGATGCCGACCAGCGCGGCGAGGCCGACGATGACGAGCGACGTGGTGGTGGCCGCCTGGGGCTCCTGGCCGGCGACGTACACGAGCGCCGGCACCGCCAGGATGGAGCCGCCGCCGCCCAACGCCCCGAGCGACAGCCCGATGAGGAACCCGAGGGGCGAGGCGAGCAGCGCCCGCACGTCAGATCACCGCACCGGGCGCCCCGGCGTCGGTGACCACGGGGTAGCCGGCTGCGGCCCAGGCCTGCATGCCACCGGCCATGTTCACCGCGGTGAACCCGGCGCCCACGAGGGCCTCGGTGACGGCGGCCGAGCGGTTGCCCGACCGACAGATCACCACGATCTCGGTGTCGCGGGGGAGCTCGGCGGCGTGATCGCCGAGGCGGCTCATGGGCACGTGGCGGGCGTCGGGGGCGTGGCCCGCGGCCCACTCGTCGTCCTCGCGGACGTCGAGGAGCACGGCGCCGCCGTCGCGCCCGCGGGCGGCTGCGACGTCGATGGCGGGGACGGGCTGACCGAACGCCATCAGCCCGCCACCTCGCTGCCCTGGGCGATCGGGTAGCCGCCGCCCAGCCAGGCGTCGAAGCCGCCGATGAGGTCGGAGACGTCGGTGAAGCCGGCCTGGCGCAGCACGCTGGCCCCGATGACCGAGCGGTAGCCGCCGGCGCAGTAGACGACGGTGGGGCGGTCGGTGTCGAGCTCGCCCATGCGGTCGAGGATGGCGGCGAGGGGGACGACGCGGGCACCGGGCACGGTGCCGAGCGCCACCTCGCCGGGGTTGCGGACGTCGACGACCTGCAGGTCGGTGACCTCGGCCATGGCCTGCTCGAGCCCGGCGACGGTGAGGCGGCTGGTGCGCTCCACGGCGTCGGGGTGGGCGAGGAACGCGGCCTGGGGCTCGGCGAGGTGGCCGACGACCCGGTCGAAGCCGATGCGGGCCAGGCGGATCTTGGCCTCGAGCTCGGTGCCGGGATCGCAGACGAGCACGATGTCCTGGTCGTGACGGACGATGTCGCCGGCGTACTCGGCGTAGCGCCCGGACAGCCCGACGTTGACCGCGCCGCGCAGGTGGCCGGCGGCGAACTCGGTGGCCTCACGGGTGTCGAGCACGACGGCGCCGCCGCGCTGGAGGTCGCGGGCCTCGTCGAGGCTGAGCGCGGCGGGCGCCTCGGCCTCGTCGAGCAGGGGACGGTCCTGCTTGTTCCGCGAGGCGGAGAAGGCGAAGTAGAGGGGCGCCACCGACTGGCCCTGGGTGACCGCGGCGACGAACTCGGCCTCGGTCATCGGGGCCAGCGCGTAGTTGGTGGCGCGCTGCTCGCCGATGGTGGACACCGTCTCGGTGGAGAGGCTCTTGCCGCACGCCGATCCGGCCCCGTGGGCGGGGTACACACGGGTGCTGTCGGGCAGCGTGAGCAGCTGCTCGTGCAGCGAGCGGTAGAGCGACACCGCCAGCTCGTCGGCGGTGACGCCGACCGAGGTGAGCAGGTCGGGCCGGCCGACGTCGCCGATGAAGAGGGTGTCGCCGGTGAGCACGCCGTAGGGGGCGGCGTCGGCGTCGCCGGCGTCGGAGCGGGCGAGCGTGGCGGCGTCGTCCCACACCACGACCGAGATCGACTCGGGGGTGTGGCCGGGGGTGGAGCGCACCTCGAGGACCACCTGGCCGAGCTCGATGCGCTGGCCGTGGGCGAGGGGGGTGAAGTCGTACTCGGGGGCGGCGGCCTCGCCGTAGGCGATGGTGGCGCCGGTGGCGCGGGCCAGCTCGAGGTGGCCCGACAGGAAGTCGGCGTGGAAGTGGGTCTCGATGACCATCTCGATGGTGAGCCCGTGGGCCTCGGCGTCGCGCAGGTAGAGCGAGATGTCGCGCTGCGGGTCGACGACCACGGCTCGTCCGGTGGACTCGTCACCCACCAGGTACGAGGCGTGCGACAGGCACTCCAGGTAGTACTGCTCGAAGATCACGACGTCCTCCTGTAGATCGGGCTCCCGGAACTATACCCCTAGGGGTACCCCCTTCACAACACCCGGTCCTCGATCGCGGTGCGCCGGGCGGCGGTCATGTCGGCGATGGTGGCGTACGGGTAGTCGGGCAGGACCGGGCGGCTGACCTCGTCGAGGCGGGCCAGCTCGTCGACCGACAGCCCCAGCGACTCGGCGCCGAGGTTGTCGTCGAGCTGGTCGAGGGTGCGCGCCCCGAGGATCACCGACGCCACCGCAGGCTGCTCGGCGAGCCATCGCAGGGCCACCTGACCCGGCGAGACGGCGTGGTCGTCGGCGATGGCGGTGACGACGTCGAGGACCGCCCAGGTCCGCTCGGTGTTGCGTCGGTCGTAGGCCTCGACGCCACGCTCGGGGTCCTCGCCGAGGCGGGTGGCGCCGGTGGGTCGCTCGTCGCGGCGGTACTTCCCCGTGAGCCAGCCGCCGCCCAGGGGACCCCAGGGCAGGATGCCGATGCCCTCGTCGACGCACAGCGGCACCAGCTCCCACTCGAGCTCGCGGGCCAGCAGGTTCCACTGGGGCTGGAACGTGGCGATCGGCGCCAGGCCCCGGTGGCGGGCCTCGAGGACGGCGCGCTGGAGCTGCCAGCCGGTGTAGTTCGACACGCCGACGTGGCGGACCTTGCCGGCGCGCACCATGTCGTCGAGGGTGGCGAGGGTCTCCTCGATGGGCGTCAGGGGATCCCAGCAGTGCACCTGGTAGAGGTCGACGTGGTCGGTGCCGAGCCGGCGGAGGCTCGCCTCGAGCGCCCGGGTGAGGTGGACGCGCGACGCGCCGGCGTCGTTGGGGCCGTCGCCCATGGGGAACCGCCCCTTGGTCGCGAGGACCACCCGGTCGCGGGCCCCGCGGTCGGCCAGCCAGCGCCCGACGATCTCCTCGGACCGCCCCCCGGCGTAGACGTCGGCGCAGTCGAGCAGGTCGCCGCCGGCGTCGACGAAGCGGTCGAGCATGCGGTGCGCGTCGTCCTCGTCGGTCTCGGCGCCGAAGGTCATCGTGCCGAGCGCCCACACCCCCACGAGCGTCCCGGTCGGTCCCAGCCGGCGTCGCTGCATCTGGCTCTCCTCACGTCGATGGTCTGCTCGGACCGTACCCCCGACGTGCGGGCCCAGGCCCGTGGCGCGGTGGTCAACCGGCCGTCGACGCCACCTGCTTGGCCCAGCGGTAGTCGGCCTTGCCGGCCGGGCTGCGCACGATCTCGTCGAGGAACACGATGGCCTTCGGGAGCTTGTAGCGGGCCAGGTGCTTCTCGGCCTCGCCCCGCAGGTCGTCCGCGGTGGCCTCGGCCCCCTCGTTCAGGCGGACCAGGGCGACGACCTCCTGACCCCACTGCTCGCTCGGTCGACCGCACACCACGCAGTCGTAGACGGCGGGGTGCCGCATCAGGGCGGCCTCGACCTCCTCGGCGAAGATCTTCTCGCCGCCCGAGTTGATGGTGACCGAGTCGCGGCCGTGCAGCTCGACGACGCCGTCGGCGCGGAGGCGAGCCCGGTCGCCGGGCACCGAGTAGCGCACACCGTCGATCTCGGGGAACGTGCGGGCGGTCTTGTCGGGATCGCCGAGGTAGCCGAGCGGGATGCGGCCCACCTTGGCGAGCCAGCCCATGTCCTCGTGGCCGGCGTCGAGGACCCTGGTCATCGACTCGTCGATGACGACCGACCCCGCGGCGGGCTGGAACGTGCCGGTGGAGGCGCCCGAGTCCTTGGTGGAGATGTGGCTCATCTGGCCGCCGGCCTCGGACGACCCGACGCCGTCGACGACCATCACGTGGGGGATGTGCTCGAGGAGCTCCTCTTTGAGCCGGACGCTCAGCGGGGCGCCGCCCGACAAGATGATGGCCAGCGAGGACAGGTCGTACTGCTGGCGGTCGAGCTGGTCGATGAGGGGGCGGCCGAACGCGTCGCCGACGATCTGGAGGAAGCCGATCTTCTCTCGCTCGACGGTGGACCAGATGTCGTGGGGGTCGAGGCGGTGCACCGTCGACTGGACGACCACCGGGTTGCCGCGGTGCCACGCCGAGAAGGCGATCCAGTGGCCGGCGCCGTGCATGAACGGCGCGGCAGGCAGGAAGCTCATGCCGTTGGTGGCCCCCTCGGCGACGGCCTCGTAGGACTCCCACTCGCCGCCGGTGGCGGCGTCGGTGCCGCCGAGGGCGGCCACGAAGATGTCGGCCTGGCGCCACAGCACGCCCTTGGGCATGCCGGTGGTGCCGCCGGTGTAGAGGATGTAGAGGTCGTCGGGGGAGGGGGTGACCGGGGGCGGGTCGGACGGGGCGGCGGCCAGCGCGGCCTCGTAGTCGACCGCGCCGGGGAGCAGCGGGTGTCCGCTCTCGTCGGCCACCTGGATCAGCACCCGCAGGTCGGGCAGGTCGGGGAGGACCTCGGCGAGGGTGGGCGCGAAGGCCGCGTGGTAGACGATGCCCGTGGCGCCGGCGTCGGCCAGCAGGTAGCGCAGCTCCTCGGCCACGTAGCGGTAGTTCACGTTGAACGGCGCCACCCGGGCCTTGTAGGCCCCGACCATCCCCTCGAGGTACTCGTTGCCGTTGTGGAGGTAGAGGCCGAGGGTGTCCTGGCCGATCTCGTGGCCGGCGAGCTGGTCGCGCTCGGTGTGGGCGCCGAGCCCAGCGGCGTGCAGCACGTTGGCCAGCCGCCGGGTGCGATCGGTGACCTCGGCCCACGTGAGGCGGCGGTCACGGAACACGATGCACTCCCGGTCGGGGACCGCCGCGGCGATCGCCTCGTGCACCAGCCCGATGTTCAGCTCCATGTCTCCCCCAGGATCGTGGTGTCGCGGCGGCCCATCATGGCCGTGGGGGTGGTCCGGTGTCAGACCGGCGCCCCGTCGGCGGCGGGCGCGAACGTCACCGCGACGACGACCTCGCCGGTGGACCCGGTGGGGGTGATCTCGAGGTGGGTGGCGCGGCCCGGACCGGGGCTCGCCGGGCCGATCGTGCCGCCCCGGACGGTGATGTCGAGGGCGCACCCGGGCAGGGTCCAGCGCACCCGCTGGGGGTCGGCCCCGGGCGAGTCGGCCGCGGGCCCGGCGGGATGTGCGCGGGTCTCGGTGGGCGGCGTGTCGAGGCCGGCGGGCAGCCCCACCACCAGCCGGGTGGCGACCGCGCCGCGGTGACGGTGGGGCCGGGCCCGCACCACGAGCCGGCCGGGGACCACCTCGGCGTCGAGCGGGCCCGGGTGCACGACTCGGAGCCAGGCGGTGCCTCGGCCGGGAACGCGCCAGTGGGCGGTGGCGGGGTGGTACTGCCCGTGGGCGCTCCACCCCGCGTCGCACGATTCCGCGCCGACGGCGATGTCGTCGGCGAGCCAGGTGGTGGAGCGGCGGTGCGCGGCACCCGGGAGGTCGGCGGCGACGATGCGCTCTCCGGGGAAGTGGCGCAGGTGCGCTGCCGCGTCGGCGGGGATGGCGGCGCCGAGGAGCGCGGCGACGGGACCGATCGGCAGGTCGTGGCCGTGCTCGAACGGGCCGTCGAGGTCGGGGAGCGGGGCGACGTCGCGACCGAGCGCGGCCCACACCCACACCGCGAAGGCGCCGACGTGGTCGGCGAGCGACATGCCGTAGGCGCGCGACCACGGGCCGGCCAGCTCGCGCAGCCCGGCGTGGTAGCGGCTGGCCAGATCGCGCCACAGCGCCGCCTCGAGCCGCTCGCCCCACGCCGCGAAGGGCGGCGTCGGTGGTCGGCGGGCCCACAGGGCGAGGGCGTAGAGGTCGATGCCGTAGTAGGTCGGCGAGTTGTGCTCGGCGAAGGCGCCGTGCTCGTCGAAGCGCTCGACCACCGCCGCGGCCAGCGCCTCGCCGCGGGCGACCAGGGCCGGGTCGTCGTGGCGGCGCCCCGCGACGGCGTCGAGCCACGACCGCATCAGCGCGATGTTGGTGTAGCCGGGATCGACGCGGTCGGGCGGCTCGCCGCGCACCGCCAGGAGCAGCGACGCGTCGAGGCGGGCGGTGAGGTCGGCCGGCAGGTCGTCGGCGAAGTGGGTGAGGACGAGGGCGAGGGCGGTGCCCACGAACTGGCGCCAGTTGGGGTCGTAGTGGACCCACACGGTGGCGTCGGGGGGCGGGTGGGGCCACTCGAGGAACCGGGCGTAGGTCCCGTGCCAGGCGGTGCCGGGCTCGTCGTACTGGGTGGCGACGACGGCGTCGAGCACGGCGGCGGCCCGGTCGGCGTCGCCCGGGTCGTCGCGCAGGAGCAGGCCGACGGCGTACCAGGCCGAGGTGGGCACGAGGTGCCACGACAGGTCGTCGAGGTCGGGTGTGAACGACCCGGGTGGGTTCCACAGCAGGTGGCGCTCCGGGTCGTACCACCGGTCGGACCAGGCCAACGTGGTGGCGGCCAGGTCGGCGGCGGGCCCGGGGAGCCGGTCGAGCCGGGGTCGGTCGCCCGAGGTGGGACCGTCGCTCACCGCGGGCCGGCCGGGGTGGCGTCGGGGTGGTCGGGGTCGACCGCCGGCGGTGGCCGATCGGCGTCCTCGGCGACCAGCGGGCCGAGGAGCCCGCAGCACCCGTAGCGACGGGGGCCGATGTGCGGGCCGAGGTGGTGGGTGGCGGCGCGGTACAGGTGGTCGGCCCGGCCGGCCGCGAGGTGGTCGAGGTGCTCACCGGTGGCCAGCGCGGCAGCGAGGGGCCCCGTC
>DATHSN010000014.1:0-6292 GCA_035464115.1 Acidimicrobiales bacterium | reverse complement strand
GCTGCGCAGCGCGTCGTGACGCGGGTCGGTCAGCCGGCCGCGAAGCGGAACACGCTCATCGGCTCGAAGTAGGTCTCGCCGTCGGCGGCCACCACGCCCTCGGCCCGGCGGACACCCCCGAGGGCGGCGGCCAGCGCCTCGCAGTCGCCCTCGAGGGTGCGGTAGCCGCCCACCCACACCAGCCACAGGGTGCCGTCGCCGGCGCGGTCGAGCAGCTCGGCGGCGACGGCCCCCATGTCGACCGCGTCGTTGCGCGCCTCGTAGTCGCGCCAGTCGACGAACCGCGGGTCGCCGAGGTCGGGCACGCGCACGACGTCGATCGGGTCGGGGAGGGCGCGGCGCACCGCAGGGCCGAGCTGGTCGGGGCACACCGCCACCAGATCGTCGGGCCCGGCGTCGGCGGCGATGGCGCGCGCCGCCTCCTCGGCCTGGGTGCGCTGGTCGACCGCCCCGATGACCGCCACACCGCCGAGCAGCGCGGCCAGGCCTCCCACCAGCACCACCCGTCGCACCGCGCCCGAGATGACCGCCGCCCCGGCACCGGCGCCGACGGCCAGCATCGGCACGACCACCGCCGCGTAGCGGCTGGCGAAGCCCCCGCCGGTCACCCAGGCCACCGCGCCGCCGAGCAGGAGGGTGGCCCCGGCCGCGACGAGCTCGGGACGCACGGTGGGCCGGGTGCCCAGGTCGAGGTGGACCTGGCCCCGCTCGCCGGCCCGCCCGGTGAGCCCGAGCAGGAGCAGCACGGCCAGGCCGGCGGCGCCGAGCACCGCCTCCGAGGCCAGCAGGCCGCCTGCGATGTCGACGAGGCTCGTGGCGATCGCCGCGGTGGGCCGCACCGGGTCGGACCACGGGGTGCCCGTGCTCGCCAGCTGATCGAGCAGCACGGGCACCCACGGGAGGAAGGCGACGCCGGCGGCGACGAGGGCGGCGACGCCGAGCCAGGCGCTGCGGCGGTGACGGGCCGACGGCGGCCGCCACGCCACCCACAAGAGGCCGACGCCGGTGACCGCGAGGACCCAGAGGGCCCAGTAGTGCGTGTAGAGCAGGGCGGTGGCGCACGCCCAGAGCACCACCGCCGGCGCCCAGCCCGGGCGCTCCACCAGGCGGACGAGCGCCACACCGCCCACGGCCACGAGCAGCATCACGAGGGCGTACATGCGGGCCTCGGTGCCGTAGCGGGTGGCGAAGGGGAGCACCGCCAGCAGCGCCAGCGCCCAGAGGGCGGCGACCGCGCCCACACGCACCCGGGTCCACCACCAGACCACGCCGAGGGTCACGACGGAGAGCACCCCCGACAACGACCGCACCGCTGCATCGCTGTCGCCCACCAGATCGAGCCAGCCGCCGAGCACCACGTAGTACAGGGGCGGGTGGCCGTCGCGCCGCAGCGCCTCGACCAGGTCGCCCACCGGCAGGGTGGCGATGTTCACCGAGAGCGCCTCGTCGAGCCACAGCGCCGAGGTGGTGACGAACCGCAGGACCACGCCCAGCGCCACCAGGGCGCCGACGGCCACCAGCTCAGCCCGGTGGAGGGGCTCGGGGCGCTCGGCGTCCGCCGCGGGGCGGCGAGCCGGCTCGGTGGGGGGCACGGGCTCGACCACGGCGCCGCAGGCTACCGGTCCGGGCCGTGGCCCACGTGCCGGGAACACCCTCGGAGGGCCACTAGCCTGACGCCGTTCCGTCGCCCGAACGAGGCCCGATGACCGACCCCATCTCCCCAGATCAGCCCGACTCGCCCGAGGTCGTGATCATCGGCGCCGGCCCGGCGGGGCTCACCGCCGCCTACGCGCTCACCGGCCACGACGTCGCCCCCACCGTCGTCGAGGCCGACAGCGTGGTGGGCGGCATCTCCCGCACGGTCGAGCGCGACGGGTGGCGCTTCGACATCGGCGGCCACCGGTTCTTCACCAAGGTCGGCCCCGTCGAGGAGCTCTGGCACGAGATCCTCCCCGACGAGGACTTCTTGATGCGGCCCCGCATGAGCCGCATCTACTACGACGGCAAGTTCTTCGACTACCCCCTCAAGGCCAGCAACGCCTTGAAGAACCTCGGCATCATCGAGGCGGTGCGCTGCGTGCTCTCGTACCTGTGGGTGCGGGTGCGACCGCCGAAGGACCAGTCGAACTTCGAGGGGTGGGTGGCGGCGCGGTTCGGCTGGCGGCTGTACCGCACCTTCTTCAAGACCTACACCGAGAAGGTGTGGGGGGTGCCGGCCACCGAGATCCAGGCCGACTGGGCCGCCCAGCGCATCAAGAACCTGTCGCTGTTCTCCGCGGTGGTCAACGCCATCCTGCCCAAGCGCAACCAGAAGGACATCACCAGCCTCATCGAGGAGTTCCAGTACCCGAAGTACGGCCCCGGGATGATGTGGGAGCGCTGCCGCGAGCTCGTGGAGCAGCAGGGCGGATCGGTGCTGATGGAGACCCCGGTGCGCACCATCCGCCGCGTCGAGGGGCGGGGGGCCACCGAGGTGGTCGCCGGCGGCGACGGCGACGCAGCCGTCACGCTCCCCGCCGACCACGTCATCTCCTCGATGCCCCTGGGGGCGCTCGTGCGCGCCCTCGACCCGCCGGCGCCGGCCGAGGTCCTCGCCGCCGCCGACGACCTCGCGTACCGCGACTTCCTCACCGTGGCGCTGGTGGTGCCGGAGTCGGCCGGCTTCCCCGACAACTGGATCTACGTGCACTCCCCCGAGGTGAAGCTGGGCCGCATCCAGAACTTCGGATCGTGGTCGCCCTACCTCGTGAAGGAGGGCCGCACCTGCCTGGGTCTCGAGTACTTCGTGTTCGAGGGCGACGGGTTGTGGACCATGGCCGACGACGACCTGGTGCGCCTCGGCACCGAGGAGCTGGCCCGGCTCGGCCTGGTGCGCCCCGACGCGGTCGAGGCCGGCTACGTGGTGCGGATGCCGAAGGCGTACCCCACCTACGACGAGACCTACCACGACAACGTGGAGACCATCCGGGCCTGGCTCGCCGCCGAGGTGCCCAACGTGCACCCGGTCGGGCGCAACGGCATGCACCGCTACAACAACCAGGACCACTCGATGTACACGGCGATGCTCACCGTCGACAACATCGTCGCCGCGTCGGGCCACGACATCTGGGCGGTCAACGTCGAGGAGGAGTACCACGAGGAGGCCCGCGCCGAGGGCTCCCGCACCGGCCGCGACGCCCCCGTGATCCCCCGCTCGGCGCCGCGGGCCAGCTGAGCCTCGCTCAGCTCGGGGCGGCGTCGAGGCGGGGCAGCAGCCACCGCCACACCAGCTCGGCGCCCTCCCGGGTGAGGTGGACCCCGTCGTAGCGCAGCTCGACGCCGTCGAGGGTGTCGAGCGGCACCCCCCCGGGACAGAGCAGGCCCCCGAGGTCGACGACCTCGACCCCGGCCGCCGCCGCGATGTCGCGCAGGTGGGTGTTGAACCGCTCGACGCGCGTCGGGTCGTTGCGGACCGCGAGGTCCCAGGCCCCGCTGTCGTCGCCGGCCGCGAAGCACGGCAGGGTGAGCGCCACCACGTGCTCGCTGCGCTCGCTCAGGCCGCGCAGCGCCCGGTCGAGCGCGGTGCGCACGGCCTGGTCCCACGCCGGGCTCCCGAAGCGGGCCGTGGTCCCGTCGAGGAGCACGTGGTCGAAGATCTCCCACGCCCCGGTGAGCATGACCGCCACGTCGGCGGGGTCGTCGTCGAGGCGCTCGAACCAGGAATCGACCGCGTCGCGGCACAGGCCGCCGTCGACCCGGTAGCCGCCCACCAACGTGTCGCCGGGCAGGATGCCGCACCCGAGACGGGTCTCGTAGCCGAACACCACCGGGCGCTCGACCAGCTCGGTGCCGAACCCCTCGCCGAGGCGCAGCGCGGTGGAGTCGCCGACGAGGAACAGGTCCCACGGTGCGTCGGCGACGGCCAACGACTCGAGGAGCGCCCCCTCGGCCCGCGACGGCCACTCGGGCTCGGGCCACCGGGCCAGGTCGAGCACGACCGTGTCGGCCCGGGCCAGCGCGGCGATGCGGAGCTGCTGGTCGATGCACCCGGTCTCGGTCTCGGCACCGGGTGGCGTGGACGCCGGCGGGGTCGTCGCCAGCGCGAGGAGCGCGCCCGTGGCGCTGAGCTGGTCGAGGCGGGCCTCGAGCCGCGCCGCGAACCAGGCGTCGAACACCAGGTCGCACGCGCGCCGGTCCTCACCGAGCACCGATCGGACGAGGGCGCCGTCGCCCCCGTGGGCCAGCACGATGACGTCGGGACCGAGCTCGTCGGTGAGCGCGGCGGCGGCCCGCCCCGCGTCGTCGCACGGTCCGGTGAGCGGCGTGGCGGTGCCCGCCCACGGGTCGACGACGGGCGCGGGATCGGTGACGGGGGCCCCGTCGAGGCCGCACCCGGGCTGCCCGGACACGACGACGTCGGTGCCACCCGCGGTGGTGAGCGCGTCGGCCAGCACCGGCGCCAGCTCGTCGCCCACCACCACCACCGTGGGCGGCCCGGGAGGGGCCGTGGTGGCGGTGGCCGGAGCCTCGGCGGGGAGCCGCTCGGCGCTCACCGACTCGCCGACCGCGCCGGTGAACGAGGCGGTGGTGGACGCGGGGCCCGTGGTGGTGGCCGCCACGAGGGCGATGCCGACCACCACCGGTGCGGCGATGGCCAGCGCCGGCGCCAACGCCGGCGTGCGCCCGTCGAGCGCGCCCCGCCGGATCGGGCGCTCGATCGCCACGAACGACGCCACCGCGAAGGCGACGCTCACCGTGACGCGCAGGGCGGTGAGCGCCCAGCCGTCGAGCCCGGTGCGGTCGGCGTCGAGCACCACGTAGACGGGCCAGTGCCACAGGTAGAGCCCGTAGCTGACGAGCCCGGCGGCCCGCAGCGGGGCGAACGAGAGGGCCCGGCCGAGCGGGCCGGTGGTGGGGCGGCTCACCGCGGCGATGACCACCGTGGCCGCCACGCCGCAGGCGGCCAGCCCGCCCCGCCACAGCAGATCGCCCGTGCCCGACAGCGCCACCCAGGCCACCGCCAGACCGACCGCGGCCACCCATCCGGCCACCTCCAGCGCGACGCCCCCGCGGGCCGACCGTCCGGGGGCGCCGCGCCACACCACGAACGCGGCGAGCGCGGCGCCCATCAAGATGGCAGCGGCGCGGGTGTCGGTGCCGAGGTAGGAGCGCGCCCCGTCGCCACCGGCGTCGTGGAGGACCATGGCCCACACCGCGGAGGCGACGGCGCCCGTGGCCGCCACCGCGAGGACCGCGACCGGCGACCGCCGCCAGCGGAGGATCCCGGCCACGACGAGCGGCCACAGCACGTAGAACTGCTCCTCGATGGCGAGGCTCCACATGTGCTCGAGCGGCGACGGCGCCGCGAACAGGCTCCAGTAGTCGCGCCCCGCCGACAGCGCCTCCCAGTTGGCCAGGTAGAGCAGCGTGGCGATGCCATCGCGGCGCACCCGCTCGAGCTCGGCGCCCTCCAGCGCGAGCGCGGCGTAGGCCGCCACCGCCACCAGCACCACCAGCAGGGCGGGGAGCAGGCGCCGGGCCCGTCGGCCCCAGAACGCCCCGAGGGCGACCCCCCCGTCGCGCTCGTGCTCGGCGAGCAGCAGCCGGGTGATCAGGTAGCCCGAGAGGACGAAGAAGAGGTCGACCCCGAGGTAGCCCCCCGGGAGGTGGCCGGCGTGGAACAACAGCACCGCGATGACCGCCAGGCCACGGAGGCCGTCGAGCGCGGGGAGGTGCGCGAGGGTGGCGCGGCGCTCGCCCGCCACCACGACCCCGGCACCGGGCATGTCAGTAGGGCCAGCCGCCGTCTCGGTGACCGAGCAGACGGGTGAGCGGGCCCAGACGGGCCACGATCAGGACCTTGATGGCCAGGTTGCGGACGAACCACGGCACCTGGAGGAGCTGGGCGCCCGCGTTGCGCACCCGGGCGAGCGGGCCGAGCCGCTCGCGGTGGTACTCGGCGAGCGAGCCGGACCGACCGACGTAGCGCCAGCGCCCCGACGCCAGCAGCTCGGCGCCGATGGCGAGGGTGACCCCCACCGAGCTGAACGAGTCGTGGATGACCAGGGTGCCGCCCGGGCGGACCCGGGCACCCCAGTCGCGGATGTCGGCGCGGGCGGGGGCGAAGCGGTGGGCGCCGTCGATGTAGAGCAGGTCGACGTCGCCGTCGACGGCGTCGTGGGCGGCGTCGGAGAAGCGGCGGACGTGGCGCACCCGTGAGGCCACCCCGGCCCGCTCGAGGTTGGCGAGGAAGGCGGCGTGGTCGCGCTCGGCCTCGTCGACGAAGCCGTCGTACTCCTGGGGGCCCCGGTCG
>DATHSN010000013.1:0-14774 GCA_035464115.1 Acidimicrobiales bacterium | reverse complement strand
CGGGAACATCTACACCCGGATCATGAACCCCACCCAGGTGATCTTCGAGGCGCGCATGGCGTCGCTCGAGGGAGGGATCGCCGAGACCGCCGCGGGTGTTCCCGGCGCCCTGGCCGTGTCGAGCGGCCAGGCCGCCGAGACGCTCGCGATCTTGAACCTGGCCGAGGCCGGGAGCCACATCGTGTCGTCGTCGTCGCTCTACGGCGGGACGTACAACCTGTTCCACTACACGTTGCCCAAGCTCGGCATCGAGGTCACCTTCATCGACGACCCCGATGATCTCGACGCGTGGCGGGCCGCGGTGCGCGACACCACCAAGGCCTTCTACGGCGAGACCATCGGCAACCCCAAGAACGACCTGCTCGACATCGAGGGGGTGTCGGGGGTGGCCCACGAGCACGGCATCCCCCTCATCGTCGACAACACGGTGGCGTCGCCGTACCTGGTGCGGCCCCTCGAGTGGGGCGCCGACATCGTCGTGCACTCGGCGACCAAGTTCATCGGCGGTCACGGCACGTCGATCGGGGGCGTCATCGTCGACGGTGGCACCTTCGACTTCGGGGCGTCGGGGCGGTTCCCGAACTTCACCGAGCCCGACCCCAGCTACCACGGTCTGCAGTACTGGCCGATGCTCGGCCCGGGCGCCTACATCGCCAAGGCCCGGGTGCAGCTGCTGCGCGACATCGGTGCGGCCATCAGCCCGCAGAACGCGTTCAACTTCCTGCAGGGGCTCGAGACTCTGTCGCTGCGCATGGAGCGCCACGTGGCCAACGCCCAGGTGGTGGCCGAGTTCCTCGCCGGGCGCGACGAGGTCGAGCAGGTGAACTACGCCGGGCTGCCGTCGAGCCCGTGGTACGCACGGGCCCAGCGGTTGTCGCCCCGTGGCGCCGGGTCGGTCCCGTCGTTCATCATCAAGGGGGGCAAGGAGGCGGGCCAGCGCTTCGTCGAGGCGCTCGAGCTGCACCGCCACGTCGCCAACATCGGCGATGTCCGCAGTCTGGTGATCCACCCGGCGAGCACCACCCACTCCCAGCTCACCGAGACCGAGCAGGCCGCCACCGGCGTGCACCCCGGCCTCGTTCGGCTCTCGGTCGGCCTCGAGAGCATCGACGACATCCTCGCCGACCTCGACGCCGGGTTCCGCGCCGCCAAGGGGTAGGCCGGTCCCGCCGTGGGTGGGATCTTCTCGGATCGTCCAGTCGATCGGTGCGTCGCGGGGATCATCCCGTTCGGGATGGTCCCCGCGACGCGTCGGCGAGGTGAGGGCGAGCAGGTCGTCGCGGCCGAGGTCGAGCCACCCCTCGGGATCGACGGGCCGGGGGAGCGGACCGCCGCCATGGCGCCCGGTCCGGGGGCGGAACCCTCGGTGGATCCGGTACACGCCCCGCTCGACCCTCTCGGCGCGTCCGCGGCGGACCTCGTAGCCGAGCGCGTTGGCGAGCGCCTTGACCGACTCGGGCCCGCCGACGGCGTAGCCGTAGACGTGCAGCAGGTGGTGGAGCTGGCGCAACGGCAGGGTTCCGTGGCGTCGGAGGATGGCGAGACAGGTCGACCGCAGGCGGCGGCCCCACAGGGTGCGGTGATCGGCGGGCAGGAGCGGGAGCGGTCTCTGGTCGTGAGCCGGTGGACGGCGACCCTTGTGGGTCTCGACGATCGGCCAGAGCAGCTCTCGGGCCTCGTCGAGCGCGTCGAGGAGCTCGACGCGCTCCTCGGTGAGCGCGAGCAGGTCGGCGTCGAGCTCGGCGAGGCGGGTGAGGGCCTCGTCGCGCTCCACGTGCAGGCGCACTCGCTCGTGGCGAAGGAGCTCGGAGGCCCGGCGGTTCGGTGCGAGGCGGTGGCCTTCGGCGGGATGCGGCACGGTGGTCATGGGGTGCGAACCCTCGGTGTGGGACCGGTGGCGGGACGCCGTGACGTCGAGCGGGTGACCCCGTGCGACGAGTCTGCCCACCCCCTGTGACACCGACCCGCTGACCTGTTGGCGAGGAATCCGCGCGGAATCCACGCCAACAGGGCGTCAGGAGACGAGGGTGATGACCTCGCCCGGTGTGGCCGGGCCGTCGTGGATGATCTCGCCGTCGCGCAGGGCGATGCACCGGTCGACCCGCTCGACGAAGCGCTCCTCGTGGGTCGCCACGACGATCGTCGCGCCGTCGGCCCGCACCTCGTCGAGCAGCTCGAGGAGCGTGGCCTTGCCCCCGGCGTCGAGCCCCACGAAGGGCTCGTCGACGAGGAGCAGGTCGAACGGCCGGGTCAGCGCCAACAAGATGGCGGTCTTCTGACGCAATCCCCGACTGAACCGGGCCGGTAGGTCATCCACCCGCGGTGCCAGGCCGAGGCGCTCGACCAGGTCGTCGGCCCACTCGTCCCAACCCTCTCCTTCGTGCAGGCGCGACAGGTACTCGACGTGCTCTCGCACGCTCAGATCGTCGTAGAGGACCGGGTCGTCGGGCAGATAGCTGAGCGAGGAGCGGGCCCCGAGCGACCCTGCCGGGGCCCCGCACACCTCGATCCACCCGTCGGTCGGCTCCAGCAACCCTGCGACCAGCTTGAGCAGCGTCGACTTGCCCGACCCGTTGTGGCCCACCAGGGCCACGCCCTCACCGCGATCGATGGTGAGATCGAGCGGAGCGAGCGCGTCGAGGTCGCCGTAGGACTTGGCCACACCCTCGGTGAGCAGGGCCGGATCGTCGCTCATGGCTGCACCCTCTTCTTCTTGCGTTGCCGGGCCGGTGGCACCGGACGGCGTTCCGAGATCACCACCGTGTCGTCGCCCGGCGAGTCGGGCGCCTGCGAGGCAGAGCTGCGGCGACGTCCCTCGGGCTCGGTTCCCGCCGCGGCGGCGCGCGCCGCATCGGTCGGCCGGGCACCGTCGCCCATCTGTTCCATGGCCTCGCGCATCTGGCCGAGCACGGCGTCGCGGGCCGAGATCCACGCCATCACCAACGCGCCGATCAGCACCGCCGCCACCGCCGCGACCGCGGCGTTGGCGACCGGTGATGCCGCCTCGGGTCCTCGCACCGCGGGCAGCACCGGGAGCACGCCCAGCACCGCCACCGCCGGCGGGAACACGAGACGGACCACGTTGCGCATGCCCGACACCTCGGGCGGGACCATCGACCAGGCCCCCGTCTGCTCGATGGGACCGCTGACCGTCGAGAGGCCCGCCGCCGCGGCCCCGCACACCGCAGCGCTCACGATCACCACGACGCCGACGCTCAACGTGTCTGTCGAGGGCTCGAGCGCCATGGCCACCGCCAACCCGGCCAGGCCGGCGATGCCGAGGACGAACATGCCCATCGGGAGGTGCAGCAGGTGGATGCGGCCGCGCGCCACGGGGAGCGACTCGGCCACCGTGGGGTGGTCGACCTCCTGGGCCAGACCCTCCACCGCGTCGAGCCCGGCGACGAACACCGCCAAGCCGGCGACGATCAACAGTGGCGTTGTCCCGTTGGCGACCCCGACGAGCGACGCCCCGGCGACCCCACCGAGCACGGCGATCCGCACGAACCGCACCGCGGGCCAGCGGGCCACGCCCCGCCAGTCGCGCTCCCACACGGCGAAGCGACCCCGCCCACCGGGAACCCAACCGAGCCATGGCGAGCGCCGGGGGTGCTCCTGGGCCAGCTGGCGGCGCAGCACCATCACCGTGCGCAGGTCCTGCAGCGTGGCTGCGAACCGCAGCTGTCCGACGAGCGACGTGCGACGTTCGGCCGCCTCGAGCGACACGCCGCCCACGTAGCGAAGACCCGCTGCGCCCAGGGCGACCGCGCCCGCCGCGCCTGCCAGGGCCCACCACGCGAGCTCGACGGGCCACAGCGCGAGCGCCCCCAGCACCGATGTCGGAGCCGGGCCGGGGACGGCGTCGAGGAGGTCAGCGCCCGCCCAGCCGATCAGCGCGATCCCCACCCCGAGCGCAGACCATCGTGACCACCGCAGGCCGGAGGCGAGGAACCCCGCCCCGTAGGCGGCCGCCGCCCCCAGCGCGCCAGCCGCCCCGCCGCTCATCACCCAGGCGATCGTGTCTCCCGGCAGCCGTCGAGCTGCCAGCTGGCCGGCGATGGCGCCGACGACGAGGCCGATGAAGCCGGCGTGGCGCACCTGGCGCACGGCGGCCGGACGTAGGGCGATCACCCGCGGCACGGGTGAGAGCAGGACGTGGCGCACGTCGGGTGCCTCGAGGGCGAGCGGGCCGCCGCGGGAGCCGGCCCGCAGCATTCCGGCGATGAGCACAGCCAGTCCCACCCCGAGGACCGCAGCGCCGTGGGCGCGCACGTCGTCGACCTGCGCGGGTGTCAGCTCGGCATCACCCACCGCCCCCGACAGGGCCAGCACGGCGATCCCCGCCAAGAAGGCGGTCAGATATGCCTTGTAGAGCGCGTCGATCCAGTGGATCTCGCCCATCCGGGTGCGGCGACGCGCCGCGCGCAGGTCGTCGAGCGCCTGGCGCGGGTCGACGGTCGTGGCGGTCACGTCGGGCGACGCTACCGCTGCCCGGGGCGTCCGCCGCCTCGCGGTCAGCCGAGGCGGGCGACGACGTGGTCGATCGAGGCGCACAGCGCCTCGACGTCGGCCGGGTCGATGGCGGGGAACAGCGCCACGCGCAGCTGGTTGCGGCCCAGCTTGCGGTACGACTCGGTGTCGACGACCCCGTTGGCCCGCAGCACCCCCGACACGACGGTGGCGTCGATCTCGTCGGCGAGGTCGATGGTGGCCACCACGTGGCTGCGCATGGCGGGGTCGGTCACGAACGGCGTGGCGTGATCGGACCGATCGGCCCAGCCGTAGATGGTCTCCGCCGAGCGGTCGCAGCGCGACGCCGCCCACTCCAGCCCACCGTTGCCGCAGAGCCACTCCACCTGGTGGGCGGCGAGGAAGATCGTGGCCAGCGCGGGCGTGTTGTAGGTCTGGTCCTGCCGGGAGTTCGTCAGGGCGATCCCGAGGTCGATCGACGACGGGATCCACCGGTCGGACGCGGCGATGCGCTCGATCCGCTCGATGGCGGCGGGAGAGCAGGCGGCCAGCCACAGGCCTCCGTCCGACGCGAGGCTCTTCTGGGGGGCGAAGTAGTAGGCGTCGACCTCGGCTGCGTCGAACCGCAGGCCGCCGGCCGCCGACGTGGCATCGACCGCCACCAGCGCCCCCTCGGTGCCCTCGGGGCGTCGCAACGGCATGGCCACCCCGGTGGAGGTCTCGTTGTGGGTGAGCGCGTAGAGGTCGACATCGGGGTCGGGGACCGCCGTCGGGTGCGTCCCGGGCTCGGCCGAGATGACCTCGGGTGCGTCGAGGTGTGGGGCCGCGGCCACCGCCGACGCGAACTTCGCCGAGAACTCCCCGAAGGCGAGGTGCTGGCTGCGCCGCTCGATCAGCCCGAACAGCGCCGCGTCCCAGAACACGGTGGTGCCGCCGTTGCCGAGCAGCACCTCGTAGCCGTCGGGCAGGGCGAACAGCTCAGCCAGGCCGTTGCGCAGCGCCGACACCATGAACTTCACCGTCGCCTGGCGGTGCGAGGTGCCCAGGTAGTCGGGCGCAGCCGCCGCCAGCGCCGCCACCGCCTCCGGTCGGACCTTCGACGGACCGCACCCGAACCGGCCGTCGGCCGGGAGCAGATCGGTGGGGATGACGATGTCGGGCAATCCGGGGCTCACGGCGTGCCACTATCGCGGGCGCCGACCAAGGAGACAATCCGCATGACCCCCTCTCGGATCTCACGGCGGGTCGCCGCCATCGCCCCGTCCGCCACCATGGCCGTCGACGCCAAGGCCAAGGCCCTCAAGGCCGCGGGAGAACCCGTCATCGGGTTCGGCGCCGGCGAGCCCGACTTCCCGACCCCCGACTACATCGTCGAGGCGGCCGTCGAGGCCTGTCGCGTGCCGGCCAACCACCGCTACACGCCCGCCGCCGGCCTCCCCGAGCTGCGGGCTGCGGTGGCGGTCAAGACCGCCCGCGACTCCGGCTACGAGGTGGATCCCGCCCAGGTCGTGATCACCAACGGCGGCAAGCACGCGGTCTACAACGCGTTCGAGGTCCTGCTCGATCCGGGCGACGAGGTCCTGCTCCCCGCCCCGTACTGGACGACCTACCCCGAGCCCATCGCCCTGGCCGGCGCCACCTCGGTGGTCATCCCCACCGAGGCGGCGTCGGGGTTCCGGGTGACCGTCGATCAGCTCGAGGCCGCTCGCACCGAGCGCACCAAGGCCCTGGTGTTCGTGTCGCCGTCGAACCCTTCCGGCGCGGTGTACCCGCCCGATGAGGTCGAGGCCATCGGCCGCTGGGCGGTCGAGCACGGCATCTGGGTGGTCACCGACGAGATCTACGAGCACCTCACCTACGGCGAGCACACCTTCTCGTCGATGCCCACGCTCGTCCCCGAGCTGGCCGAGCGCTGCGTCGTGGTCAACGGTGTGGCCAAGACCTACGCCATGACCGGGTGGCGGGTGGGGTGGCTCATCGGCCCCCCCGACGTCGCCGCCGCGGCCGCCAACCTGCAGTCGCACCAGACGTCGAACGTGGCCAACGTGTCGCAGCGGGCGGCGCTGGCCGCGGTGTCGGGCCCGCTCGACGCGGTCGCCGACATGCGTGCTGCGTTCGAGCGTCGGGGCCGTCGGATGGTCCAGATGCTGTCGGGCATCGAGGGCGTCACCGTCCTCGAGCCGCAGGGCGCGTTCTACGCCTACCCGTCGTTCGAGGGCGTCCTCGGACGCGAGCTCGCCGGTCGTCGGCCGGCCACCACCCTCGAGCTGGCCGACCTGCTCCTCGAGGAGGCCAAGGTGGCGATCGTGCCCGGCGAGGCGTTCGGAACCCCCGGGTACGCCCGGCTGTCGTTCGCCCTCGGCGACGACGACCTGGGTGAGGGTGTGGGTCGGATCGTCGACTTCCTCGGCACATGACCGCAGTGCCCGAGCTGGCCCACGGCTCCTGGCCGTCGCCGATCACCACCGAGCTCGTCACCCGGGCCGCGGCCGGGATCGCCGAGACCCGCGTCGACGGCGACGACGTGTGGTGGGCCGAGTCGCGCCCCGACGAGGGCGGCCGCACCCAGCTGGTGCGCCGGGACGCCGCCGGCACCACCCACGAGGTCCTCCCCGAGGGGTGGTCGGCCCGGACCCGGGTCCACGAGTACGGCGGGGGCGCCTGGTGGGTGCGGTCGGGGACCGTGTGGTTCGCGTCGTGGGCCGATCAGCGGCTCCACGTGGTCGAGCCGGGGGCCGCGCCCCGGCCGATCACCCCTGAGCCTCCGGCACCCGCCGCGTGGCGCTACGCCGACGGGGTGGTCACCCCCGATGGCCGGTGGATCGTCTGCGTCCGCGAGCGCCACGACCTGGGGGAGGGGCCCGCCGAGGTCGTCAACGAGCTGGTGGCGGTGCCAGCCGACGGCTCGGCACCGCCGGTGGCCTTCACCGGCGACGGCCACGACTTCGTCGCCGCGCCCCGGATCAGCCCTGACGGCCAGCGGCTGTGCTGGCTCACGTGGGACCACCCCCGCATGCCGTGGGACGGCACCGAGCTGTGGGTCGCCGACCTCGACCTCGACCACGGCGACGGCCCCCGCCTGGCGTCTGCTCGCCCGGTCGCCGGGGGCCCCGACGAGTCGCTGGTCCAGCCCGACTGGACCGCCGACGGCGAGCTCCTCGTCGTCTCCGACCGCTCCGACTGGTGGAACCTGCACCGGGTCGTCGGCCTCGACGGCGACGCCCCGGACCTCGAGGCCATCGCCCCCACCGACGCCGAGATCGGCACGCCCCCGTGGGTGTTCGCCATGTCGCGCTGGGCTCGGCTCGACGACGGGCGGTTCGTCGTGGCGGTCTCCCACCAAGGCCTCGACCACCTCGCGGTGATCGAACCGGGCGTCGATCACATCGACGAGCTCGCCACCCCCTACACGTCGATCTCGTCGGTGCGCGCCGCCGGTGACGCCGTCGTGGCCGTGGTGGCCTCGGCCACATCCGAACCCGCCGTGGTGCGGATCCGTCCCGTCGACGGCGACCCCGACGTCGAGGTCCTGCGATCACCCCGCGACCTCGGGCTCGATCCGGCGTGGATCAGCCACCCCCACCCCGTCACCTTCCCGACCAGCGGGGGCCGTCACGCCCACGCGCTGTTCTACCCGCCGACCAACCCCGACGTCGGTGGCCCGGAGGGCGCCAAGCCGCCCCTGCTCGTCATGATCCACGGCGGTCCCACCGCCGCAGCCCGATCGCAGCTGAACCTCGCCGTGCAGTACTGGACCAGCCGCGGGATCGCCGTCGCCGACGTCAACTACGGCGGCTCCACGGGGTTCGGGCGACGCTACCGGCGCCAGCTCGACGGTCAGTGGGGCGTCGTCGACGTCGACGACTGCGAGGCAGCCGCACGCCACCTGGCCGCCGCGGGTCTCGCCGACCCCGACCGTCTCCTCATCCGGGGCGGGTCGGCCGGCGGCTTCACCACCCTCGCCGCGCTGGCGTTCCGCGACACCTTCGCGGCCGGGGCCAGCCACTACGGCGTGGCCGACCTGGCCGCCCTGGCCCAGGAGACCCACAAGTTCGAGTCGCGCTACCTCGACGGGCTGGTGGGCCCGTGGCCCGCGGCGCGCGACGTGTACCGGGCGCGGTCGCCGATCCACCACGTGGAGCAGATCGACCGGCCGCTCATCGTGTTCCAGGGGCTCGACGACGAGATCGTCCCGCCGAACCAGTCCGAGATGATCGTCGAGGCGGTGCGCGCCAACGGCGTCCCGGTCGCCTACGTGCCCTTCGAGGGCGAGCAGCACGGATTCCGCCAGGCACCCAACATCCGTCGGGCGCTCGAGGCCGAGCTGTGGTTCTACGGTCGGGTCCTCGGGTTCACACCCGCCGACGAGATCGAGCCGGTCGAGGTCCTCGAGCCCTGAGCGGGGCGGGGCCGGACCGCCGCGATCAGTCGCCCGAGGCGGCGAGGACGGCGTCGGCGGCGGCCACCCCCGAGTCGACGGCGCCCTCGATGCGGGGGCCGTCGAACGCGTCGCCGGCCAGCACGAGCGGCCCGGGGTCGGTCGCGGCCACGCAGCACCGGTCGGGCCAGGTGCGCCGGGGCGCGGCGTAGCGCCACCGCTTGAGCTGGGCGGCGGCCACCCGCGCCGTCCCGATCCACGGCGCGGCAGCCGCGAGCAGGTCGGCGAGGACGGTGTCGGGGTCGTCGTCCCACCGGGCCCGGGCCACCGCGTCGGTGGTGTGCAGGGTGAGGGCGGGAACGTCGGAGACGCCCTTGGCGGCGTTGTCGGCCACGAAGGTGAACGGGCCGTCGGCGAGCTGGACCCCGCCGGGGGCGGGGAGCGCGGGAGCCCCGTCGAGCACGGCCAGCACGGCCAGCACCCGGTCGTACTCGATGGCGGCCAGGCCGGCCGCGAGCTCGGCATCGAGCACGGTGTCACCGGCAGCGAGGAGCGCGAGGCTCTGGGGCACGGGCGCGGTGAGCACGACGGCGTCGGCGTCGTAGGCGGTGTCGTCGGCGACCAGCCGCCAACCGGCCGGCCCCGGTCCGATCGCCCGCAGCTCGACGCCGACCTGCACGTCGAGCCCCCGGGCCAGGTGCTTGGCCAGCGCGGTCATCCCCGTGGGCACGACGTACCGCGGGTGGCCGTCGTGGTCGCCGAACCCGTGGGCCCAGACCCGGACCAGGTCGGCGGCGGTGAGCTCGGCGACGAGGTCGCCGAGGGTCTCGCCTCGGACGGTGAAGAACTGGGCGCCGTGGTCGAGGCGGGCCTCGCCGACGCCATCGGCGGTGATCCGTCGGGTGGCGAGCCGCCCGCCGACCGCCCGGCCCTTGTCGACGACGACCACGTCATGCCCTGCGGCCTGCAACCGGCGAGCGGCCATCAGGCCGGCGAGCCCGGCACCCACGACGACGTCCACGGCTCGACCCTACCGAGCACCGCGGTCGCAGGCCGGGTCCGGGCGGCGTCGTGGGCGGTATGAGGTTGGCGCCGCTGGGGGCACGGCCCCATGATGGGCCGCCATGGCGCGCATCCTGGTCACCGAGAAGATCGCCGAGGGCGGGCTCGACCGTCTCCGTGAGGCCGGCCACGAGGTCGACGTGCGCCTGGGGCTGTCGCCCGAGGAGCTCCTCGAGGTGGTGCCCGGCGCCCATGGGCTGATCATCCGGTCGGCGACCACGGTCACCGCCGAGGTGCTCGCCGCCGGGACGGACCTGATCGTGGTCGGACGGGCGGGGATCGGGTTGGACAACGTCGACGTCGCCACCGCCACCAAGCGGGGCGTCATGGTCGTCAACGCCCCCCAGAGCAACGTCTTGTCGGCGGCCGAGCACACGATGGCGCTGCTGCTGGCCCAGGCCCGCAACGTGCCGCAGGCCCACGCCGCGCTCGTCGACGGCCGGTGGGAGCGCTCGCGGTGGGAGGGCGTCGAGCTGGCCGACAAGACCCTCGGCATCATCGGTCTCGGGCGCATCGGCAAGCTGGTGGCCCAGCGGGCGCTCGCGTTCGGCATGAAGCTGGTCGGCTACGACCCGTTCGTCTCGGCCGACCGAGCCCGCCAGCTCTCGGTCGACCTGGTCGACCTCGACGAGCTCGCCGCTCGTGCCGACTTCGTCACCGTCCACGTGGCCAAGACGCCCGACACCGTCGGGCTGATCGGCGCCGACTTCTTCGCCAAGGCCAAGCCGGGCCTGCGGGTGATCAACGTCGCTCGGGGCGGCATCGTCGACGAGGCCGCGCTGGCCGACGCGGTGCGGTCGGGCACCATCGCGGGGGCCGCTCTCGACGTGTTCGCAACGGAGCCGACCACCGAGTCACCGCTGTTCGACCTCGACTCCGTGGTCGTGACGCCCCACCTCGGCGCCAGCACCCGCGAGGCCCAGGACAAGGCGGGCGACACCATCGCCGAGCAGGTGGGCCTGGCCCTCGCCGGCGAGTTCGTGCCCTTCGCGGTGAACGTGTCGGCGGCCGAGGCATCCGAGACCGTGCGCCCGTTCCTCCCGCTGGCTGAGCGCCTCGGCGCGCTGTTCACCGGGCTGTCGGGCGGGCTGCCCGGCATGCTGTCGATCGAGTACCAGGGCCAGCTGGCCGACTACGACACTCGCATCCTCACCTTGTCGGTGCTGCGCGGCGTGTTCGGCGCGGTCGCCGACGAGCCGGTCACCTACGTCAACGCGCCGCAGCTGGCCGAGGAGCACGGCCTCGAGGTGCGTGAGGTCTCGACGACCACCACCCACGACTACGTCAACCTCGTGACGCTGCGGGGCGGCGACCACGCCATCGCCGGCACCGTGGTCGGGCTGCGGGGCGACGCCCGCATCGTGATGGTCGACGACCACGCGTGCGACGTGCCGCCGGCGGCGCACATGCTGTTCATCCGCAACGACGACCGCCCGGGGATGATCGGTGTGGTCGGCACCGTGGTCGGCGAGACCGGGGTGAACATCGCCGACATGGGTGTGGGCCAGTCGCCCGAGGGCGATTCCGCGCTCATGGTCCTCGCCGTCACCCGGGCCGTGCCGACCGAGGCCATCGAGCGGCTCCGCGCCGCCGACGGGATCCTGTCGGTCTCCGCCGCCGGCCGCCCCGAGTGACCCGTTGGCGTGGAATCCACGCGGATTCCACGCCTGTCACCCTGGGGTGACGGTGGTGCGGACGTCTGCCCTCGTCGCCACGGGCAGACCCGTTGGCGTGGATTCCGCGCGGAATCCACGCCAACCGTCAGCCGAGGGTCGTCCAGCCGACCGGCTCCAGCGTGGCCAGGTCGCTCGCCAGCAGGCCACGCTCCGAGAGGGTGAGCAGGACGTCGTCGACGACCACCGAGCGGCGGATCTCGGTGCCCCACGGGTCGAGCGTGCCGGCGCCGCCGATGCCCGCCGACTGGTCGATGTGGGTGATGCGACCCCGCTCGGCGAGGGCCCGGGTGCCGGTGTCGACGTCGATCCCGACCGCGCCCGTGCGGTAGTCCTCGTTGCCGGTGCGGTCATCCCAGCTCCACCGGTTCAGCGGCAACACCGCCAGTCCGTCCCACCACAGGAACGCCCGATGGTCGAACTCGACCTCGGAGCTGGCGTCGGCGCCGAGATCGAGCTGGGCGACCCGGGTCGGCTCGGCGGGGTCGGTG
Organism: Acidimicrobiales bacterium; assembly: GCA_035464115.1. Taxonomy (GTDB): domain Bacteria; phylum Actinomycetota; class Acidimicrobiia; order Acidimicrobiales; family SKKL01; genus DATHSN01. The sequence goes on along the minus strand of DATHSN010000013.1, from coordinate 2,700 downwards.
ACGTCGAACAGCGACACCTGGCTGCCGGTGACCCGCCCGTCGTCGGTGGCGTCCTGGCCGACCCCGAGGAGCAGGTGCTCGGCGACGGGGTGGAGGTACGACGAGAAGCCGGGGATCTTCAGCTCGCCGGTCAGGCGGGGCGCGGTGGGCACCGACAGGTCCAGCGCGTAGAGCGGATCGACCTGGCGGAAGGTCACCACGAAGCCCCGATCGCCCAGGAACCGCACGGCGTAGATCCGCTCACCCAGGCCGAGTCCGTCGACCCGTCCGACCTCCACGAGCCGCTCGCCCTGGGGCTCGAGGACCGCGACGGCGCTCTCGCTGCCGCCCCCGCCCCACGGCGAGCCGTCGGTGGTGGCGACCCGCAGGACCCCGTCGTGCTCCGACATCGAGAACTGGTCGAGGAGGTGGCCGGCGACCGATCCCGAGGCCAGGTGCTCGGCCGGCCCCTCGGTGTCGATGGCGAACTGGTGGATGGCCGTGCGCTGCTCGCCCTCGGGTCCCCAGGGGGCGATGCTCGAGGCGGCCGGATCAGCGGCGTCGGAGGCCTCGGCGGGCGCCTCCACCCACCGGTTCGTGGCCACGTAGAGGCGGTCGGCCGAGGCGTACACCGTCTCGCCGTCGGCGCCGAGGGCCACGCCGCTCCCGTCACCCAGGCCGGCGTCGACGTCGACGGTCACCACCGCGAGCACGCCGAACCCGGAGAACTCCGCCGGCCGGTACAGCCGGTCGCAGCGCGCCACCTGCTGGGTGTTCAGCTCGGTGCCGTCGCCGTCGAGCAGGGTGAAGCTGGGGATCCACTGGTCGATGGTGCTCGACTCGATGACCCCACGGTTGGCGGCCAGCGCCGCGTCCTCGGCGTTCGGGCCGGCGGGCTGGACGAAGGGGAGGCGCTCGGCCGGGTGCGAGCGGATGACGACGCGGGCCACCCCGTCGACCATGCGGGCCGACACGTAGGAGCCCTCGCTCGACCAGGTGCGCTCCACCCGGGGTGCGGTGGGGTCGGAGACGTCGACCAGGGCGAGGCTGGTCCGCGACGAGGACCACGGCACCGGTCCGCCAGGACCCGGGTCGACGGGCATGGCGCCGATGGCGGCGCGCCCGTCGTCGCTCGCCCCACCGCCGTCGAGCGGCATCGGCTCGTCCCACCCGCCGGACAGGGTCTGGGTGACGAGGAGCCGGTCGTCGACCAACAACAGCTCGGCGCCCCATCCGCCGGCGAGGGGGGTGGACGATCGCACCACCGGGCCGGCGGGATCGCTGATGTCGACGATCTGCAGCTCGCCGGCCACGACGGCGTAGAGGTGGGTGCCGTCGGTCTTGACGATGTCGGGCTCGTCGACCCCCTCTTCTTGCACGTTGGTCCCCGACACCTCGCGGCCGTCAGTCGGCGGCGCAGCCGCGTCGGGGGTCGCCGCGCCCTCGGTCGCGGCATCAGCGCCGGCGCTGTCGTCGACGGCCTCCTCGGCCACCATCCACGGCCCTCCGTACCAGCCCCCGCCCTCGAGGCCCCAGGGGGTCACCCGGGCGAGCGCCTCGGCGCGCACGTCGGCCAGGTACGCCTCGCACGTGTCGTAGCGCACCAACGCCGAGGTCAGCTCGACGTCGCCCAGGTCGATCGAGCTCCCGGGGCCGCCGAGACCGGGCCTCACCGCGTCGTCGGTGCCCGAACCGCCGGTGCACGCCACGGCCACCAGCGCGGTGGCCGCCAGGAGTCCGCCGAGTCGTCGTGTGGTGCGCCGCATGTCTGCTCCCCGGTCCACCGGCGGGCCCCTGCCCGCCGTGTCCGCCAGGTGTGACGACGGTCGCCGACGCCTGGTTCCCGAGGGGCGGGATCAGCTGCCCAGGGTGGGGGCCCAGCTGGGTCGGGTGGACTCGAACGCGTCGATGGCGTCTGCCTGGCGCAGCGTGATCCCGATGTCGTCGAGCCCCTCGAGGAACCGCTCGCGGGTGGCGTCGTCGAGGGGGAAGCCGACCTCGATGCCGGCGGCGGGCGCCGACACCACCCGACGCTCCACGTCGACGGTGATCTCGAGGGTCGGGTCGGCCTCGACGGCCCGCATGAGCGCCTCGCCGACCTCGGCATCGACCTGGACCGGCACCAGCCCGTTCTTGGTGGAGTTGTTGCGGAAGATGTCGCCGAAGCGCGGTGAGATCACCGCCTGGAAGCCGTAGTCCATGATCGCCCACACGGCGTGCTCTCGCGACGAGCCGGTGCCGAAGTTGGGTCCGGCGACGATGATCGACGCGCCGGCGTACTGGGGCTGGTTCAACACGAAGTCGCGGTCGTCGCGCCACTCCGAGAACAGCCCGGCGCCGAACCCGGTGCGCTCGACCCGCTTGAGCCAGTCGGAGGGGATGATCTGGTCGGTGTCGACGTCGGAGCGGGCGAGCGGCACGGCGGTGCCGGTGACGATGCGGACGCGGTCCATCAGCGCTCCTCGAGGTCGGCCGGGGTGGCGAAGTGCCCGGCGATGGCGGTGGCGGCGGCGACGGCCGGTGACACCAGGTGGGTGCGCCCGCCCCGCCCCTGGCGGCCCTCGAAGTTGCGGTTCGAGGTGGACGCGCAGCGCTCGCCGGGGGCGAGCTTGTCGGGGTTCATGGCCAGGCACATCGAGCAGCCCGGCTCTCGCCACTCGAAGCCGGCCCCGGTGAAGACCTCGTGGAGGCCCTCGCGCTCGGCCTGGAGCTTCACCTGAT
>DATHSN010000012.1:0-12364 GCA_035464115.1 Acidimicrobiales bacterium | reverse complement strand
CGGTCACGAGCGCTCCGGTGGCTTGGGGACGGGCCACGACGGGGCCCGTCGTCCCGCCCAGCGGGTGGTCGGGTCACCGCGTGGCGGCGGCGGCTCGGGGGTGGGCTCGTCGTCGGGCTCGTCGTCGTCGGTCGCCCACGGCAGGTCGAGCGGCTCGAAGCCGCGCCCACCCGACGGCCCGCCGGCCTCGTCGGTGTCGGCATCGTCGGTGTCGGCCTCGTCGGTGTCGGCCTCGTCGGGAGCCGGTCCCGCGTCACGTGGACGGTCGGCGCCGGCCGCGTCGGCGTCATCGGCGCCCGCACGGTCGTCGGCGGCAGGCGCGTCGCCGCGGGGCGGGGCAGCCTCCGAGGCGCCGACGCGGGCCACGGCCGCACCGCTCGGGTGGTCGTCCTCGGACGGCTCGGCCCCGGCGTCGGCGTCGGTGGCGCGGCTCGCCGCGGGCATGGCCAGCGCCTCGGCGCTGTCGAACCGGCGCCAGGCCACACCGCCCTCGACCCGCAGCGCGGTGGGGTCGAACACCTCGCCGCCGCTGTCCTCGTCACCGGTTGTCGACCAGGTGTCGTCGTCGTCGGACGTCTCGTCGGCGGACCCCTCGACCTCCGCGTCGTCGTCGACCTCGCTGACCGGTCGGGCGGTCGACGCGGCGGCGTCGTCGGGGGTGGCGACGACCGTGGCGGCGCTCGTCGCCTCGCCATCGGCCGGCGGGTCATCGGCCGGCGGGTCGTCGGCCGGCGGGTCGTCGGCCGGGGCCTCGGCGTCGGTCGAGGCCGCGTCGGCGGGCAGCGCCGTGGCTGCCGCCGAGGCGCCACGGCGACGCCCGCCCCGACGGCGGCGGGGACGCGGCGACGCCGGCGCGTCGGCGTCCTCGCCCGGGTCCTCGGCGTCGCCAACAGAGTCGACCCCGGTCGACTCATCGGTCTCAGTGGGCCACGTGGGCGCCAGCTCGGTCTCGACGGGCGGCTCGTCGTCGACCTCGGGCTCGAGCTCGACGTACTTGGCGAACTCGCCGAGGTCGGAGAAGTCGTAGAGGTCGCGCGGCGTGCTGAGGCCGGGGTCGACCACCGGCTCGGGGGGCGTCTCCTCGGCCGCCAACCCGTAGCGGGGCAGGCCCCGCACATCGCGGACGTGGGCGTCGATGAAGTCGAGCATGTCCTGGCCGGTGCCCTCCTCGACCCGCCGGTCGGCGCGGACCGTGCGGGCCAGGCCCTGAGCCCGGTGGGGCAGGGTGCGGGCGAGGTCGCCCTCGACGAGCGGGAGCGGGGTCGCCGAGGAGCGGAACACCACCAGTCGGCCGTAGGCGGCGAAGAAGTCGACCGCGGTCGGGTCTGCGGTGGCCTGGCGGGTGGCGTCGGCGTCGAGCACGAACACCCACCCGCCCGCGAGCACGAGCCGGAGGCGCCCGGTGAGCTCGCCGTCGTCGACGACGCCCTCGCTGCCCGCGGTGGGGGCAGGCCCGCGCACCATGCCCACCGGCGGGCTGAAGGGGCTGAGCGAGTTCGACACCCACAGCTTCAGGCCGCGCCACTTCCGGGTGCGGCCCCGCCGGATGCTCGCCGGCGCCCACTCCTCGTCGGCGAGGCGCATCCAGCCGCCCCATTGGCCGGGGCGGTAGATGCCGCCGTCGCTGCGGACCACGACGGCGACGTCGGCCACCTCGAGGGTGGCCGGCGGCCGGAACCGGCCACGGATGACGTCGAGCAGCCAGGCTCCGAGGAGCGGGAGCAGCACCCCGCCGGCGACGAGACCCGCGAACAGGGCCCATCGCCGAGTGGTGTCGACCGGGGCGATCGTCTCGACCGCCACGGGCACGTCGACCGAGTCGGCCACCTCGTCGACGGTGGTCCCGAGGGCCACGGTGACCGAGCCGACCCACCGGCCGGCGCCGGCCTCCCCCAGGTCGATGACCAGCGGCAGCGCGGCAGCGGTGCCGGCCGGGACCACGACGCAGCTGTCGAGCGCGCTCGCGCCGTCGGCGAGGACCGCGACTGCCGTGCCCGCGTCGGTGACCAGGTCGGTTCCCGACAGCCACACGCACGCGTCGGCCCCCGGTGCGGCCACCACCTCGATGACGCTCGTCGCCCGCGCGCCCTCGACCTGGAGGTCGATGCCGCTCGTGGAGAGCACCGGGCGGGTCTGCAACGAGGCGACCACCAGGTCGGTGGTGGTGCTCACCGGGGCGAGCACGGCGCCGTCGGAGGTGGTGACCGCCACCGACACGACGAGGGCCAGGCCCTCGACGTCGGTGTCGGCGGGCACCGTGATCTCGCCGACGAGCGTGTCGCCGTCGCCGGGCGCCAGCGTGACCGTCAGCGGGTCGGCACCGGGCAGCTCGGCGACGGCGGTGACGACCACGCGGTCGCCGGAGGTGGCCGGGTCGAGGCGCTGGCCCGACGGGCCGGTGAGCGCCACCTCGATGGGGGTCGGGCGGCCGGTGAGCAGGACCGGGTCGCCGACCACCTCGGGGAAGACCCCGGGGAAGTGGGTGACGCGGACGTCGGCCAGGCGCTCGGCGGCCGCCGCGGCGGGCGCCACCTCGACGATCTCCCAGGTGCCGTCCCACCCGGCGCCGTCGTCGGGCCGCAGCGCCTCGACCCGCACGACGGTGGGGGTGAGCCAGGTGACGTCGACGGTGACGTCGCCCGCCGGACGCGGCGCGTCGACGCGGTCGTCGAGCACGACGGTGCCCCCCGGGAGCGCCAGCTCGAGGCGCGACGCCTCGTCGACGAGAGCGGCCCGCAGCACCACCCGGCGGACCTCGGGATCGACGGTGAGCGTGCGCGTGCCCTCGACGCACGGCTCGTCGGCGCAGACGGGGACGCCCGGCGGGGGCAGCGCGGTGCCGCCACCGACCTCGTCGACCACCTGCTCGAACGCCAGCACCAGCTCGCCCAGGCTGGCCGCGGGGATGAACGTGCCGACGGGCGTGTCGCCCGGGTCGGTGCCGCACGTCTGGCCCTCGGCCGAGCCCGTGCTCACCGCCCGGAGGAAGTCCTGGTCGACCGGATCGATGGAGCCGGTGAGGGCGATGGTGGTGGTGACCGCGCCGGCTTGGCGCAGCCCGTCCATCGTGCCCCCGATGCCACAGAGCCGCTCGCGTCCGGCGGCGATGACCGGCTCGACGTTGGCGGGGTCGGTGAGCGGGAGGTCGGGTGCGTAGGGCTTGGTCGCGCCGAGCAGCTCGGCCTGCTCGGCGGAGCGGGCCTCGATGTCGAAGCGCCCGTCGGTGAAGAGCAGCACCTGCTGGCAGGGCACGGGCCCGGTGGCGGCGATCTCGTCGGCGCGGGAGGCGAGGTCGGCGCGGGCACCGTCGAAGGCCAGCACGAAGTCGGTGTCGAGCCCGGCGTCGCGGTCAGCGAACTCCCCGGCCCGGGCGGTGAGGTCGTCGACCGTGTCGGGGGCGAGGGGCTCCCACCCGCTGATCGGCGTGTAGGAGGCCGAGAACCCGGCGAGCAGCACCTCGATGGCCGGGGGCTCGCCACCGGCCTCGCTGACCGCGAGCGACGCCAGGTTGGCCAGCGCCGACGCCGCGGCCGCCACCCGCTGGTCGTCGGGGTCGGTCTGGCGCAGGCTGCCGGACTCGTCGATGAGGAAGACCACGAGCAGGTGACCGGTGTCGCGGACGCACGACGCGAGCCGGGCCAGCGCCGGGTCGCCGACCCCCGCGTCGGGCACCTGGGTGGGAACGATCGCGGTGGCCGGAGGCGCGGCGACGGCACCGACGGCCGCCACCGGCGCGGCGACGGCCACCGCGAGCAGAGCGACACCGGCGGCGAGCGCGGCCAGGCGCGACACGATGCTCGCCGAGCGAGCGGGGCGGGCGGTCATCGGGCCAGCTCGGTGGCGATCCACCAGGCGTTCACCACCGTCCCGGTGAGGGCGACCAGCAGGATCAGCGTCATCCCGATGCGCACGAACGGCGGCGGATCGGCATCGTGGGCGGGCACCTCGCGCACGTCGGTGCGGCGGGCCGCGCTGAGCAGCGCCACGGCCACCACCGACGACAGCACCCACCCGACGATGCTCGGCCCGAGCTCGGCGGTGGTGCCCAGCGCCAGCCCGAGCACCGCGGCGAACAGCGCGGCGAGGGCGAGCTGGCGGACGCGCTCGGGCAGGACCCGGTCGAGTCGGCTCCGCGGCTGGGGGGTGGTGGCAGGCTCGGTGACCGACATGGGCAGGGCAATCCCTCGGATCTCGGCGACTCCGCGGGGCGCCGGGGACCGTGGCGCCCGCCGGTCGTCCGGGGGCGGAGGTTACACGCCGCCCGCCCGCCACCCGGGGAGGGGACCGGCGTAGGTTCCGACCGTGGACACCAGCGCGCCGTCACCCTCCCCGTCCCCGTCGCCCGAGGCGCTCCGCCGCGCCGCCGCCCGACCGAAGGTGGTGCTGCACGACCACCTCGACGGCGGGGTGCGCCCGGCGACGGTCGTGTCGTCGGCGGCGGCCGCGGGCGTGGCCCTGCCGACGCCCGACCCCGGCGCGCTCGCCCGCTGGTTCACCATCACCCCCGGCATGCCGCTCGACGAGGCCTGGCAGCGCTTCGCCCTGGTCATCGACGTGCTCCAGGACGCCGGGGCGTTGCGCCGGGTGGCCCGAGAGGCGGTCGAGGACCTGGCCCTCGACGGCGTCGTGCACGCCGAGCTGCGGTTCGCCCCGCTCTCGCACACCGCCGGCGGGCTCACCGCCGACGAGGTGGTGGCCGCCGTGGTCGAGGGCCTCGACGACGCCACCAGCGCCACCGGGACCACCGCCGGGATCATCGTGTGCGGCCTCCGCGAGCAGGGCCCCGAGACCGTCGCGGCGGCGTTCGACCTCGCAGCGGCCTGGGTGGGGCGTGGGGTCGTCGGGGTCGACCTCGCCGGGCCCGAGGTCGGGTTCCCGGCCGACGACCACGTGGCGGCGTTCGCCCGGGCCCGCGAGGCCGGTCTGGGCGTGACCATCCACGCCGGCGAGATGGACGGCGTCGACAGCATCCGGCGCGCGCTCGCCTGCCGCCCCGACCGCCTCGGTCACGGGTGGCGGATCATCGACGACTGCCGGGTGGTCGACGGCGCCATCGTCGACCTCGGACCGGTGGCCACCGAGGTCCACGACGCCGGCATCCCCCTCGAGGTGTGCGTCACGTCCAACGCGTGCCTCGGGCTCCCGGTCGACCAGCACCCTGCGCCGCTGCTCGCCGCCGCCGGGTTCCGGCTCACCGTGAACCCCGACGACCGGGCCATCACCACGACGACCACGTCACGCGAGCACGCGCTGTGGGCCGAGGTGCTCGGGTTCGACGACGCCTGGCTCGACGCCGCCCAGCGCACCGCGCTCGACGTGGCCTTCGATCCGGTCGACCGCGCCGGCGTCGCCGCCCGGCTCACGCCGCGCTGAGCTCGCGCCGGTCGGCGCCACGATCGGCGAGGTCCCCGGCGCGAGACCGAGGCGGCACCAGGGATCAGCCCGAGCTGAAGCCCACGAGGGCGGGGGCCCGGGAGCGAGGCATCGGCACGCGGTCGACGGCCACGGGCAGGCGCTCGAGATCGGCGTCGGCGGCGCGATAGGCGAGCAGGCGCCAGCGCTGGGGGTGGTCGGCGTCGAGCACGGCCGCGGTGTCGCCCGTGGGGTCCCACACCACGTCGAGCACGGTGGACGCCAAGGCGTGGCGGGCCTCGAGGGCGAGCTCGTCGCCGAGGCCGATGACCACGAGCTCACCGTTGGCCTTCAGGGAGCCCGAACCGATGAGCGCCAGGCGGGTGCCGTCGGGCGACACCGCACCACCGTCGACCGGCCGGGTGATCCCCGACCCGGGCGGGATCGTCCGCGACGTGGCGTCGACCGGGTCGAGGATCGCCAGCACGGCCGGCTCCTCGGCGGTCGCCGGCACCTGCTCCACCACGACCGCCCCCGTGCCCGTGGCGATCACCGGGCGGTCCTCACCCAGCCGCGTGTGCGGGCCACCGTCCTCGTCGAGCGACCACAGGCCCGCACCGCTCGACTCGCCCGGCCACCGCACGACCGGTCCGTGGTCGGTGGCGCCCACCAGCTCGAGCCCGGCGGGCCGCACGGTCTCACCGTCGCCGAGCACGACCCGGGCGCGGGGGGTGAGCGAGGGCACGTCGATCCGCCAGAACACGTCGGCGTCGTCGGGGCGGGTGTGGACCCACACCGAGCGGCCGCCGGGCCCCGGCACGCTCCCCACCACCGGCACCGATGCGCTGCCGAGCGGGATCGCGAACCCGATCCCCGACGCCTGTGCCCCGACCGAGAGGGCGGTGACGCCTGCACCGTCGGCCCACACGACCGTCTCGCCCACCACGGTGGGCCCCATGGGGTTGCGAGCGCGGTCGCCGACCGCGGCCGCCTCGTCGGGACCGTCGATGCGCCGCACCGGACGGTCGTCGAGCGGGACCACCCAGATGGTGGTGTCGCCGGGCCCGGCCAGCACCAGCGAGCCCGTCACCCACGACGGCACGGCGCCCTCGAGGCGCGCGACCTGGCCGCCCCCGGGCACCGGGTCGGGGCCCACCGCGTCGGCGGCCGGCGCCGGGTTCGGGTCGACGGTGGCGGGCGGCCGCGCGTCGTCCCCGGTGGTGGGGGTCGTGGTCGGCGGAGCGGCCTGGTCGTCGGCGACCTGCGGGTCGCGGGTCGCCCACAGCGCCACCGCACCGGCGAGGAGCGCCACCACCACGAGCACCCGGGCACCGGTGCCCGCGCCCCGGCGCACCACCATCTGCTCGTCGCCCACCGGGTCGACGGTACCGGCGGCCGCGCCCGAACCCGGCGGCGACGGCGTGGCCATCCACCGCCACGGCACCGGTCGACGGCATCCTGAGCGCGGATCCCCGCCGTCGTGGGATGATCGAACGCCTGTTCCCCCGATAGCATCGAGGGGTCCCCCACCCGCACCGTCGTCGTCGGAGCCCGCCGCCCATGCCCAGCCAGGGAGAGCTGAACCTCGTGCCGTTCGCCCGGGAGGTCGTCGACGTCCCGGTGGCCGAGGAGATGAGCGAGTCGTTCCTCGCCTACTCCATGTCGGTCATCACGTCGCGGGCCATCCCCGACGTGCGCGACGGCCTCAAGCCGGTGCAGCGTCGCATCCTGCACGCCATGCACCAGATGGGCCTGCGGCCCGACACGCCCACCCGCAAGAGCGCCCGGGTGGTCGGCGACACCATGGGCAAGTACCACCCCCACGGCGATGCGGCCATCTACGACGCGCTGGTGCGCCTCGGCCAGGACTTCACCCGCAACGTCACCCTCGTGCACCCGCAGGGCAACTTCGGCTCGCTCGACGATCCGCCCGCCGCCCAGCGCTACACCGAGTGCCGCCTCACCGACGCAGCCATGGACATGCTCGGCGAGATCGCCGAGGGCACCGTCGACTTCCGCCCCACCTACGACGGCGAGTCGTCCGAGCCGGTCGCCCTCCCGGGGCTGCTCCCCAACCTGCTGGTCAACGGCACCGCCGGCATCGCGGTGGGCATGGCCACCAACATGGCGCCCCACAACCTCGTCGAGGTGGCGGCCGCCATCGAGCTGGTGATGACCCAGCGGCGCCCCAAGCCCACCGTCGACGAGCTCATGGCCGTGCTGCCCGCGCCCGACTTCCCGTCGGGCGGCATCGTCATCGACGACACCCTGCGCGACGCCTACGCCACCGGTCGGGGCAGCCTGCGCATGCGCGCCACCGCCGAGGTGGTCCAGGTGAGCGCCCGCCGCCAGGGCATCGAGGTCACCGAGCTGCCCTACCTGGTGGGCCCCGAGCGGGTCATCGCCAAGATCAAGGAGCTGGTGCTGTCGGGGCGCCTGCCCGGCGTGTCCGACGTGAAGAACCTCTCCGACCGGGCCCACGGCCTGCGCATCCAGGTCGAGGTGAAGACCGGCGTCAACCCCCGCGCCGTGCTCGCCCAGCTCTACCGGCTCACGCCGATGGAGGAGACGTTCGGCATCAACAACGTGGTGCTCGTCGACGGCGTGCCCCGCACCCTCGGCCTCTACGACCTGTGCCTGGCCTACGTCGACCACCGCCTCGACGTCATCGTGCGCCGCAGCGAGTTCCGCCTGGGCAAGGCCCGCGACCGGCTCCACCTGGTCGAGGGCCTGCTCATCGCCCTCGACGCCATCGACGAGGTCGTCCGCATCATCAGGGGGTCGCAGGACACCGCCGAGGCCCGCGGCCGGCTCATGGAGCGCTTCTCGCTCAGCGAGGTGCAGGCCACCTACATCCTCGACATGCCGCTGCGCCGGCTCACCGCGCTCGCCAAGCTCGAGCTCGAGGAGGAGCGCGACGAGCTGGTCGCCCGCATCGCCGAGCTCGAGGCCATCCTCAACAGCGAGCAGCGCCGACGCACCATCGTGCTCAAGGAGCTGCGCGAGGTCGTCGAGCGCCACGGCCGTCCCCGCCGCAGCCGGGTGATCCGCGCCGACCAGGTCGACGACGTCGTCCCCGAGGCGCCCGAGCCGCTCGAGATCGCCGACGACCCGTGCGTGGTCACCTTGTCGACCACCGGGGTCATCGGCCGCGAGCCGGCCGACGGGGTCTCCAAGCCCGCCCTCGGCCGCCACGACGTGCTGCTCGCCCGCGTCGACACCACCAACCACGCCAGCGTCCTCGCCGTCACCGACACCGGCCGGGTGCTGCCCGTCACCGCCATGGAGGTGCCCGAGGTGGCCGGCCGCTCCCGGGGCGCGGCGGCCGCCGAGGTGGTCGACGTGAAGCACGGCGAGACGGTGCTCACCCTGCTCGTCCCCGGCGAGCAGCCCGTGGTGGTCGTCACCGCGGCCGGCATCGCCAAGCGGATCGCCCCCGACGAGCTCGCCGCCACCAAGGCGGGGGCCGCCATCATCGGGCTCAAGGGCGACGACCGCGTGGTGGCCGCGTTCCCCGCCCCCGACGACGCCGAGATCGTCATCGTCGCCGACGACGCCCAGGCGCTGCGCACCGCGGTCGACTCGGTGAGCATCCAGGGTCGGTCCGCCGGCGGGGTGGCGGGCATGAAGCTGCGCCCCGGCGCGTCGGTCGTGGGCGCCGGGCTCGCCCCCGAGGGCGCGGTCGTCGTCACCCTCACCGACGCCGGCACCGCCAAGCTCACCGACGCCGCCGAGATCCCGGCCAAGGGCCGCGCCACCGGCGGGGTGCGCCTCACCCGCTTCAAGCACGAGCAGCGGCTGGTGGCCGCCCACGTCGGGCCGCCCGACGAGCTCGTGGCGGTGGTCGGCCAGGCCGACGCCCCCACCCGCCCCGACCCCACACCGGTGCCGCTCCCCCTCACCGTCACCCGCCGCGACACGCTCAGCGTCGCCACCGACGAGCGCATCCTCGCCGTCGGCCCCCGGAGGTTCTGACATGGCGAAGATCCGCCGCCCCGAGGGCGAGAGCTACGACGCCTCGCACATCCAGGTCTTGAAGGGCCTCGAAGCGGTCCGCAAGCGCCCCGGCATGTACATCGGCGGCACCGGATCCGACGGCTTGCAGCACCTCTTGTGGGAGCTCATCGACAACGCGGTCGACGAGGCCGCCGGCGGCCACGCCGACCGCATCGAGGTCACGTTCCACCGCGACCGCTCCATCGAGGTCACCGACAACGGCCGCGGCATCCCCATCGACGCCAAGGACAAGGGCCGCACCGCGCTCGAGGTGGTGTTCACCGAGCTGCACGCCGGCGGCAAGTTCGGCTCGGGCGCCTACTCGGCGTCGGGCGGCCTGCACGGCGTGGGCGCCTCGGTGGTCAACGCCCTGTCCACCAAGCTGGTGGCCGAGGTCGACCGCGACGGCCACACCTGGCGGCTGTCGTTCCTCGAGCGGCTCCCCGGGCGCTTCGAGCCCGACGGCTCGTTCACCCCCACCTCGCACCTCGAGCAGGTGAAGCGGGTCAGCGGCAACCGCACCGGCACGCGGGTGCGGTTCTGGCCCGACACCGAGGTCTTCGACCCCGAGGCCACCATCGAGTACGCCCTGGTGCGCGAGCGCATCGCCCGCATGTGCTTCTTGGTGCCGGGCCTGAAGATCCGCCTCACCGACAAGCGGCCCGGCGCCGGCTCCGAGCCCGAGGAGTTCGTGTCGAAGGGCGGCCTCGCCGACTTCGTCGACTACCTGTCGGTGGGCGAGAACCTCACCGAGGTGGTCCGCCTGGCCGGCTCGGGGCGCTTCACCGAGAAGATCGCCCAGGGCGGGTCCATGGTCGAGGTCGAGCGCACCTGCACCGTCGAGGTCGCCCTGCGGTGGGTGAAGGGCTACGACTCCACGCTGGTGTCGTTCGTCAACACCATCCCCACGCCCGAGGGCGGCACCCACGTGGCCGGGCTCGAGCGGGCCATGACCTACGTCGTCAACGACGTGCTCCTCGCCGACCTGCGCAAGCTGGCCAAGCTCGCCAAGGAGGGCAAGGGCAAGGAGAAGGCCGGCAAGGACGACGTGCAGGAGGGCCTGGTCGCCGCCCTCAAGGTCACGCTCCCCGAGCCCCAGTTCCGGGGCCAGACCAAAGAGGAGCTCGGCACCCCCCAGGTGCAGAGCATCGTCTACGACATCGTCAAGGCCGGGTTCACCGCCTGGATCCGCGGCGACGGCAAGAAGACCCACGTCGCCGCGGTCCGAGACAAGATCGCCAACGCGGTCATCAACCGCGAGACGTCGAAGGCGGCGCTCGAGGCCAAGCGCAAGGCGGCCAACCTCGGCTCCACCGGCATGCCCGACAAGCTGGCCGACTGCCGCACCCACGGCCCCGACGCCGAGCTGGTCATCGTCGAGGGCGACTCCGCCGCCGGCCCCGCCAAGCAGGGGCGCGACGCCGAGAAGGTGGCGGTGCTGCCGCTGCGGGGCAAGATCGTCAACGCCGGCAAGGCCACCCTCAAGCAGGTGCTCGACAACACAGAGGCCCAGGCGCTCATCACCGCCATCGGCGCCGGCTCTGGCAAGGAGTTCGACCTCGACGCCGCCCGCTACGGCCGCATCGTCATCTTGTGCGACGCCGACGTCGACGGCAGCCACATCCGCTGCCTGCTGCTCACGCTCTTCTACCACCACATGCGGCCGCTGCTCGAGAGCGGTCGGGTGTTCGCGGCCCAGCCGCCGCTGTTCACCACCAAGGTGTCGGGGAAGACCTACCGGGCCTGGACCGAGGCCGAGCGCGACCGCATCACCACCGAGCTGTGCACCGGCAACAACCGCAACCCCGACAACATCGAGTGGATGCGGTTCAAGGGCCTCGGCGAGATGGGGGTCGAGGAGCTGGCCGAGACCGCGCTCGATCCCGGCACCCGCATCCTCAAGCGCATGTCGATGGCCGACGCCGCCGAGGCGGCCAGCGCCGCCGACCTGTTCGAGACCCTCATGGGCCACGACGTGAACCGCCGCCGCGACTACCTGCTCGAACACGGCGAGCTCGTCGACCACGCCGCCCTCGACATCTGAGAGCCGACACGAGCCCACCCGGCTGATCGATCGGCGCGGCGCGCCGCGTGCCCGACGGCATCGACGGCGCTGCAGGCTCGCCCCATCGGCTCAGCCAACGGATCCAGCTGCGAGTAGCGTCTCCACTCGCCTCGATCGGGGCGAGCGCGAGCCGGCCGGCTGAGCCATGGGAGTCAGCGTGTTCTCGGAGACAGTTGCGGTCCACGCCCTCGAGACCAACATCTGGTCGATGTTCGCCCAGTTCGGCCGTGTCGACCCGGGACGACTGATCGAGACCCCGACACGGCTGGTCCTCGAGACCGACATCTCCAAGCCTCCGTACAACACGGTGCTCCGGTTCCACGACGAGGGCGATCGCAGCATCGAGGCTCAGGTTCACGAGCTCGTCGACCGTTTCGAGCGACGGGCGTGCACCCCCGCCTGGCTCGTCCATCCGACGACGCCGAGCGGGGTGCGAGAGAGCCTCGACGCTCACGGGTGGGTGTGCGCCGAAACCATGCCGGGAATGATCCACACCCTCGACGACCTGGCGCCCGTGCCCGACCCGCCATCGGGTATCGAGGTCGTCGAAGCCGGAGCCGGCGATGGCGCGGCCTGGCTCGATCTCGTGTCGACCCGATACGGGCTCGAGGAGGACCACTCCCCGTACCTTCGTCGGGTCTTCGACCGCTACATCGGCACGGGCGTGCGCGTGTGGATCGCGTCGCTCGACGGCGCACCTGTGTCCAAGCTCGGCATCCACGTGAGCGCCGACGTCGCCGGCATCTATGGCGTGGCCACGACCGAGCGCGGCCGCGGCAAGGGACTCGCGAGCCTGCTCATGACCCTGGCGCTGCATGCGACGTCCGACGCAGGTTGCCGCGCGAGCGTCCTCCACTCGACACCGATGGCTCACTCGATGTACCAGCGGTTGGGGTACCGGGACGTCGCCACCTTCGAGCTGTGGGCACGACCGAACGAGGTCCATCTCTA
>DATHSN010000011.1:0-4622 GCA_035464115.1 Acidimicrobiales bacterium | reverse complement strand
CCGACCCCGGCCGAGCTGGCGGCGCTCACCCGCCACGGGGTGGCCAGGGTCGTCCTGCCCGCCTCGGCGCTCCCCCCGATCGATCCCAACACGTTCGTGGTGGCCCTCGTCTCCCCGTTCGGTCTGGCCGCGGGCGACGCGGTCCTCACCGCGATCACCCCCGACCCCGCGCTCGCCGACCGCCTCGACCCCTCGGCGGGCGATCCGGTGCTCGCCGCCCACCACGCCCTCACCGACCTCGCCGCGCTCTACTTCGACCGCCCCGCCTACGCGCGCGGCACCGCGCTGGTGCTGCCCGACCCGTCGAGCGCCCCCCGCCTCGTGAGCGAGCTGCTCGCCGGGCTCGCCAGCGCCCCGATCATCACCTCGGCCAGCGTGGCCGACGTGATGGCCGCCGCCGACCTGGCCTCCGCGCAGGGCACCGATGCGCCGCTGACCGATCCGAACGACGCCCTCGTGCGGGCACCGCTCGACGGGCCCGACCCCACCCCCCTCGGCGACTACGCCCGCCAGCGCACCCTCACCACCCTCGCCATCGACGCGGCCGCGTCGGTGGTGCCGGGCTCACCGCGCATCGACGACCTGCGTGAGCTGCTGGCGGTGACCGCGTCGGCCGACCTCGACGCCACCGGCCGCGACCTCTACATGCTGGAGATCACCGATCAGGTCGACGAGCTGACGGCGGGCATCGGCATGGAGGGCGGTCGCACCATCACCCTGGCCGCCCGCGACGGCACCCTGCCGCTGCAGCTGCGCAACGACACCGGCGGCGAGGTCCGGGTGAGCCTCCGCTTCGAGAGCGACAAGCTCACGTTCCCCGAGGGCGAGCGCATCGATCTCACCCTGGTCGAGGAGAGCACGCCCCTCGAGGTCCCGGTCGAGGCCCGGGCCTCGGGCACCTTCCCCCTCGACATCACCCTCACCAGTCCCGATGGCGTGCTCGAGCTGGGCCGGGCCCGCTACACCGTGCGATCCACCGCGGTGTCCGGGCTCGGGCTGCTGCTCGGGGGGGTGGCCGTCGCGGTGCTGGCCGTGTGGTGGGCCCGCACCGCCCGGCGGGCTCGTCGCCAACGCTCGCATCGCCACGACTCCGACATCGATCCCGACTCCGACGGGCTCGCCGACGGTCGTCCCGACGAGGCGGTCGTCACCGAGCGGTAGGATCTCTCGACCACCACGGGGGAGGACAGCGCCATGGCCGGCGTCCGCATCGTCACCGACAGCTCCTGCGACCTGAGCGACGACGAGGTCGGCGACCTCGGCATCGGCATCGTGCCGCTCAGCATCCGCTTCGGCTCCGAGGAGCTGGTCGACCGCACCGAGCTCGACGTCCACGAGTTCTACCGCCGCATGGCGACGAGCGATGCCCTGCCCGAGACCGCGGCACCCGCGCCGGGCGCGTTCGAGGTGGCGTTCCGCGCCGCCGCCGACGAGGGCGCCGACGCCGTGGTGTGCATCAACCTGTCGTCGCAGCTGTCGGCCACGTTCCAGTCGGCGCGCACCGCGGCGGGCGCCACCGACGTCGACGTCCGCGTCGTCGACTCGGGCTCGATCACCGCCGGGCTCGGCACCCAGGTCCTCATCGCGGCGCGCGCCGCGGCCGACGGCGCCAGCGCCGACGAGATCGTGGCGCTCGTCGAGGGGCTGCGGCCGCGCACCCGCGTCTACGGGGTGCTCGACACCCTCGACAACCTGAAGAAGGGCGGCCGCATCGGCGGCGCCCAGGCCATGCTCGGCAGCATCTTGTCGATCAAGCCGGCCATCGACCTGTCGAGCGGCGCCGTCCAGGAGGCAGCCAAGCCCCGCACGCGCAAGAAGGCGCTGCAGTGGCTAGCCGACAAGGTCGCCGAGCACGGCGAGGTGGAGCACCTGGCGGTGATGCACGGCGAGGCCCCCGACATCGACGAGTTCCTCGACCTCATCGGCCAGCGCTACGACCGCTCGTCGATCCGGGTCGGCCACATCGGTGCCGTCATCGGCAGCCACGGTGGCCCCCGGGTGATCGGCGCCTGCTTCCTCACTCCCTGATCTCCCCGCCGCTGGCCCCGGTCCGGGCCGCGGCACCGGTACCGTGGACGAGCGTGCCCGACCTCTCCGGACCTCCGGCGACCGCCGACGTCCTCGACGGTCGCCTCCTCGCCGGCCGGTACCGACTCGGGCCGCGCGTCGCCGCCGGTGGCATGGCCGAGGTCCGCCGGGCCACCGACCTGACCCTCGGGCGAGAGGTCGCGGTGAAGGTCCTCCACGCGCACCTCGCCGCCGATGCCGCCACCGTCGAGCGGTTCCGACGTGAGGCCATCGCCGCGGCCCGGCTGAACCACCCCTCGATCGTCGCCATCTACGACACGTGCAGCGAGGCCGGCGTCGAGGCCATCGTGATGGAGCTCGTCCGGGGCGTCGACCTGCGCGACTTCCTCGACCGCCACGGGCCGCTCGAGCCCCGTGACGCCATCGACGTCGCCGCCGGCGTGGCCGAAGCGCTCCAGGTGGCCCACGAGGGTGGGATCGTCCACCGCGACGTGAAGCCCGCCAACATCTTGCTGTGCGACGACCGTCGGGTGATGGTCACCGACTTCGGCATCGCGAAGGCGGTCGCCAGCGACGACCTCACCTCCAACGGCAGCTGGGTCGGCACCGCCAAGTACCTGGCTCCCGAGCAGGTGCGGGGCGAGCGCGTCGACCCCCGCACCGACGTCTACGCCCTCGGGCTGGTGCTCTACGAGAGCCTGTGCGGACGCGCGCCGTTCGAAGCCGACACCGAGGCCGCCACCGCGCTGGCCCGGCTCCACCGCGACCCTCTCCGACCCCGCCAGATCCGACCCAGCATCCCGCGCGCCCTCGACGACCTGGTCGTGCACGCCCTCGCCCGCGATCCCGCCGGCCGCCCGCCCACCGCGGCGGCGTTCCGGACCCGTCTCCTCGAGCTCGACGACACGGCGCTCGCGGTGTCGACCCTCGATCCCACCGCCACCGGATCGGTCCCGCCGGTGGTGCGCCACGACGACGCCCCCTCGTTCGTGCGCACCGAGCGGAGCTGGCTCGTGCCCACCGCGCTGATCCTCGTGGTGGCGACGGCGCTCGGCATCGCCGGGCTCCTCGTGGGTCGCACCGACGCCGGCCGCGAGATCATCGACCGGGCCCGCGAGGCCGTCGGCGCCGCGCCACGAGCCCCCGAGGCCGAGCCCGTCGAGGTGGTGGCTCCCGTGGTGGTCCAGGTGCGGGCGTTCGATCCCCAGGGCACCGGGCCCCCGGGCGAGAACGACGAGCTCGCGCCGTTCGCCATCGACGGCGACCCGACCACCGCGTGGCGCACCGAGGGCTACGAGACCCGCGACTTCGGTGGCCTGCCGAAGTCGGGGGTGGGCCTGTCGATCAGCCTCGCCGAGGTGGCCACGGTGCAGCGCGTCATCGTCGAGTCGCCGAGCTCGGGGTGGTCAGCCGGCATCCACGTCGCGCCGGCCGACACCGACGACCTCACCGCGTGGGGCGACCCGGTCGTGGTGCGCGACGTGGTCCCCGCCGGACGGGTGGCGTTCGAGCTCGGAGGGGTCGACGCCGGCGCCCTCCTGCTCTGGATCACCGACCTCGGCGACGGACCGCCACGGGTCACGGTGGAGGTGGCCGAGATCGCGGTCGAGGGACCCGCCGGCAGCGTCCCGAGCGGCTGAGCGACGGGCATCGGGGTCGCCCGGGCGCACGCACCGGCACCGGTAGCGTGGCGCCATCACCCCGCCCCGTGACGAGCTGCACGACGACGCCACGCTGATCCTGGCCGCCCAGGCCGGCGACCGGCGCGCCCTCGACGTGCTGCTGCGCCGCCACCACGATGCGGTGTACCGGATCTGTCGGCGCATCGCCGGCAACGACGCCGATGCCCTCGACGCCACCCAGGAGGCGCTCATCGCGGTGGTCCGCGGGCTGCCCCGGTTCGACGGGCGATCGGCGTTCACCACCTGGCTGTACCGGGTGAGCACCAACGCCTGCCTCGACGAGCTGCGCCGGCGCCGCCGTCGGCCGACCCCCACCGACGACGAGGCGATGCCCGTCCGCCGCGACGACGGCGCGCCTGCGTTCGACGACACGGTCGGCAGCCGCCTGGAGCTCGACGACGCCCTCGCCACCCTCCCGGAGGAGTTCCGGGCTGCGGTGGTGCTGCGCGACCAGCTCGGCCTCGACTACGCCGAGATCGCCGAGGTGCTCGAGATCCCGCCCGGCACGGTCCGCTCCCGCATCGCCCGGGGGCGCAGCGCCCTCGCCCGCGCCCTGGCCGGGAACCAGAACCCCACCGACGGACGTCCCACCTCACGACCATGACCTCGACCCCGCTCCCACCCGACGACGAGCTCGTCTCGGCCTACCTCGACGGTGAGGCCAGCGACGACGAGCGCGCCCGCGTCGAGGGTGACCCGGTGCTGGTGGCGCGGGTCGCCGAGCTGCGGGCCGCGGCGGCGGCCGTCGCCGCGCCGGTCGACCCGCTCGACGAGGTGACACGCCGGCGGCTCATCGACGCGTCTCTGGCGGCGGGCGCCCCGGTCGCGGCCGCCGGGTCGGTCGCGCCACCCGCGGCCCCGGTCGTCGAGCTGGCCAACCGGCGGCGACGCCCCGCCGCGTGGGTCGTCGCG
>DATHSN010000010.1:0-12038 GCA_035464115.1 Acidimicrobiales bacterium | reverse complement strand
GATCGCGCCGAGGCCGAGGCTGGCGGCGTCGAGGCGACCGGCCGTGAAGGCGAAGTCGCCCGACGCGGTGGCCCCCGAGCCCAGCTCGACCGAGGCCGACCAGGTGCCGTCGCCCTTGTCGGCGGCGAGCTCGAGGCGGGTGATCTCGACGAGGCCGGCGACGCGCAGGCCGGTGAGGACGAGCTCGCCCTCGACCACCCGGCCGTCGTCGATCACGACTCGCCCGTCGATGGTGGTGGGGCTCCCCCCGGCGACGGCGAGATCGCCGGCGACGTCCCACGCGAAGCCCTCGTCCGTGGGCTGGCCGGAGAGGGTGAACGAGTCGATCTCGACGAGACCGCCCCAGCTCAGCCGCTCGACCGACACGGTGCCGGCGCGCAGGTCCTGGTCGGGACCGATCACGAGCGCGATGGAGGCAGCGGCGGTGTTGCCGCCGGCGGTCGTGACCGAGCCGGTGCCCGACCAGGTCTCGGTGCCATCGCTCTCTCGGCCGTAGGAGAACCGCACGTCGGAGAGGGTGACGAGCTCGCCGATCGGGAGGCGGGGCACGTCGAGCACCACCCCGGTCACCCGGCCGTCGTCGATGGTCAGCTCGCCGTCGAGGGAGAACGTGGTGCGGTCGCCCAGGGTGATCGCCCCGTCGATGGTCCAGGTGGCGCCCCGGCTGCCGTCGTAGGTGAGCAGCAGCGAGTCGAGCACCGCGGGCCCGAAGGGCACATCGCTGGCGGCGATCGTCAGCGACGTGATCTCACCCGCCGCACCGCCGTAGGTGACGGCGCCCGACAGCGTGGAGGAGCCGCCGCCGTGCACGACCGTGCCGCCGAGCGAGAACGACGCGTCGACGTCGCCGTCCCAACGGGTGCCGCCGTCGTAGTCGAGCGACACGTCGCGCAGGGTGAGCAGGTTCATGAGGGGGACGTCGTCGAGGGTGATCCCGAACGCCTCGAGCCCGCCGTCGCGGAGCCGCAACGAGCCCGCGACGCTCGTGCTGGCGCTCGCGGTGTCGAAGGTGGCCGACACGTCGAAGGTGGTGTCGGCGACGGGCGCAGTGCCCGCCGGGCGGCCGTCGGGGGCGATCAGGTCGACCTCGTCGAGCTCGACCGAGGCGACGGTGAGCTCGAGGTCGGTGAGGCGGAACAGCTCGCCGACGGCGACGTCGCCCACCTGGAGCTGGCCACCGACCAGGGCGCGGTCGACGAGGAGGAGGCAGCCGGTGGTGCTCGTGGTGGCGCCGTCGGAGGGCACCGTGGCGTCGACGGTCCACAACCGGGCCTCGATGTCGCGGGCGGCCACGTCGCCGCACGTGGCGCCCTCGTCGGTGCGGTCGTAGGTGAGATCGAGGTCGGCGAGGGTGACGATGCCACCGAACGAGAGGTCGTCGGCGCTGATGCCCGCCGAGGTCACCACCCCGTCGACCATCACGAGGTCGATCGTCGCCGCGCTCTCGGTGGCGCCGTCGGCGGTGCGCAGCGTGCCCGCCCCCGACAGGGTCGCCACGTCGTCGGCGTCGTCGAACGCGTAGGAGAGGGCGACGTCCTGCAGGTGGGCGAGGTTGCCGATGGCCAGGTTCGGCACGACGAGCGCCAGGTCGGTGATGCGGCCGTCGAGGATCGACACCGAGCCGCTGATGGGCTCCTGGGGCATGGAGGTGCCGGTGAGCGCCCCGCTGATCCACCCCGAGGCGAGAAACGTCTGCGTGCGGACCTCGGCGCCGGGGGCGCTGCGGTCGAGGTCGAGGACCAACAGCTCGAGGGTGGTGGGGCCGAGGTCGAGCCCGGCCAGCTCGAGGTGGGCGTCGACGAGGACCCCGGCCACGAACTCGAACGACCCGTCGAACGGCGCCCCGTCGGGGTCGCCGTCGACGGCCACCGATCCGTCGAGCGCCCAGATCCCGGCCGGGCGGTCGAAGGCCATCTCGAAGCGCTCGATCACGGCCAGCTCGCCGAGGGGCAGCTCGGCCAGCTCGACGCGCCCCGACACGAGGTCGCCGTCGTCGAAGGTGAGCTCGCCCGCGCCCGACCGGGTGCCGAAGCCGTCGCCCACGAGGGTGACGTCGAGCGCCCAGCGGTCGCCGGCGTCCTCGGCGTCGCCGTCGCTGTCGTCGGAGGTGTCGCCGCCCTCGAAGCGGGCGTCGAGGTCGACGGTGGCGAGGCTGCCGAGCTCGGCGCGGGTCACGAGCGAGCCCTGCACGAGGGTGCCGTCGTCGAGGGTGATGCTGCCGGTCACCTGAGCGTCGGGCTGACGCAGGAGGCCGACGAGCGCCCAGGTCCCGGCGTCGCCGTCGTAGTCGACGGCGAGCCCGGTCACGTCGAGCCAGCCGCCGGCGACGAGCGCCGAGGGGATGCGGTCGCTCTCGCCGGAGACGTCGCCCAGCTCGATGCGCCCGGAGGCCAGGTCGCCGTCGGGGTCGAGGCCGATCGTGAGCTCCCGGACGCGCTGGTCCCCGTCGCCGAGGAACGTCCAGGTCTCGCCGTCGTCGTCGACGGTGCGCGTGAGGGTGAGGTCGTCGATGCTCAGCAGGTTCCCGATCGACAGGCCGCGGACGGTGAGCTGGCCGCTCCCGCCGGAGGTGGCCAGGTCGATCGAGCCCTCCACCTGGAACGTCTCGGTGAGATCGGAGGTGATCTGCCAGACCCGGTCCTGCACCCAGTCGAGGTCGAGCCCGACCACCTCGGCCACCTGGCCGACGACGGCGTCGAGGTCGTCGAGCCGCAGGTCGTCCGCGGACAGACCGCTGGGGGCGGCGAACAGGTCGAGCTGGGTCGGCCGGCCGCCGAAGACGTCGGGGAGCTCGACGCCGAGCTCCCCGATCCAGCCCGCGACCCCGCCGAGCGAGCCGACCCGGATGGAGCCGAACGTCGACGGGAGCCCGAACAGGTCGGGCAGCGACACCGGCAGCTGCTCGAGCAGCGACCAGCCGTCGAGGGCGCGGGAGCCGAGCTCGACGATGGTCGCGATCTCGTCGGGGAGCTGGGTGCGGAACGACACCTGCTGGACCCCGCCCGCCTTCGGGGGCTCGACCACGGCGAGCCCGAGGGCGACCGAGCCGCCCGCCGCCTTGGTGCCCTGGTCGATGGTCGTGAGGCTCTCCTCCGACGGGTCGAGGACCAGATCGGTCCCCAGCTCCGGCGTGAGGGTGAGGGCGCCGATGGTGGCCGGGCCGTCGCCGGCGAGCAGGTCGGCGGTGGTCACGAAGTCGGACCCGCTGGCGATCCAGCACCCGCCGACGGGCTGGTCGAGCACGTCGGGCACGGCGACGCAGGTGGCCGGGTCGGTGCCCCCACCCTCCCCGTCGCCCACCAGGCGCACCCCGGTGTCGGTGATCTCCACGGTGGTGCCGGCGGGGGCCGTGGTCGATGCGAAGTCCCCGCTGGGAACCCTCGACGTCTCGATGAGGGTGAGGTCGGTGTCGGGCCCGAGGTCGCCGATGCCGGCCACGGACAGGCTGCCGGCCAGTTCGAGGTCGGCGGCGACGGTGAGCCGGTCGCCGGTGGCCTCGGAGGCCCGCATCGAGAGGCTCGACGGGTCGCCGAGGCGGAGCGAGCCGTCGATGGTGGCCTCCGCGAACGCCGACCCGGTGCCGACGAGCGCGACCTCGCCGTCGGCGACCAGGTCGCCGACGACCAGGTTGCCCGCCCCGGCGATCTCGACGCGCGACCCCGGTGCCGCGGTCACAGTCGGGGCCTCGAGCTCGATGCCGCCGCGCAGGCCGAGCGTGCCGCTCACCCTCGCCGACCCACGGGCGATGACCACTGCGTCGCGGGCTACCTCGAGGTCCTCGGCGACGAGGTCGTCGACGAACAGCGCGCCCCGGTTGACGTCGACCCGGTCGGCGGCGAGCCGGCCGGGGAGGTCGACGGCCACCAGGTCGATCGTCAGCGCAGCCAGCGCCCGATCGTCGGGCGAGGCGGTGACGAGGACGTCGTCGCGCAGCTGGAGGCAGGCGTGGTCGTCGGGGCCGGGAGCGGCGGGGGCCGGCGCCGGGTCGCCGAGCGGGACGACCGCCGCCCAGTTCCGGGGCTCGGACCAGTCGTCGTCCGCCGCCCCGGTCCACGACAGGCTGCACGCGCGGACCGGATCGGGCACGCGCACCGAGACGATCGCCATCGTGGTCGTGGCACCGCCGGTCGACGTGGCCCGGAGCTGGTAGGCGACGACCTGGTCGGTCGGGGCG
The DNA here is from genome assembly GCA_035464115.1 of Acidimicrobiales bacterium. GTDB lineage: Bacteria > Actinomycetota > Acidimicrobiia > Acidimicrobiales > SKKL01 > DATHSN01. The sequence goes on along the minus strand of DATHSN010000010.1, from coordinate 7,864 downwards.
GTGATGTCGACGACCACCCCGTCGTCCGCCGCCGCCCGAGCGACCTCGACGCCGTCGCGCACGAGCACGACGGTGTCGGCACCGGCGGGGACGCCGCTCCAGGTGATCTCGACCTCGCCGGCGTCGCCCGGCCCGCCACCCGGGCGGACGGCCACGACGGTGACCTCGAAGTCGGTGACGAGGCTCGGGTCGTCGTCGCTCCCGTCGTTCGGGTCGGTGCCGGCGCGGACCTCGTCGCCGTCGCTCACCCCGCCGGCATCGGTGTCGGGGTCCCACGGGTCGGTGCCGAGCGCGATCTCGTCGCCGTCGAGCAAGCCGTCGCCGTCGGAGTCGGGATTCAGCGGGTCGGTGAAGTAGGTGTTGAGCTCGTCGCCGTCGGTGAGCCCGTCGCCGTCGGTGTCGGCCAGGTTGGGATCCGTGCCGTGGATCCGCAGCTCGTGCCAGTCCGACAACCCGTCGCCGTCGGTGTCGGCCAGCTCGGGATTCGTCCCGAGCTCGATCTCGAGGTCGTCGGGGAGCCCGTCGGCGTCCGAGTCGGGCGGGTCGTCGGTGGGGTCCAGGGGGTCGGTGCCGTAGCGGAGCACTTCCAGGCCGTCGTCGACGCCGCCGCCGTCGGAGTCGGCGTCGAAGATCCGGGTGCCGGTGACGTGGTGCTCCCAACCGTCGGGCAGGCCGTCGCAGTCGATGTCGGGGTTCTCGTTGGCGCCGCCGGTGAACTCGCAGCGCGCCGAGAACGGGTACGGCTCGTCCCTGAAGAACTCCTCGTAGATCGCCGTCTCCTCGGCGTCGCCCAACCCGTCGCAGTCGGAGTCGCCGCCACCGAACGGGCAGCAGGGGTCGGGCGCGAGGAGCCCGCCGCCGGCGCCCGGCTCACGGGGCAGGTAGAAGCCGCTCGGGCTCCTCGGCTGGCAGTCGTCGGGCAGGTCGGAGGTGGCCACCGGCAGGCCCACAACGGTCGGCGGCTCGAGGTCACCACGGGCGGGGTCGGCGATGGCCGGCGTCGCCGTGACCGGCTCGGCCGCCGCCGCAGCGGGCACCGCCTCGACCGGACCGTCCGGCGCCGAGGTCGCGAGCCCGGCGAGGCCGGCCAGCGCCGCGGCCGTCACCACGGCCACGACCGCCGTCCACGACCGGATCCGCCGCGCTCCCCGCTCCACCATCTCCGACACCTCTCCGCAGTACGTCCAGCACGTCTCGGCCGAGGATGCGTGGCGGGCGCTAACGACCGCGAAACGGGAGCGGATCGCCACGAAGTGCCACGTTCCGTGGCGCGAGGGACCGCCGTTTCGCGGTGGTTAGCGGCGCCCGGAGACGCTCACCGGGTCACCCGACCGATCGAGGCCGACGACGGCGGCCGCGAGAGAGGAGCGCCCGATGCCCGACTGGACCGCACGCGTCGCCAAGGACCGCGCCGGCGACCTCGCCCCCGGCGAGGAGCTGCGGGCGGCGATCTACTTCCAGGGGCGCGGCAGCGCCATGGGCCAGATCACGTTCGGTCTGGCCAGCGGCATCGTCGGCGGGGCGGTCGGCAACCGGATCGCCGTCGACAAGCGCAACGAGATCCTCGGCCGCTCCCGGTCCGCGTTCCACACCCCCGAGGGATCGATCGCCGCCCGGGTCCCCGACGACAAGGGTGTGCTGGCGGTCACGACCGCTCGCCTCATCGTCTTCGGCTACAAGCAGGGCATGTTCTCCACCAAGGTGGAGGCGCCGGTGGTCGACATCCCCATCGAGCGGCTCGTCGGGTGGTCCTACACCTCGGGCAAGGTGGCGTCGGTGCTCAACCTGGCGTTCGACGACGAGTCCGACGTCGGGGTCGAGCTGCCCCGGGCCAACCGGCCGGATCGCTTCGCCGAGCAGCTCGCCATCCCCACCACGGGCTGATCGGCCCGTCGGCACCGACCGGCCGCGCCGGAGCGGTCACGGCGCGTCGAGTCCGGCTCCGGCTCGTCTGAACGGGGGGTGCACCTGCGTAGGATCACGACGATGGCAGGACGCCTCAGGCACCGCGTCCCGGCCGCTCGCCACGACTGGATCCATCGCCACCGCCTCGTCGATCGGCTGCGCCGACGCTTCGAGGTGACCGTCACCGTCGTCGTCGCGCCGGCCGGGTTCGGCAAGACCACCGCGCTGAGCCAGGCGGTGGCGGCGACCAGCACCGACCCGACGCGGGTCGACGTGTGGCTGCGGTGTGAGCCCGCCGACGACGATCCGGGCGCGCTCGCCGCCGCCGTCCTCGCGTCGGTCGCCGCGTCGACCGATCGCCCGGTCCCCGACGAGCAGGGCGAGATCCGGTCGGTCGCCGACACCCTCGCGAGCCTCGCCCCGGCGCACGTGTGCCTGGTGCTCGACGACGTGCACGTGCTCGAGCGGGGGGACCACCTCGACGAGCTGCTGCGCCACCTGCCCGCCAACGCGCACCTCGCCCTCGCCGGCCGGGCGCTGCCACCGGTCGACCTCATCGGCCACGAGCTGGACGGCCAGGTGGACCGGATCACCCAGGACGACCTGGCGTTCGACGACGACGAGTTCGACACCTTCGTCGGCGAGCGGCGCAGCACCGTCGACCCGGCGCAGCGATGGCCGGCCATGGTCGCCCTCGAGCTCGGGTCGGGAGTCGTCGGGCCGGTCGACTACTTGGTGAAGGAGGTGGTGGCTGCGATCGGGAGCGACCGCCTCCCGGCGCTCACCGCGCTCGCCCACCTCGACGAGGTCGACGAGGCAGCCGCGCTCGCCGCGACCGACGGCGGCGCCGACGCGACCGAGCTGCTGGCCGACCTACCCCTCGTCCACCACTCCGACCGCGGCACCTTCCGGCTCCACGACCTCTGGCGCGAGTCGCTCACCGGCGCGGACGCTCTCGACCCCGACGCCGCAGCCGCCCTGTCCCGCATCGCCGAGGAACGCCTCGACCGGGAGCCGGTCGAGGCCGCCGAGCTGTTCGCCGCCGCCGGGCGGGGCGACGGCGTCGAGCGCGCCCTGAAGGTGGCGGCCGGGACCCCGCTGGTCCACGCCTCGGTGGCCGAGCTCCGTCGGCTGGGCGACGCCGCCACCGCGTCGATCGGCGACCGCCCGGTGACCGATCTGATCGCCGCGTCGGTCGTCCACGCCGGCGACGAGGTGCGGTCCGCCGAGCGGTTCGCGCGGGCCGCGGCGCGGGCGCGGGACGACGGCGACGAGACCGTCGAGGCGCTCGCGCTCCTGCACGAGTTCAACATGCGTTGGATCATCGATCCGGCGGCGATCCCCGACCCGCTCGTCGAGCGGGCGACGCACCTGGCCCAGCGGGGCCACCGGCCCGCCCACGTCGTCACCACCATGGGACGGGCGCTGCGGGCGCGGCTCGCGGGCGACCCGGAGACGGCGCAGCGGGCGCTGGCCGAGCTCACCCCGCCCACGACCGGGTGGGAGGTCGTCTACCACGCGTTCGGCGTGATCGACCTCGGACGGCCCGAGCTCGTCCACCTCCCCGGCGACGACGCCGAGGTCACCTCGACCGCCGTCGGGCTCGGCGGCCAGCACGTGGCCCAGGCGCTCTGGCTCCAGGGCGCCATCGCGCCGGAGCCCGCGCTCGCCTACGGCAGCGAGCTGGCCGCCGTCTCCGACGACCACCAGGTGGCCCACGTGAGCGTCTCCACCAACGCCGTGCTCGCGTTCGTGGCGACGGCGGCGGGCCGACCCGATCGAGCCCGACAGCACGCCGACCGCGCCCTGCGGCAATCGACGAGGACGGCGAGCGTCGACGCCCGCCACTACGCCCTGGTGGCCGACGCCATCGTGACGGTCGCCGAGCGGGGCGAGGACGCGGCCGCCCAGCGGCTCGACCGACTCCTCGACGACCTCCCCATCGACGGATGGCCGCCCCGCCCGTATCTCAACGCGCTCTCGGCGGTCTACGCGCTGGTGCCCCGCACCCGCCCGACGCTCGACCAGGTGCGGCTGGGCCCCGCGATGTCCACGGCGGTGGCCGCCGGGCGGGCGCTGGTCGCCCTCCGCGAGGGGGGCGACCCGGCTCCGGCCGCGGCGTTGCCCTGGGACGACGAGGTGGTGCTGCGCGTCCACGTGCTGCCGAGCCACCTCGCCGAGCTCGCGGCGGCGGCCGCCGCCGCCGGCGACGGGCGCGTCGGCCCGGTGCTCGACCGTCTTCCCGACGCCCGACCCCACCTGCTCGCGATCGGCGAGCGCCATCGGCACGCGCCGACGGCAGGGTGGGCGAGCGCCCGAGCCCAACGCCTCCCCGCCCGGCCCGCCGACGAGCTGCGCCTCGATCTGCTGGGGCCGACCACCCTGCGCCGCGGCGAGACCGTGGTCCTCGACCCCGACTGGACCGGCCGAGCGCGGGTGCGCCAGCTCCTCGCCCATCTCGTGCACCACCGCAAGGTCGCCCGCCGGCGGGTGGTCGACGACCTGTGGCCGGGCATGGAGACCGCGAAGGCGCTGGCGAACCTACGGGTCAACCTGGCCCACCTCCAGCGCGTCCTGCAGCCGGAGCGGGGCCGCGACGAGCCACCGTGGTTCGTGCGCGCCGACGACCAGTCGATCACGGTCGCCAGCGACGGCCTCGTGGTCGACGTCCACCGGTTCGAGGACACCGACCGCCGCGCCCGGTCCCTCGACCAGGGGGGCCGGTCCACCGAGGCGATCGAGTGCTATCGAGCCGTCGTCGATCTCCACCGCGGCGAGTACCTGGAGGACCTCCCCGACGCCGAGTGGGCCGAGGTCGAGCGCGTCCGCCTCGGCGCCCTCGCCCTGGGGGCGCGCTGTCGGCTGGGGGAGCTGTTGCTGTCGCGGGGCGAGCCCGAGGAGTCGGCCTGGCACGCCACCGCCGCGCTGCGCGGCGAGCCGCTCCCCGAGCGGGCCGCCCGGCTGCTCACCGCGGCGCTCGTCGCCCCGGGCGACCGGGCGGCGGCCCGACGGGCCATGGAGGGAGTGCTCGCCCGCCTGGCCGACCACCACCTCCACCCGGAGCACGCCACCGTGGTGTCGGCCCGACGGCTCGGCCTCGACGTCCACGGTTGACGAATCGGCCTGTCGACCCCGATCGGGGAGCGACGCGGCGGCACACCTGATCGATCGCTCGATCCCGGGGAAGATGCTCTCGCAAGCGTCGAATCGCGACGCTTACGAGGGCATCTTCGGTCCACGACCCGGGTCGGCTGGTACGGCCGACGTGGGTAGGGTCGGTCGAGGGGGACGAGGGAGCCCTGACGATCGCGCTCGCGGCGCCTCGGCCCCACCGTCCCGTCACGACGGCCCAGGAACGACCCGATGCGCTACCGGTTCGGCCGCCACACCCTCGCCGAGGAGGCCCACGAGCTCCGCCGCGACGACCAGCCCGTCGAGCTCGAGCCGCAGACGTTCACCCTCCTCGCCCACCTGATCCGCAACCGACACCGCGTGGTCACCAAGCACGAGCTCCACGATGTGGTGTGGGGCGACCGGTTCGTCAGCGACTCGGCGCTGACCACCCAGGTGAAGCACTGCCGCCGAGCCGTCGGCGACGACGGCCGGGCGCAGTCGGTGATCCGCACGGTCCACCGCGTCGGCTACCGGTTCGTCGCGCCCGTCACCGAGCTCACCGCCGACGGGACGGCGCCCGCCGACCGCGACGACGCCGGCACCGCGGGCGCCACGGCGGCGCCGGCCGACGCTCTCGACGGCGGGCACGACGGCGTGGGCGACAGCGAGCGCGGGCGCCGCGGCGTGGGCGGCGACGGCGACGATCGTCCACCCCGGACCAGCCGGGGGGTGCCCGTGCGCTCGAAGCCGACCTACGGGCGCGCCGCCGAGCTCGACCAGCTCGCATCCCGCCTGCGACGACACCGCCTGGTGACCGTGACCGGCCCGGGGGGCATGGGCAAGAGCACCCTGTGCACCCGCCTCGCCGAGTCCACCCCCGCCGACGGTGCGGTCTGGTGGTGCGAGCTGGCCAGCGCACGCGACGCCGCCGCGGTGCCCAACGTCGTCCTCGACGCCGTCGGTGAGGCCCAGCAGGCCGACGCCGACCCCGTCGAGTCGGTCGTCCGCTCGCTCGAGCGACGCCACGGGCTGCTCGTGCTCGACGACTGCGAGCACGTGGCGCAGGCGGCGGCCGCGGTGGCCGGCAACGTCGCCCGTCGCTGCGGGAGCGTCCGGGTGCTGGCCACGAGCCGCGCCCCGCTCGGCGTCGACGGCGAGTCGGTGCTGCCCCTCGGGCCGCTCCTCCCCGACGACGCGGCCGCCTGCTTCCGGGCCCGGGCCCACGACGCCGGCGCGACCCTCGCACCCGACGACCCGGCGGTGCCCGAGCTGTGCCGCCGCCTGGGCGGGATGCCGCTGGCCCTCGAGCTCGCCGCGGCGCGGGCCCGGCTGCTGGCGCCGGCCGAGATGCTCGAGCTGCTCGACCACCGCTTCCGGCTGCTCACCGCCCCGTCGGCGCCCGACGATCGCCACGGCTCGGTGTCGGAGGTGATCGCCTGGTCGTGGGACCACCTGCGACCCGACGACCGCGACCTGCTCGCCGGTCTCAGCGTGTTCGCCGGGCCGTTCAGCTGGGAGGACGCCGCCGCCATCGTCCGCCCCGACGAGGACCCCGTCGCCGTCCTCGACGGCCTGGCCCGCCTCGATCGCAGTGCCCTGGTGGTGCCCGACCCCGGACGGGACGGCGCGCCGCGCTGCCGCCTGCTCGCGCCGATCCGCGAGGTCGCCGCCGCCCGACTCGCCGACCCTGGTTCGGTGCGACGACGTCACGCCGCTCACGTCGCGGGGGTGGCCGAGCACCTCGACGACGAGATGCAGACGGAGCGCATCGACGCGGCGTTGGCCGCCATGGGCGCGGCGTGGGGCGACCTGCGCGCCGCGGTCCGGACCGCCGCCGAGGACGCCGACCGCCGCACCATCTGGCGGATCGTGCGCGCGGTGGGCGGGTTCGCCGACCTGCGCCAGTCGTTCGAGGTGCTCGCCTGGTGCGACGCGGCCGGCGGCGCCGCGGTCGGGGCGCCGGGCACCGACCACGGGGCCGCCGACCGCGCGGACGTGGACCGCGCGGACGTGGCGCTCGCCGCCGACGCGGGGGCGGTGCAGGCCCGGCTCCTCGCCCATCGTGGCCAGCACCGGCGGGCTCGGGCGCTGGCGGCGTCCGCCCACGACCGCCACGAGTCGCACGCCACGCTGCTGTCCGTGGTGTGGTGCGCGTACTACGCCGGCGACCTCGACACCGTGGTCGACGGGGCCGCGCGCCTGCTCGACCTCAGCCGCAGCGAGCGGGGCATGGACCGGGCCTACGCCGAGGGCTTCGCGGCGATCGTGGGCACGGTCCGCCAGGAGGCCGACGACGGCGGCCCCGACGTGGATCCCGGGCGGGCCGGGCAGGGCGCCCTCGGCGCGTTCGACTGCCTGGTCGCCGGGCTGCGCCGGTGCGCCACCGATCCGGAGCGGGCGGCCACGCTGCTCGAGGCGGTGGTGGTGGCGTCGCTGCGCGACGACCACCGCCTGTTGCTCGGCGCGGCCGGCAGCACGCTCACCCAGGTCGCCCTCCCGGCCCGCCCCCCGGAGGAGGCGGCCCGCACGCTGATCCGCACCCTGCGCGCCTACCGGGACCGGGGCATGTGGACCCTGATCTCGGCCGACGTGGTGATGGCCGCCCGCCTCCTGGCCGACGGCGGTGATGCCGCAACCGCAGCCCGGTTGCTCGGCGCCCGCGCCGCCTCCGGCTACCAGGTGGGGCTCTCCGAGGTGCTGCGCGCCGCGCTCGAGGCCGAGCTGGCGGAGCGGCTCGGTGCCGAGCGGTTCGGTGCGCTCGCGGCCGACGGTGCCGGGTGGAGCCCGCCCGAGGCCGCCGACGTGGCCATCGACGCCCTCGGGAGCCGGCTCGACCGGGCCAGCG
>DATHSN010000009.1:0-2246 GCA_035464115.1 Acidimicrobiales bacterium | reverse complement strand
GACAGGAACTGGTTGGACAGCGCCACCCGCTCGTCGTCGACGATGCGCAGGCGCGACAGGTAGGTGACGTTGGGCGTGCCGTCCGCCGACGCGGTGGCGATGACGGCCGGGACGGCGCCCTCGAAGCACAGCGCCAGATCGCGCAGCCCGATCGGCGACTCGGGATCGGTCACGGCCGGCGTACCAACGGGGCTCCCGCCCCCGGGCCAGGGGTCTGGTCGAACCACTCGTCGACCTCCACCTCGCAGACGACGTGCGCCAGCGCACGCCACCGCTCCAGCACCAGGCGCGGGGCCCCGTCGGTGCGTTCGATGTCGGTGAACATGGCGTCGGTGTATCGACCCACCGTGTCGCGGTCGGCGTCGGTCATCGGCTCCACGGCGGCGACCCGCCCCTTGAGCTGGAGCGAGCGCAGGGTGGGCACGTCGGCGGCGGTCACCGCCAGGCGTCCGGTGGCATCGAGGTTGGCGAGGGCCTGCTCCTCGGCGCTGATCACCAACCGGATCCGGATCGGGTCGCGGTCGAGCACGGTCAGCCCCCAGCCGCGCGTGGCGTGGGGCGTCCCGTCGGCGGCGACGGTGCCGACGATGAGGGCGCAGCCGCCCTCCAGCAACGCCACGGAGTCGGGATCGAGCACGGCGGTGACGACCTTTCGGCGCGCTCAGCGTTCTCTGAGCGTTCGGGCAGGAGTTCTTAGCACTCCTCCACGGATCACTGAGCGACGCCGGTCGACGCCGTTCTTCACGATGGCCTCACCAGCGAACGCCGCTGCCCCGCACCCACCGGGGACCTCGATCCAGGAGGCATCCATGACCATCACCTCGTCCGCTCCGACGGCTGGCCCGCTCGCCACCGTCACCTTCGACCTGTACCGCGACATCCACAAGGCCATCCGCGCCGAGCTGTTCGCGGTGACCCTCGAGGCCGGCCGACTCGACCCCACCGACCTCGCCGGCCGCGTCGCCCTCGAGGCCCAGGTGGCCGACGTGGTCGACCTGCTCGTCTCGCACGCCGAGCACGAGGACGGCGCCATCCAGCCCGTGCTCGAGGTGCATCTCCCCGACCTCGCCGCCGGCATCGAGACCGACCACGAGGTGCTCGAGGCCCGCATGGTCACGCTGCGGGAGATGGCCGGCGTCGCCCGCGACGCCTCGAAGCTCGATGCCCGGACCCGGATCCACCAGCTCTACGTCGAGCTCGCGTCGTTCACCTCGGCCTACCTCGCCCACCAAGACGTCGAGGAGCGGGTCGTCATGCCCGCCGTGGAGCAGGCGGTGGGCGTCGAGGCCGTCATCGGCATCCACGGCGCCGTCATCGGCGCCATCCCCCCGGCCGAGCTCATGCGGAGCCTCGCGCTGATGTTCCCCGCCATGAACGTCGACGACCGCGTCGAGCTGCTCGGCGGCATGCGCGCCGACGCCCCCGCCGAGGCGTTCGCCGCCACCGTCAGCCTGCTGCGCTCGGTCCTCGATCCGACCGACGCCGCCACCGTCACCGCCCGCCTGGGCCTCAGCTGAGACAGGAGATCACGATCACCATGACCACCTTCCCCACCCTCCACCGCACCGCCCGCCTGCTGGCCGCCACCGCGGCCGTCGGCCTCCTCGCCATCGGCTGCGGCGACGACGGGGCCGACGACCCCGGCACGGCCGCACCGATCACCACCCCCGACTCGACGCCGGGTGAGATCGAGGTCGTCGCCACCGACTTCGCGTTCGACGACCTGCCCGCCGAGATCACCGCCGGCACCCGCCTCACCCTGCGCAACGACGCCGCGAGCGAGCTGCACGAGCTCGTGGCGTTCGCCCTCCCCGACGACGAGACCCGGCCCGCCGCGGAGCTGATGGCGCTGCCCCCCGACGAGCTCGGAGCGATCCTGGGGGCGGCACCGCCGGAGCTGGTGGTGCTGGCGGCGCCCGGCGGCGAACCCGTCACCGCGGTGGGCGACGGCACGCTCGACGAGCCCGGCCGCTACCTCGTGATCTGCGCCATCCCCACCGGCGTCGATCCCGACGAGTACATCGCCGCCGCGGCCGAGTCCGGCGACGAGCCTCCTGAGATCCCCGGCGGCCCGCCGCACCTGGTCCACGGCATGTGGGCCGAGGTGTCCGTGGTCGAGTCCTGATCGACGCCACGGTCGGTCGACGAGCCGCACCCGGGTCCCACCGACCCGGGTGCGGCTCGCCGCGTCCCGCTCCACCTGGGTGCCTCTCGACGCACGGGCGGGCACTACCGTCACGGCGTGG
>DATHSN010000008.1:0-1519 GCA_035464115.1 Acidimicrobiales bacterium | reverse complement strand
GAGGCCGGCGGCGATCCGAGTGGCGCCGACAGCAACGTCGAGGTGCTCGCCTCGATCAGCGATCCGACGCTGTTCGACCAGACGCCGGGGTCGGGGTCGGTCGAGGTCGTCGACGATCTCGTCGCCCTGTGGGACGAGGTCGACCTGCCCGGCGCTCCCCCGGAGCTGCCGCCGGGGGAGCTGGCGGTCGTGGTGCGCTCCGCCGGGACGTCGGTCGGACTCGGGCAGGTGGTGCCGGTCCGCTGGCGGATCGACGACGGCGTGGTCATCGTCGAGGCCTCACGGTCGGTGGACGGGCGGAACTGCGTCTACGCCGATGCCCTCGACGCCTACGTCGTGGTCGGTCGCCTGGTCGACGCGTCGGTCGAGGTCCCCGTCGTCGCCGAGCTCGAGACGACCAACGTGCCCGACGAGCCCTGCGAGTAGCGACGCCACCTCGTCGGACCGAGGAGCCCGCTGCCGCGACGGCCCGACGGGCCCGTGGTTGACTCGGGGGCCATGAGCGACCCCGTCGGGCCGGATCCGGTCGGCCCCGACGCCCTCGACGGCGGGGGCGCCAGCGAGGCGCCGACGCGCGGCGCCCTCGTGCGGTCGAGCGCGGTGGTCGCGGTCGGCACCCTGCTCAGCCGCGTCACCGGGCTGCTGCGGGTGGTGGCGCTGCTCTACGCGCTCGACCTCACCCGCTTCTCCGACGCGTACAACGCGGCCAACACCATGCCGAACCTCGTCTACGAGCTGCTGCTCGGCGGGATCCTCTCGGCGACGCTGGTGCCCGTGTTCGTCGACGCCCGGGACCGGGGCGACGACGACGCCACCTCGGCGGTCGTGTCGACGGCGGGCATCGCCCTGGTGATCGTCACCGTCGTCGGCGTGATGGTGGCGCCGTCGCTCGTGTCGGTCATCACCAGCCAGGTCGACGACCCGGCCGAGGCCGCGGCCCAGCAGGAGGTCGCCGCGTTCCTGCTGCGCCTGTTCATGCCCCAGGTGCTGTTCTACGGGTTGATCACGGTGGTCACGGCGCTGCTGCACTCCCGCCGGTCGTACGCCGCGCCGGCGTTCACCCCCATCCTCAACAACCTGATCGTGTCGGCGATGCTGTTCTCCCTCCCGGCGCTCGTGGCCTGGGACATCGACGGGCCCGACGCCATCTTCCGGGCCGACGACGAGACCGGCCTGCTCCTGGTGCTCGGCCTCGGGACCACCGCCGGGGTCGCGGTGATGGGCCTGGCGCTCTTGCCCTCGTTGGCCCGGCAGCGGGTGCGGTTGCGGTTCCGCCCCGACTGGCGGCATCCGGCCGTGCGCACCGTGGTGCGGCTGTCGGGCTGGACGGTCGGCTACGTGGTGTCGAACCAGATCGCCCTCTACGTCGTGCTGGCCCTGGCCAACGGCAGCGGCGAGGGCGAGCTCTCGGCGTACCAGGCCGCGTTCATCTTCTTCCAGCTCCCGCACGGGCTGGTGGCCGTGTCGGTGATGACCACCTTCCTCCCCGAGCTCACCGAGGCGGCCCGCACCGGCGACC
>DATHSN010000007.1:0-15250 GCA_035464115.1 Acidimicrobiales bacterium | reverse complement strand
ATCAGCGGGCGGGTCCGTCGGACCGCACGGGCGCTGCGCCCGCGGGCCCGGACGCGCCGACGGCCCCGCCACAGCGGGGCCGTCGGCGACGATCGGGGCCGGCTCAGTCGGCCGGTCCGGCTTCGGCCAGCTCGACGGTCGGCGGCTCGAAGCCCTCGACCGACCGGAACACGATGGTGTCGCCGGCCTCGGGGTGGTCGGGGTCGGGGCCCACGTCGACGATGATCGTCTCGCCGGCGCGGAACTCCTTCCAGAGCAGCCGCTCGGACAAGGCGTCCTCGACGTGGCGCTGGATGGCCCGACGCAGCGGACGGGCGCCGAGGGTGGGGTCGTAGCCCCGGTCGGCGAGCATGACCTTCGCGGCGGGGGTGAGCTCGAGGCCGATGCCCTGCGACTCGAGCTGGCCCTGCACCCGGCGGATCATGAGGTCGACGATCTCGGTGACCTCGGCCTTGGTGAGCTCGTGGAACACGATCGTGTCGTCGATGCGGTTCAAGAACTCGGGCCGGAAGTGCTGCTTGAGGGCGTCGTTGACCTTCTCCTTCATGCGCTCGTAGGTGATCGCCTCGTCGGCCTTGGTGAAGCCGAGGTTGGCCTTGCGCAGGTCCTGGGTGCCCAGGTTGGAGGTCATGATCAGCACGGTGTTGCGGAAGTCGACCGAGCGGCCCTGGGAGTCGGTGAGGCGCCCCTCCTCCAGGATCTGGAGCAGCGTGTTGAACACGTCGGGGTGGGCCTTCTCGATCTCGTCGAACAGCACCACCGAGAACGGCTTGCGCCGCACGGCCTCGGTGAGCTGGCCACCCTCCTCGTAGCCGACGTAGCCGGGGGGCGACCCGACGAGGCGGCTGACGGTGTGCTTCTCCATGTACTCGGACATGTCGAGCGCGATGAGGGCGGCCTCGTCGCCGAAGAGGAACTCGGCGAGGGTCTTGGCCAGCTCGGTCTTGCCCACGCCGGAGGGGCCGAGGAAGATGAACGACCCCGACGGGCGCTTCGGGTCCTTCAGGCCGGCCCGGGTGCGGCGGATGGCCTGGGAGACGGCCTTGATGGCGTCCTGCTGGCCGATGACCCGACGGTGGAGCTCGTCTTCCATGCGGAGGAGCTTGGCGGTCTCCTCCTCGGTGAGCTTGTAGACCGGGATGCCGGTCCAGATGGAGAGGACCTCGGCGATGGCCTCCTCGTCGACCTCGTCGAACAGGTCGACGCCGGAGGCCTTGATCTCGGCTTCCTTGGACTCCTTCTGGCCGAGCAGGTCCTTCTCGGCGTCGCGCAGGCGACCGGCGGCCTCGAAGTCCTGGGACTCGACCGCTTCCTTCTTCTTGCGGACCACCTCGGCCAGCTGGTTCTCGAGGTCCTTGTAGTCGGCCGGGGTCTCCATGCGCTTGATGCGCAGCCGCGACCCGGCCTCGTCGATGAGGTCGATGGCCTTGTCGGGCAGGTGCCGGTCGGAGATGTAGCGGTCGGCGAGGTTGGCCGACGCCACGAGCGCCTGGTCGGTGATGGTGACCCGGTGGTGCGACTCGTAGCGGTCGCGCAGGCCCTTCAGGATCTCGATGGTGTGCGCCACCGAGGGCTCCTCGACCTTGATCGGCTGGAAGCGGCGCTCGAGCGCGGCGTCCTTCTCGAGGTGCTTGCGGTACTCGTCGAGCGTGGTGGCGCCGATGGTCTGCAGCTCGCCGCGGGCGAGCATCGGCTTGAGGATGCTCGCTGCGTCGATGGCACCCTCGGCCGCGCCCGCCCCGACGAGGGTGTGCAGCTCGTCGATGAAGAGGATGATGTCGCCGCGGGTCTTGATCTCCTTGAGCACCTTCTTCAGGCGCTCCTCGAAGTCGCCGCGGTAACGGCTGCCGGCCACCAGCGCGCCCAGATCGAGGGTGTAGAGCTGCTTGCCGTGGAGCGTCTCGGGCACGTCGTCGCGGGCGATGGCCTGGGCCAGGCCCTCGACGATGGCGGTCTTGCCGACGCCGGGCTCACCGATGAGCACCGGGTTGTTCTTGGTGCGGCGGCTGAGCACCTGCATGACCCGCTCGGTCTCGCGCGCCCGGCCGATGACCGGGTCGAGCTTCTTCTCGCGGGCCAGCTGGGTGAGGTTGCGGCCGAACTGGTCGAGCACGAGCGACCCCGAGGGGCCCTGCTCGCCGCTGCCGCCCGCGGTGGCGCCGGCCTTCTCGCCGGCGGCCTGACCGCCCGGGCCGGAGTAGCCCGAGAGCAGCTGGATGACCTGCTGGCGGACCCGCGACAGGTCGGCACCCAGCTTCACCAGCACCTGGGCGGCCACGCCCTCGCCCTCACGGATGAGGCCGAGGAGGATGTGCTCGGTGCCGATGTAGTTGTGGCCGAGCTGGAGCGCCTCGCGCAGCGACAGCTCGAGGACCTTCTTGGCCCGGGGGGTGAAGGGGATGTGGCCCGACGGCGATGAGCCGCCCTGGCCGATGATCTCCTCGACCTGGCTGCGCACGGCCTCCAGGCTGATGCCGAGCGACTCGAGCGCCTTCGCGGCGACGCCCTCACCCTCGTGGATCAGCCCGAGCAGGATGTGCTCGGTGCCGATGTAGTTGTGGTTGAGCAGCCGGGCCTCCTCCTGGGCGAGGACGACCACCCGGCGGGCTCGGTCGGTGAAGCGCTCGAACAACGGTGTGCCTCCCACGAAGCGGGGATTCGTGGTTCGAGTGTAACCCTGCGCCCCCTGAACGCACGTCGGCCGATCGGCTCATCTCGCCGACGACGGGTGACGGGCGCCACGTGCCCGGGATGGGGAACCCTCGCCGATTCCCGTAGCATCGCCTCCGTGTCGGCCGGACCCCTGCTCACCCACCCCTCGCTCGCCGGCGACCTCGACCGGGTCGAGGAGGCGCTGCGGCACGCGGTGCGCACCGACGACCCCTTCCTCACCGAGATCGCCAGCCACCTGATCGTGGCCGGGGGCAAGCGGGTGCGGCCCCTGTTCGGGGTCGCCTGCTCGGCGGTCGACCAGCCCCGCATCACCCCGGCGAGCGACGCCGCGGTGCACGGCGGCGTGTCGGTCGAGCTCGTGCACCTCGGGTCGCTCTACCACGACGACGTGATGGACGAGGCGGTCACCCGCCGGGGCGCCGAGAGCGTCAACCACCGCTGGGGCAACCTGGTGGCCATCCTCGCCGGCGACTTCCTCCTCGCCAAGGCCTCGGAGATCGCCGCGTCGCTCGGCACCGAGGTCGCCGGGCTGCTCGCCGCCACCATCGGCCGGCTCTGCGAGGGCCAGGTGCTCGAGCTGCAGACCATCTTCGATCCCACCCGCACCGAGGAGCGCTACCTCGCCTCGATCGGCGGCAAGACCGCGTCGCTGTTCGCCTCGGCCTGTCGCATCGGCGGCATCGTGGGCGGACTCGACCGCGACGCCATCGACGCGGTCACCGCGTTCGGCGAGCGCTACGGCATGGCGTTCCAGATCGTCGACGACGTCCTCGACGTGGTCGCCACCGACGAGCAGCTCGGCAAGCCCGCCGGCAACGACCTGGTCGAGGGCGTCTACACCCTCCCGGTCATCCGGGCGCTCGCCTCGCCCCTCGGTCCCGAGCTGGGTGAGCTGCTCGGCCGACCGCTCGGCGCCGACGAGCGCGACCGGGCCCGGGACCTGGTGCGGGCCAACGGCTCGGTCGACGCCGCCCTCGCCACGGCGCGGGGCTACGTCGAGGGCGCCCGCGAGGCCATCAGCCCGTTCGGCACCGAGGCCTCCACCACCCTGGCCGCCGCCGCCGACGCGCTGCTCGCGTCGGTCGAGGCCATCGCCGCCGCCCACTGACGCCGCCCCCGCCCCGCCGGGAGCCGACGGGTCAGGACGGCTGCTCGGGGCGCAGGGTCGGGAACAGCACCACGTCGCGGATCGACGCCACGTCGGCGAGGAGCATCACCAGGCGGTCGATGCCGATGCCGAGCCCGGCGGTGGGCGGCAGCCCGTACTCGAGGGCGCGCAGGTAGTCCTCGTCGACGGCCATGGCCTCGGCGTCGCCCGCGGCGCGCGACGCCGCCTGCTCCTCGAACCGGGCCCGTTGGTCGTCGGGGTCGATGAGCTCGCTGAACGCGTTGGCCAGCTCGCGGCCGGCGACGATGGCCTCGAAGCGCTCGGCGTAGCCGGGCCGGCTGCGGTGCACCCGGGCGAGGGGCGACACCTCGACGGGGTAGTCGGTGACGAACACCGGTCCCCACAGGGTGTGCTCGACCGCCTTCTCGTAGATCTCGAGCAGGACCTTGCCCGGTCCCCACGCATCCTCGACGGGGCTGTCGAGGCCGGCGAGGACGGCGCGCAGCTCGCCGATGGGGGTGTCGACGGTGAGCTCGCGGCCGACCGCCTCGGCGACCAGCTCGTCGAGGGTGGCCCGCCGCCACGGCGGCGCCAGGTCGAGGTCGCGTCCCCCGTAGGTGAGCGACGTGGTGCCGAGCAGCTCGGTGGCCAGGTGGGCGACCAGCTCCTCGGTGATGGCCATGGCGTCGGAGTAGTCGCCGTAGGCCTGGTAGAGCTCGAGCATCGTGAACTCGGGGTTGTGGCGGGTCGACAGCCCCTCGTTGCGGAACACCCGGGCGATCTCGAACACCCGCTCGACGCCGCCCACCACCAGGCGCTTGAGGTAGAGCTCGGGGGCGATGCGCAGGTAGAGGTCGAGGTCGAGCGCGTTGTGGTGGGTGGTGAACGGTCGGGCGAGGGCACCACCGGGGATCGGGTGGAACACCGGGGTCTCGACCTCGAGGAAGCCGCGGTCCTCGAGGAACCGGCGGATGAGCGACAGCGTGCGCGACCGCAGCAGGAACGCCCGGCGCGACTCCTCGGTGACCCACAGGTCGACGTAGCGCTGGCGGTAGCGGGTGTCGGTGTCGGTGAGCCCGTGCCACTTGTCGGGGAACGGCCGGCGGGCCTCGGCGAGCAGGACCCACTCGTCGACCCGCACCGACAGCTCGCCGCGGCGGGTGACCATGACGATGCCCCGCACACCGATCCAGTCGCCGAGGCGGAGATCGCCGAAGCCGGCGAAGTCGGGGGTGGACGCCGACGGGGCGAACAGCTGGATGCGTCCGGATCCGTCCTGGAGGGTGCCGAAGGCCAGCTTGCCCTGGACCCGTCGCAGCATCAGCCGTCCGGCCACGGTGACGACCCGGTCGGTCTCGGTGCCCGGCTCGAGGTCGCCGTGGTCGGCGGCGAGGCCGGCGGCGGTGGCGTCGGGCTCCCAGCGGTACGGGATGGCGGGCGGCTCGGTGCCCGGGGGGGCGGCGTCGGGGGTTTCGGTCATCGGTTCGCGATCGGTCGGGCGCTCAAGGGACGTTCTTGTCGTGGACCAGGCGCAACCCGTGGAGGGTGAGCCAGGGCTCGCTGCGGTCGATGGTGGCCGAGTACGGCGCGATGAGCGAGCCCAATCCGCCGGTGGCGATGACCGTGGACGCCCCGAGCTCGGTCACGATGCGCGAGACCAACCCGTCGACCTGGCCCGCGAAGCCGTAGATCGCGCCGGACTGGACCGACTCCACGGTGCTCTTGCCGATGACGCTGCGGGGCTCGACCAGCTCGACGGCGCGCAGCGCCGACGCCCGCTGGAACAGCGCGTCGAGGCTGATCTCGATGCCCGGGGCGATGGCGCCCCCCAGGTACTCACCCTTGGCCGAGATGACCTCGACGGTGGTGGCGGTGCCGAAGTCGACCACGACGGTGGGCCCGCCGAAGAGGTGGAACGCGGCCACCGCGTTGGCGATGCGGTCGGCACCCACCTCCTTCGGGTTGTCGTAGAGCACCGGGATGCCGGTCTTGACGCCCGGCGCGATCACGACCGGCGCGAACCCGAAGTAGCGCGCCGTCATGTCCCGCAGCGCCTGGGTGACCCGCGGGACCCCCGAGCACACGGCGATGCCGTGCACGTCGTCGTCCCACGAGAACCCGTGGAACCCGAGGAAGCCGCTGATCATCACGGCCAGCTCGTCGGAGGTCCGCTCGTGGTTGGTGGCGATGCGCCAGTGGTCGACCAGCCCCTCGTCGGCCGACCGGGCCACGTCGGCCGGCGACCGGTCGTAGAGCCCGATGACGGTCTGGGTGTTGCCCACGTCGATGGCGAGCAGCATCAGCGGCTCTCCCCCTCGTCGGCCTCGAGGTCGAGGTCGAGGCTCTCCCCCTTCTCGGCCTCGAGGTCGAGGCCGATGTCGAGGACGGGGGCGGAGTTGGTGATGGCGCCGACCGAGATGCAGTCGGCGCCGATGCGGCTGTAGGCGCCGATGGTGTCGAGGGTGATCCCGCCGCTGATCTCGACGAGCACCGGCCGGCCGCCGTCACGGGCCACCGCGACGGCCTGCGCGGCGGCATCGGGGGTCATGTTGTCGATGAGCACGGCGTCGGCGCCGGCGGCCACCGCCTCGACCACCTGGTCGAGGCGGTCGCACTCGACCTGCACGGTGCGCCCCGGCCACCACGACCGGGCCCGCCCCACCGCCTCGGTGATGGTGGTGCCGGTGAGGTGGTTGTCCTTCAACATCACCCACTCGCTGAGGTTCCCCCGGTGGTTGACGCACCCGCCGGCGCGCACCGCCGCCTTCTCGAGGGCGCGGAGGCCCGGGGTGGTCTTGCGGGTGTCCCACACCAGCGTGGGGCCGTCGGCCGCCGCCCGGTAGCGGGCCGCCGACGTGGCGATGCCCGAGAGGTGCCCGAGGAAGTTGAGGGCGGTGCGCTCGGCGGTGAGGACCGACGCGAGCGGACCGTCGATGCGAGCCACGACCGACCCCGGGGCGACCTCACCGCAGTCGGCCACGAGCCAGGTGACCGACACCGACGGGTCGACCTGGCGGAAGGTCTCGACCACGCACGCCCCGCCGGCGATGCGCCCCGCGGCGCGCGCCACGAGGGCGCCGCGGGCGCGCCGACCGGGGTCGACGAGCGCGGCGCTGACGTCGCCCAGAGGGGTGAGGTCCTCGACGAGGGCGAGGGTGACGGCGGCGCGCACGGCGCCGATCGGGGGCTCGCAGGGGGCGGTCATGGGCCCCACAGCCTGCCGTGCGCGCTCGGGTGGCGCCGAATCCGGTGGCTCACGCCTCGACGTCGGGTCCGACCACGAGCCGCACCCGGAAGTGGTCGTCGGTGTCGGCGTGGTCGGTGCGGGTGTGACAGCCCCGGCTCTCCTCGCGCGCCGCAGCGGCGCGGATCATGGCGATGGCGACGTCGGCCAGGTTGCGGGTCTCGGCGGCGTCGACGTCGGTGGGGTCGGCGACGACGGCGCGCAGCGGTCCGACGGCGCGCGCCGCGGCGGCGAGCGAGTCGGCGTCGCGCACCACGCCCGCCCCGGCGGTGAGCTCGGCCTGGAGCTGGTGGCGTTGGGCGAGGGGGTCGACGGGGACCTCGGGGTCGAGGGCCAGCGCGGTGCTGCGGTCGAGGTCGGTGGCCACCGGGTGCGGCGCGGGCAGCGGGCCGAGCGCCCGCCCGCCGATCACGTCGGTCCGACCGGTGTCGTCGGCGCCGAGGACGGCGCGCATGGCGCCGGTGGGGCGGGGCCCGTCGACGCCGGCCTCGATGGCGGCCACCGATCGGAACCCGAACACCATGCCGTCGAGCAGCGAGTTCGACGCCAGGCGGTTGGCCCCGTGCACACCGGAGCAGGCGACCTCGCCGGCCGCCCAGAGCCCGGGCAGGCTGGTGGCGCCGTCGAGGTCGGCCACCACCCCGCCGCACAGGTAGTGGGCTGCGGGGGCGATGGGCAGCAGGTCGACGGTGGGGTCGAGACCGGCCTCGCGCAGGGCGGCGTCGATGGTGGGGAACCGCGAGGGGAAACCGTCGAGGTGGCGGACGTCGAGCACGCAGTGGTCGACCCCGAGGTCGCGCATGCGCGCCACCATCGCCCGCGCCACCCGGTCGCGAGGCAGCAGCTCGTCGACGAACCGCTCGCCGGTGACGTCGCGGATGAGCGCCCCGTGGCCCCGCAGCGCCTCGGAGAGCAGCGGTCGGGGCATGGCCGGGTGGTGCAGCGCGGTGGGGTGGAACTGGGTGAACTCGAGGTCGGCCACCGCCACGCCGGCGCGCAGCGCCATGGCGATGCCGTCGCCGGTGGCCTCGGTGGGGTTGGTCGTGACGGCGAAGAGCTGCCCGGCGCCGCCGGTGGCGAGCAGCGTGTGGCGCGCCCGCACCTCGAGGGGTCGACCGTCGCGACCGATGGCCCGGACCCCGCGGGCCCGACCCCCCTCGACGATGAGGTCGAGCGCGAAGGTGTGCTCGAGCAGCAGCGCCGCGGTCTGCTCGACGGCGGCGACCAGCGCCCGCTCGATCTCGGCGCCGGTGGCCGCCCCGCCCGCGTGCACGATGCGGGGCAGCGAGTGGCCGCCCTCGCGGGCGAGCGCGAGGCGCCCCTCGGCGTCGAGGTCGAACATGGCCCCGAGGGCGATGAGCTCGCTGACCCGGGCCGGGCCCTCGTCGACGAGCACCCGCACCGCCTCGACGTCGCACAGCCCGGCGCCGGCGGCGAGGGTGTCGGCGAGGTGCAGGTCGGTGGAGTCGGGGTCGCCGGCGAGCACCGCGGCGACGCCACCCTGGGCCCAGCGGGTGGTGGTCTGCTCGATCTCGCCCTTGGTGAGCACCCCCACCCGCATGGCGTGGGCCTCGGCGGCGCGCACGGCGGCGGAGAGCCCCGCCACCCCGCTGCCGAGCACGAGCAGGTCGAGGTGGTCGACGACCACGGCGTCGGTGTCGGGGTCGGTCACGAGCGGTCCCTCCGGGGGCGGCGGGCGCCCAGGTTGTCGATGAGTCGGGGGCGGCCGAGGCGGGCGGCGACGAGCAGGCGGACCTCGTCGGGCGCGTCGGCCAGGTCGCCGAGCGCCACGAACGTGTCGGGGTCGACGACCTCGGCGTAGTCGACCTCGAGGAGGGGCTCAGCGGCGAGCACGGCGGCCATGGCGGCGCGGACCTCGTCGGCGTGGTCGGCGCCGGCGGCGACGCGGTCGGCACCGGCGAGGAGGGCGCGGTGCACGACGGGCGCCACCGCCCGCTCCGCCGCGGTGAGGTAGGCGTTGCGGCTCGACAGGGCGAGCCCGTCGGGCTCGCGCACGATCGGGCAGCCGACCACCTCGACCGGGATCGAGAGGTCGCGGACCATGCGGCGGACGACGGCGAGCTGTTGCGCGTCCTTCTCGCCGAAGTAGGCCCGGCAGGGCCCCACGATGTTGAACAGCTTGGCGACCACGGTGGCCACCCCGGCGAAGTGGGTGGGCCGGGTGGCACCCTCGAGCGACTCGGTGACCGTGCCCGCCACCGTCACCGTGGTGACCACCGGCTCGGGGTACATCTCGGTGGTCGGCGGCACGAACAGCACATCGACGCCAGCGGCCGCCGCGACGCGGCGGTCGTGGTCGAGGTCGCGGGGGTAGGCGGCGAGGTCCTCGGTGGGGCCGAACTGGAGCGGGTTGACGAACACCGACGCCACCACCACGTCGGTGTCGGCACGGGCGGCCCGCACGAGCGACGCGTGGCCGTCGTGGAGGTAGCCCATGGTGGGCACGAAGCCCACGGTGCGGCCGGCGGCCCGGTCGCGGTCGAGGCGGGAGCGCAGCGCGGCGATGGTGGTGATCTCATCCACCGGACGCCTCCCGGGCGTCGGCGGCGAGGCGCGCCGCCCGGGCCGACAGCGCGAGGTAGGCGGGGCGCTCGTCGGCCGGGATCGCCGCCAGGTGCCGCTCGATGGTGGCGGTGTCACCGCGCGCCGCGGGGCCGGTGAGCGCGGCGGCGGGCCCGAGGCGGGCCACGTTGTCGACGGTGGCGCGCACCATGTCGAGGTAGGCGTGGAGCGGCACGCCGTCGGGGGCGATGCGCTCGACCTGGGCGAGCAGGGCCACGAGGTGGTTGGCGGCGATGCTCGCCGCGGCGTGGTGCGCCACGCGGTCCTCGTCGGCGACGGCGAGGAGCCGCCCGCCGAGGGCGTCGACGACGGCGCCGGCCACGGCCGACGCCCGGGCGGTCGACGCCGTGACCGCGAACCAGGCACCCTGCAGCCGCTCGGCCCCGACCTCGGCGTCGGGCAACGAGGCGAGGGGGTGCAGCGCCACCCGGTGGGCGTGGGGCGCCAGCACCCCGGTGCCGAGCGAGCCGGACAGGTGGGCGACCACGACGCCGTCGCGTGGCGCGACGGCCGCCGCCACGTCGGCGATGGCCGCATCGGGGGTGGCGACCACGACCAGCTCGACGCCGTCGGTCGCCGTGGCGGGGTCGTCGCCGTGGCGGACCGGCGGGGCGACGGTCCAGCCGGCCCCGGCGAGGGCCCGGGCGAGGGCGCCGCCGGCGCGACCCGGACCGACGATGCGCACCACGCCAGGGCGCGGGAGCACGACAGGGTCCGTGGTGTCGGCGCCGGGCACGGTCCCCGACGTTACCGGCGGGGTCGACGCTCACCACGGCCGGCGCGATGTGAGGGCACACTGGTGCGCCATGGACGAGATCGAGGAGACGGCGCTCCCCGGAGTGGGCTTCCGCCACGACTTCGGGTGCCGCGACGGCCATCGCGTCGGGGTGGTGTCGCACCACACCGGCCGGCGCGAGCTCGTCGTGTACGACGCCCGCGACCCCGACGCCGTGGCTGCGTCGGTGGTGCTCGACCCGGCCGAGAGCCGCACCCTCGCCGAGCTGCTCGGCGGAACGACGGTCACCGAGCACATCGGTCGGATCCAGCAGCAGGTCGAGGGCCTGGCCATCGAGTGGATCACGCTCCCCGCGTCGTTCCGCGAGCAGACCATCGGCGAGGGCGGCTACCGCCAGCGCACCGGCGTCTCGGTGGTCGCCATCCTGCGCGGCGACACCACCATCGCCGCGCCGGGCCCCGACGACGTGCTGCGCGCCGGCGACGTCGCCGTGGTGGTCGGCACGGTCGACGGCATCGCCCGACTCACCGACCTGCTCGGATCCTGAGCGTGGTGCAGGCCGGCGTCGCGGCGCTGCCGTTGCTCGACGGCCCCCGCGTGCTCGCAGCCGGCGGGCCCGAGACGGCCACGCTGTTCCTCGAGCTGGGCGGCGTCATCCTCGCGCTGGCGATCCTCGCCCGGCTGGCGGGGGCGCTGCGCCTGTCGCCCATCCCCTTCTACCTGCTCGTCGGCCTCTCCATCGGCGAAGGTGGGATCACCGAGCTGTCGATCACCACCGAGTTCATCGAGATCGGCAGCCAGATCGGCGTGGTGCTGCTGCTGTTCCTCCTCGGCCTCGAGTACTCGGGCGACGAGCTGGTCACGTCGCTGCGCCGCTCGGCGCCCGCGGGCGCGGTCGACCTGGTCCTCAACTTCACCCCGGGCGTGGCCGCCGCGCTCCTGCTCGGGTGGACGCCCCTCGCCGCGGTGGTCCTCGGCGGGGTCACCTACATCTCGTCGTCGGGCATCATCGCCAAGGTCCTCGGCGACCTGGGCCGCACCGGCAACCGCGAGACCCCCTCGGTGCTCGCCATCTTGGTGATCGAGGACCTCGCCATGGCGGTGTACCTGCCCCTCGTCGGCGGGTTGCTCGTCGGGGGCACGGCGCTGGCGACCACCGGATCGGTGGCCATCGCCCTGCTGGCGGTGGCTGTGGTCCTGGTGATCGCGGTGCGCTTCGGTCCCCGCATCAGCGGCGTGGTGTTCAGCCGATCCGACGAGGCGCTGCTGTTCACGCTGCTCGGGGTCACCCTCGTCGTCGCCGGGCTGGCCGAGTCGGTGCAGGTGTCGGCCGCGGTGGGGGCGTTCCTCGTCGGCATCGCCATCTCCGGACCGGCGGCCGATGCGGCCCACGGGTTGATCACCCCGCTGCGCGACCTGTTCGCCGGTGCGTTCTTCGTGTTCTTCGCGCTCGAGATCGATCCCGCCGACCTCACCAGCGCCCTCGGCGCCGCGCTCCTGCTGGCGATCGTCACCGCCATCACCAAGATCTACACCGGATGGTGGGCGGCCCGCCGCGCCGGCATCGCCACGCCCGGCCGGTTCCGCGCCGGCTTCGCCCTGGTCGCACGCGGCGAGTTCTCGATCGTCATCGCCGGGCTCGCAGTCGCCAACGGCGTCGAGCCGCGCCTCGGCCCGCTCGTCGCCGCCTACGTGCTGATCCTGGCCATGGTCGGCCCGATGCTCACCCGCTACGGCGACCCGCTCGTGCGCTCGATCACCGAGCGGCGCGCCACCCGCGCCTATCGACGTGAGCAGGCGCAGATCCGCCGGGCGGCCTGACCGCTGGGATCAGAGCGGTCCGGTGTCGACCACGGCGCCGTCGTCGGCGGGGTGCCAGTCGAGCGAGGCGAGGTCGGGCGCCAGGTCGAGCAGCGGCACCTGCACGAAGCCGCGCTCGAGCATCCGGGGATGGGGCACCACCAGGTCGGGCTCGTCGACGGTGACGCCGTCGATCCACACCACGTCGACGTCGAGGGTGCGCGGGCCCCAGTGCTCGTCGCGCACCCGGCCGCCGGCCGCCTCGAGCCGCTGGCACAGCTCGAGCAGCTGGCGCGGACCGAGCTCGGTGTCGAGCTCGACCACCAGGTTCAAGTAGGCGCCCTGGCCCCCCGGGCCACCCACGGGCTCGGTCTCGTAGACCGGCGACACGGCGACGAGGTCGGGGATGGCGTCGACCGCGTCGCGCAGCAACGCCCGGCGGTCGCCCAGGTTGGAGCCGAGGGCGAGGAACGCCCTCACCCGGCGGCCCGAGCCCGGGTGATGCGCACGCCCGACGTGTCGAGGTCGAACGGGACCGGGGGGCGCACCTTGCGCACCGAGACGGTGACCGAGCGGACCCGCGAGTCGGCCAGCGCGGCGTCGGCGATGCGCTGGGCCATCCGCTCGAGGAGGGTGAAGCGCTCGTCGGTGACGATGCCCGCCACCATGGCGCCGAGCGAGCCGTAGTCGATGGTGTCGTCGAGGCGATCGGAGGCGCCCGCGGTGCGCAGGTCGGCACGCACCTCGAGATCGATCTCGAACGGCTGCGGGCGCACCTGCTCCTCGGGCAGCGCGCCGCAGATGCCGATCGCCCGCAGGCCCCGCAGCTCGATCACGTCGTCGGTCACAGGGTCTCCCTCAGCCATGTCAGCGCGGTCCACGGATCCGCTCGGCCACGCCGACCATCTCTCGTGCGACCGGGCCGAGCTGGCGACCGAGCAGGCGCTCGGCCGCGGCGACGGCCTCGGGGCCGGTGGCGATCAGCCCGCTCCAGAGCAGGTAGCCCGCCACCGCGCCGGTGACGCGATCGCTGAGCTCGTCTTGGTGCACGAGCACCTTGCCCCCCGCCGCGATCATCGAGCGCAGCTCCTCGTAGAGCACCGGCAGCACCTGAGCGGGGTCCTCGAGGCCGCCGAGGGGCAGGTGGCGCCACGCCACCCCGAGCTCGTCGTAGTTGTGCAGGTTGTGCGGCGACGGGATGAGCGACACGACGCAGGTGAACCCCTGCTCGCGGATCCAGATGATCTCCTCGGACCGCCGGACCTTGCGATGGTTCGACCCGTAGCCACCGGGCCGCTCCGACACCGCCAGCTTGTCCTTCAGCACCCATGCGAAGTGGCGGGGGGTGATGCCCTGCGCCCACTTGCCCTTCATCGCCATGGCTCGGATCGCTTCGCTCGTGGACCGGGAGTGCGCCACGTCGGGCCCGTCATGCCGCCACCACCTTGACGGTGCGGACGGCGGCGCGGACGTCGTGCACGCGCACCAGTCTCGCGCCGTGGGCGAGGGCCCACGTCACCGTGGCGATGGTGGCGTCGAGACGGTCGTCGGTGGGGGCGGGGCCGTCGGTGGGAGCGGGGCCGTCGGTGGGGACGGGGCCGACGCCGGACGGCACCGGGGGGGCGGCGGGGCGGCGGCGGCGCGCCAGCTCGGCCCCGGCGCGACGGTCGGACGCAGCGGTGAGCTCGCCGAGGAAGCGCTTGCGGCTGGTGCCGACCATCACCGGGTGGCCGAGCTCGACCAGGCGGTCGAGGTGGGCGAGCAACGCCAGGTTGTGCGCCGCGGTCTTGCCGAACCCGATGCCCGGGTCGATCCACACCTCGGGCACCCCTGCGGCGAGGGCGTGCTCGGCGGTGGCGGCGAGGAAGGCCCGCACCTCACCGACCACGTCGTCGTAGACGGGGTGGTCCTGCATGGTGGCGGGCTCGCCCCGCATGTGCATGGCCACCCACGCCACGCCGAGGTCGGCGGCCACCGGCCACAACGAGGCCGAGATGTCGTTGACGAGCGTCGCGCCCGCGGCGACCGCAGCGCGCGCCACCGCCGGCTTGGTGGTGTCGATCGACACCCGCGTCTCGCCGGCGAGGGCTTCGATGACGGGGAGCACCCGGGCCAGCTCGGTGGCCTCGTCGACGGGCGCGGCGCCGGGGCGGCTCGACTCGCCGCCGACGTCGACGATGTCGGCGCCCTCGGCGACCATGGCGCGGGCGTGGTCGACCGCGACGGCGGGGTCGGTGAAGCGACCGCCGTCGGAGAACGAGTCGGGGGTGACGTTGAGGACCCCCATCACGAGCGGCCGGTCGGGCATCGGGTCAGGCTACCGGTGGCCCCCGGGGACCGACCCGCAGGTCACCCCAGCTGCTCGCCGGCGTAGATCGCCACGTAGGGGAGCTGCCGCCACCGCTCCCCCACGTCGAGCCCGTAGCCGATCACCCAGTCGGAGGGGATCCGAAAGCCCGTGTAGCGCAACCCGACCTCGTCGGGGTCGACGCCCTCGCGCACCAACAAGGCGCACACCTCGAGCGACGCCGGGTGGCGGGCCTGCAGGTTCTTGCGCAGGTAGTTGAGGGTGAGCCCGCTGTCGACGATGTCCTCGACCAGGATCACGTCGCGGTCGGCGAGGTCGAGGTCGAGGTCCTTCACGATGCGCACGACGCCGCTGCTCGTGGTGGACGAGCCGTACGAGGACACCGCCATGAAGTCGAACTCGATGGGGAGGTCCACGGCGCGCGCGAGGTCGCTCATGAACACGAACGCGCCCTTCAGCACCCCGACCAGCAGCGGGGCCTTCCCGGCGTAGTCGGCGGTGATCCGGGCCCCGAGCTCGGACACCTTGGCCCGCAGCTGGTCCTCGGTGACGAGGACGGCACCGATGTCGGGGTGGGTCGCCGGGGCGGTCCGGGGTTCGGGAGGCTCGGCCATCGACCGGCGACCCTAGCGGTCGTCGGGACCGCCGGCGTCGGGCGGGGGCGCGACGTAGGTGAGACGCCCTGCCGATCGGGTGACCCGCCAGCCGTCGAGGAGGTCGGCGGCGCGGGCCGCGCCGGCGGCGACCGCCAGCACGCGGGCCACGGCGGCGGCGTCGGGCGGGTGCGCCCACCCCAGC
>DATHSN010000006.1:0-17329 GCA_035464115.1 Acidimicrobiales bacterium | reverse complement strand
CGCAGCGCGAGGGGTGGAACCCGTCGCCGCCCGCTGACCCCAGCGATGCCTCACCTGCTGGGTGCCGCACACCGACGCAACCGTCAGGCCGCCGGCGGTCCGACGGGGCGGACCGATGCGGCGATGGCATCGAGCAGGTCCATGTCGGGGTCGCCGCTGGCGTCGGCGGCGATCACGACCTGCACCCAGGCGCCGTCGCTGAACGCGACGATCGCCACCGACTCGGCTCGGGAGACGATCCGAACGGTGGCCCGATCGACCCCGTCCACCTGATCGAGCGACCGCTCCACCTCGTCGTCCGGCCCCGTCTGGGGCATGGCCTGGTCGATGAAGGCGTCGATCGGGCCGTCGAAGGCGAAGTTCAACAGGTCGACCCGTGTGGCATCGACCGGATCGGCGAAGCGCAGCCCGCGCTCGGCCTCGACCTGGCGCCAGTCGGCGGGGATGAGGTAGTCGATGGTGAAGTACTCGAGGCCGTCGTCACCGGTCATCCAGAACGACGAGTCGATGACGTGGGTGAGCCGGGGGAAGGCGGCAGCATCGAGGCGGAGCGATGCGAGGACGAGGTCGGCCTCGGCGCGGGCCTCTGGCGTGCCGTCGCCGGTGGTGCGGATCATCAGGTACTCGTCGCCGACCCGGAGCAGGTCCCAGGTGCCGTCGAGTCCGTTGACCGTGCCGGCGAGGCGGGTGGCGTCGAAGCCGCTGACCGTCGCCGCCTCGGGCTCGGAGAACTCGCCCGGACCGACGATCGCCGGGAGCTGGTCGACGAGCACCTCCGGATCGGGGAGGAGCAGCGGGCGCGTGAGCCGGAAGACGGTGAGCTGGCTTCCGCGCCCGCCCAGGTCGACGAGCATCTGGGCGTCGTCGACCCCGAGATCGATCTGGGCGGGGGTGCCCTCGCCCTCGGCGTAGCGGCCGATCGCGTCGCCGCGCTCCATCACGATCCAGCGGCGGGGCAGGTCGACGGCGAGCGCCCCGTCGTGGAACATCTCGGGGGTCGTGAAGGCCGGACCGGCCGCGGTGACGTCGAATCCGATCTGGCGGGAGAACGTCAGCTCGGGTCCACCACCTGTCGGTGCGATCGTGCCGCTGAGCCTGACCTCGTGGGCGCCGAGCTCGGCGGAGCTCCACCACTGGCCGGACGGGACCGCCTCGATGAGGGCACCATCGGTGAACGAGTCCGGGTCGCGGAGCACATCGGCGGTGACCTCCTGCTCGGTCGTGCCGAACGAGTGGAGACCGTCGAGGCTGACCACCACCTCCTCCTCGAGGCCCTCGATGCTCACCATGACGACGAACTCGACGTCCTGGTTGGGATCGAAGTCGATCCCGCCGCGGGTGATCAGCGACACGTCGACGGTGACCCCGTCACCGAGGTGCTCGGTTCCGACACCGTCCGGCGTCTCGGAGACCGGGGCGACGGTCTCATCGGTGGGCACCTCGGTCGACGGCACATCGGTCGGGTCGGGTGACGAGGTCGACGAGTCGTCGCCCGAGCACCCGCCGAGGACGAGGACGACGGCGAGGGCGAACCAACCGAGGATCAGGCGGCGCAGCAGCACGGCCGACACGCTCGTCCACCACCGCTAACCAGCGCGAAACCGGAGAGTGGTGCGGCCCGTGGCGGAGAGGTCCAGCGCGCTCGGAGGGACTCGAACCCCCAACCTTCTGATCCGTAGTCAGATGCTCTATCCAATTGAGCTACGAGCGCTGGGTGTGACCCCGCAACACTACCGGGTCGGCGCCTGGGCCGAAAACCGCCTCACCCGTCGTGCAGCTCGTGCCAGCGGGGCTCGCCATCGGGGTGCAGGGCCCGGCCGATCAGGGTGTCGATCTGGAGGCGCAGCTCCGGGTCGGTCTCGATGAACTCGATGCCGTAGCGGGAGCGCTGCGCCTGTTCGTCACGCAGGACCCGCCGGATCCGGACCAGACCCTCCCGGCCCTCGAGCCGGATCGGCACCACGGTGCCGTGGCCCAGCCCCTCGGTGTCGGGCCCCTCGACCAGCGCTCCCGACACCGACAGGTCGATCACGTCCATGACGTGCACCGTGGGGCCGCCGGGACGACGGAACCGGCGCCGCGCCGGCGCCGGCACGGTCACCTCCATGGTGAGGCCGCCCAGCTGGACCCGGCGGCCGATGCGGCGCTCGTCCATCGAGCCTCCAGACGACTGTCGAAGGAGTGATCGCCGCCGGGCCGCCGAAAGATAGGTCTGGTGGCCCATTTTCGTTTTGCGATGCGCTCCCGGGGTAGCGGAGACGAGCCTGAGACCGTCGAACCACGAGGCTTCCCATGGCGCCCGAGAAGGACCAGCCGATCTCCGCCCCGGTCGACAGCCCGCTGCTGGAGATGTTGCGAGACCTCGAGGCCGACGGGTTCACCGCCCAGTTCGACGCCGATGCCGACGGCTCGGTGCGGTGCCTGACGTGCCGCGCGTCGCTCCCCGCTCGCGAGATCGCGGCGGGGGACATCCGTCGCCTCGAAGGGGCCTCGGACCCCTCCGACATGCTGGCGATCGTCCCGATGCGGTGCGCGTCGTGCGGAGCCGCCGGCGTCCTCGTCGCCAACTACGGGCCCGAGGCGACCGTGGCCGATGCCGAGGTGCTGCGCCATCTCGAGACCTCGGGCTCGGCCCAGTGACACCTGCCCCCGCTCGTCTGGCGGAGCCCCCACCGGTGGGCCTCGACGGCCACGGGGAGGTCGACCTCGGCGTCGACGTCGTGGCCCGCACCGACGCGGTGCCGGCCGTGCGCCACCTGCTCGCCTGCTGGCTCCGTGACCTGCAGGCGGACCGGAGGCTGATCGACGACATGGTGCTCGTGGTGACCGAGCTGGTCACCAACGCCATCGAGGCGTCGACCGAGGACGGGAGCCGGGTCGGCGTGTCCGCCGCTGCGGCCGACCACACGATCGAGATCGAGGTCACCGACGACGGTGGCGGCTTCGAGCTGGGCCCCGCCGTCGGCCTCCCCGGTCCCCGGTCGAGCCGGGGCCGCGGACTGGGCATCGTGAACGCCCTGTGCGACCACGTCGAGGTGAGGCGGGACCGCGGCCGCACCGTGGTCCGGGCCTGCCGCAGGGCGGGCTGACCCGCCGGCGCCGGCCGCCCTACTCGAACTGGCCTACTCGAACTGGGGCTCGATGGGCGGCGGCGGCTGGGGTGCCGGTCCGGGTCCGGGTCCGGGCTCGGGCATCGGGCCGGGGATCGGCGGCGGCGTCGGGGTCGGGTCCGGGGGGATCGGCGGCGGCGTCGGGATCGGGTCGGGGAGCGGCGAGGGCGGATCACCCGGTGTCGGCTCGGTGGGGGTCGATGTCGACTGCGTCACCATGGGCGTCGGCTACCCGCGAGGCATCGTCGCAAACGGTGGGCGGGCGCGGCTCCGCCCCGGCGCGGGCCGGGGCGGAGCGGTGCTGGCGGTTGCGAGCGGCGGATCAGCGGCTGATGTTGCCGCCGCGGTCCTCGAGGTGGGCGCGAACGAACCACTGGAACATCTCGAGCTGCGCCGACTGGGCGATGAACATGTCCTGGCTCACCAGGTCGAGGTCCTCGAACGTGGCGATGGTGCCGCGGTGGTCGGTGATGACCCCGGTGTAGACCTCGTCGAGCTTCGTGAGGTGCTCCTGCACCGGTGCTCGCTTGATGTCGTAGTCGTCCCACGTGCGGTGCCCGGCCACGAAGCCAGGTGTGCCGATGGGCTCGGCGCCGAGGGTGGCGATCCGCTCGGCGATCTCGTCGGTCATGGCCCGCACCGCGTCGACCTGTGGGTCGAGCATCTCGTGCACGCCGATGAACGTCGGCCCGACCACGTTCCAGTGGATGTGCTTGAGCGTGAGCTGCAGGTCGATGAGCGCGTTCAGGCGATCCTGGAGGATCGACGCCACCTTCTCTGCTGCGGACGGATCGAGACCGGGAACGGTGTAGGTCTGGGCCACGGGGAGCCTCCTCGGGCATGGGGGATGACGCCTCTGCGCCTACCCGGGTCGCCCGCGGCGAAACCGCCGTCAGTCGTCGGCCAGCTCGGGGTGCACCTTGGCGCGCAGCTCGCCGAGGGTCCGGCGCAACAGGCGCGACACGTGCATCTGGCTGATGCCGACCCGCTCGCCGATCTCGGACTGCGACAGGCGCTCCTCGAAGCGCAGCCGGATGATCTCGCGCTCGCGCTCGGGCAGGTCGGCGACCAGCTCGCGCACCGTGAGCTTCTCGGCCACCACCTCGATGGCGGGGTCGTCGACGCCGATGCGGTCGCCGACGGTGGCCCCGCCGCCGTCGTCGTCGCCCACCGGGGCCGACAGCGACTTGGCCCTCCGGGCCCGGTCGGCTTCGGCGGCCATGGCCACGTCGTCGGGGCTGACCCCCATGCGCGCCGCGATCTCGCGCATGGTCGGCGAGCGCCCCAGCTCCGACACGAGGTCCTCGGCGGTGCGCTTCACCGCCTGGTGCAGGTCGTGGGCCCGGCGGGGCACGCGCACGTCCCACGCGTGGTCGCGGAAGTGCCGCTTGAGCTCGCCCGAGATGGTGGGCTCGGCGAAGGTGGTGAACTTCACCCCCCGCTCGGGATCGAAGCGCTCCACGGCCTTCAACAGCCCGAGGTAGGCGACCTGGTGGACGTCGTCGGGCGACAAGGTGCGGTTCGGGAACCGCCGCGCCGCCCGGTCGGCGATGTAGCGGTGGTCCTCGATGAGCGCGTTGCGCACCCGACGGTCGTGCGATCGTCGGTACTCGGCGAAGCGGGGGTCGACGCCCTCCGCAGCGTCGGTCATACGCGTCGCTTCCGCAGGACGAAGCGGCCCACGTCGCCCTCGAGGCCGATCTCGTGCTCGTCGACCACCACCGACAAGATGTGCTCGGTGAGCTCCTCGAGGCGCGGCGCGCCCGACGGGGCGGTCCGGTACGCGCAGGAGCCCCTCAGCTCGATGGCGCCGTCGCTCTGCACGAGGACGAGCTCGAGGCGGCCGTCGGCGTCGCCGGCGTCGAGCAGCGCGAAGCACAGCTCGTCGACGGCGATGCGGAGGTCCTCGACCTCTTCGTAGTCGAACCCGGCATCATCGGCCGCGGTGGCCGCCAGCACGCGCGCCAGGCGCACGTGCTCGGTGGAGGCGGGGACGAGCAGGGTCACCGGATCTTCGGTCACGGGGCTCCTCTCGGGGATCCTGATCCCAGTGTGGCGCGTGGCGGCCCGGTCGTCGCCCGGCCACGCTCGGTTTCGCGGGTGCGGGTCCGGGTAGCGCGCCGTCGACCGCCGGTGACGACCACCTGGTCGTCCCGACCCGACGAGGAGGGCCCATGGCCGACCCCACCGACAAGCTGGTGAGCGACGAGACCCGCAAGACCGAGGCCGAAGAGGCGAACATCCACGGCCGCGCCGATCGACCGCCGACCGAGCACGAGGCCCGCCTGGCCGAGGAGCACGGCGAGCCCGACGAGCGCACCGCCGAGGCCTACAAGGAGGCCATGGAGCGCGGCGCCGAGGTCGAGGGTGAGGGCCGCATCGACTGATCCCGTGCCCACCCGCTCCCGGGGCGCGCGTGGCGCTCCGGGGCGGTCAGGCCACGCCGAACGTGTCGAGCAGACCCGTGATCTCGATGACCCGGCGCACGGCCGGGGTGGGGTCGCGCAGCTCGAACTCGCCGCCGTGGTCGGTGACGCGCTCGCGCAGCGCCAACAGCGCGCTGATGCCCGATGAGTCGATGAACTCGAGCTCGGAGGCGTCGACGACCAGGTGGCGCAGCGCGCCGGCCCCCGCGGCATCGACGGCCGCCGAGAGCTGGTCGCAGTTGTGGGCGTCGACCTCACCGGCCACCCGCAAGGTGGCGGAGCCGTCGTCGATCGACATGCTCAGGTCCATCCGATCCTTCCTCGGCCGACGGCGGGCACCGGGTACCCGGGTTCGACCGAGCGTATCCATCGGCGGCGGGTCGTGGGGACGGGGTCATTCGGGCTTGGGCGTGGGGCGCACCACGACGGGCCCCGTCGCGCGGGTCCCGCCCCGCGCCAGGCTCACCACGAGCTGGCCGTTGCCGAGGGTGGCGACGATCGGTTCGCCGTAGTCGTCGCCGACGTCGAGCGTCCGCTCGTAGGCGCCGTAGTCCCACTCGTGGAGCACGTAGTCCTTGGGCGCGTCGCTGCGCAGCGCGGCCGAGAGGCGGACCTCTGGGCCGTCGATGCGGATCTCGACGTCGCTCGCGGTCACCCCCGGCATCGGGGCCACGAGGACCAGCGCGCCGTCGGTGCGGTAGGCGTTGACCGCCACCTCCTGGGTCGGCACCTCGTCCCGCCGGTCGGCGCGCTCGGCGCGGGCATGGTCACGAGCGGTCATGGTTCCTCCACGGAGTCGGTCACCCCGGCCCGCTACCCCCGGTCGAGGGTCCGAAAACTGCGCGGATCGGGGCCATCGGCCCGTGCCCCCGTGGCTCCGGCGCGCCACACTCTGCGACAGATGGCGCGCGTCGGCGCGCACCATCGTGGGGAGGAGCCGTCGCGTGAGCACAACCGGCGCGGACAGCGGGGCGGTGCTCGACGCCGTCCTCGACCTCGTCGCGGTGGTCGACGCCCGGATGGTGGTCACCTGGGTGAACCCGGCCGTCGACACCCTGTTGCGACGACCGGCGTCGGATCTGCTCGGACGCAGCGCCCTCGAGGCCGTCCACGAGCCCGACCGCATCGACGCCGCCGACCGCCTCCAGGCGCTGTTCTCGGGCTCGTCGACGGTGCCGGTGTCGCTGCGGTTGGTGCGCGGCGACGGGTCGCTCGTCTGGGTCGAGGTGTTCGGCGGCCCGCTCGGCGAGGGACCGCAGCGCCAGGTGGTGCTCACCGTGCGCGACGTCGGCTGGCGGCGCCGGGCCGAGCTCGCCGCGCTGCGCGACATCGGTCGCCTCGATCTGCTCGTCGACCTGGCCCGCCACCTGCTCGGGGCCCGACCCGGTCGGGTCGGCGAGATCGTCGTCAGCGCGCTCGCCGACCTCGGCCGCACGATCGACGCCGATCTGGTGACCGTCCACGAGGTCGACCCGTCGGCCGACCAGCTCGTGGCCCGGTCGCGCTGGGTCGGGCCGCGGGCCTCGCACCGCGGTGGTCGGGTCGCCACGGGCGAGACCGTCGCCGTGGGGACGGTCCCCACGTGGGTGGGCGCGGTCGGCGAGGGCCACGCGCCGGTGGTCTTGGCCGATGGTCACGCCGCGCTCGAGGAGATCGGCTCGGTCGAGGCCGTGGTGCCCGCCGTCGCCGCCTCGGTCGGCCTGCGGGTCGACGACCGCCTGGTGGGGATGCTCACCGTCGCCTGGTCGACCGCTCGCGACGTCGACGCCGACCTGCGGTCGTGGCTCGGGCGCGCCGCGTCGGTGCTGGGCGTCGCCCTCGAGCGCGACCACGACCGGGTGCGCCTCGCCGAGCGCGAGGCCTTCTTCCGCGACCTGTTCGAGGACAACTCGGCGGTGATGTACCTCATCGATCCGGCCACCCTCGTCATCGAGGCGGCCAACGCCGCCGCCGCCCAGTTCTACGGCTACCCCCGCGCCGAGCTCGCCGGGATGCCGCTGCACGCGCTCACCACGCTCGACGCCGACGCGCTGCGCCGACGGGTCGACGCCATCCGCGAGACCGGGCAGGTGATCATCGACGAGCGCCAGCGGTTGGCCAGCGGCGAGCTGCGCGACGTCGAGATCCGCTCGACGCGGGTGCGGGTCGCCAACCGGGCCCTCGATCTGGCCATCGTCACCGACGTCACCGAGCGGCTCCGGGCCGAGGCCGAGCTGCACCGCCTGGCCGACACCGACGACCTCACCGGCGCCCTGAGTCGCCGGCGGTTCCTCGCCCTCGCCTCCGAGGAGATCGTCCGCAGCGCCCGCCATCGTCGCGACCTGTCGCTGCTCATGCTCGACCTCGACCACTTCAAGCGGGTCAACGACACCCACGGGCACGCCACGGGCGATCGTGTGCTGCGCGCCTTCGCCGTCGCGTGCGGTGAGGTCCTGCGCACCACCGATCGCTTCGCCCGCCTCGGTGGGGAGGAGTTCGCGGTGCTCCTGCCCGAGACCGACGCCGAGGGGGCGGTGCAGCTCGCCGAGCGGCTCCGTGGCGCCACCGCCGAGCTGCGGGTGGAGACCGCCGGCCCGCCGGTGCAGCTGACCGTCAGCGTCGGCGTGGCCTGCTGGAAGCCCGACGACACCCTCGACGGTCTCTTGCGCCGCGCCGATCAGCGCCTCTACCGCGCCAAGGCCGCGGGGCGCGACCGGGTCGTCGCCGACTGATCGACGTTCACGCGCTGGCACCGTTCACGCGCTGGCAACGCGCCCGATCGGGTGCCCCGGTCACCGACCCCCTAACGTTCCCCGACATGCGCACTGGAGTGTTCTGCTTCGGCGGGGTGGAGATGGACGACGCGTCGGCCGGGCCGCCCGCGCCCACCGACCGTCGCTACACCCAGAAGGAGATGTGGCACGCCGCCGAGCGCATGCTCGACGTCGGCGTCCACGCCGAGCGGTGCGGCTTCGACAGCTACTGGCTCACCGAGCACCACTTCCAGTACGAGGGCTACGAGGTCGTCCCCAACGGCATCCTCTTCGGGGCGATCCTGTCCCAGCGCACCAGCCGGCTGCGCATCGGCACCATGTTCAACATCGTCGGCCAGTGGCACCCGCTCAAGCTCGCCGAGGACTTCGCCACGCTGCACAACATCTCGGGTGGGCGGGGCATCCTCGGGGTCGGGCGGGGCACGGTGCCCCGTGAGGCCCAGTCGCTCGGCACCCAGATCGGCAGCTTCGACAACCCCGACAAGGCCGCCGCCGACGACCTCAACCGCAGGCAGTTCGACGAGGCCATGGAGGTCGTGCTCGCCGCGTTCGAGAACGAGCAGTTCTCCTACAAGGGCGAGATCTACGAGTTCCCGCCGCCCGGCATCCCCGATCGCGGCGGCTTCGTCGAGACCCTCACCCTCGTGCCCCGCCCGCTGTACCCCTACGAGATCTGGCAGGCCGTCACCTCGCCCCCCACCCTCGAGCTCGTGCCCAAGAAGGGCTGGGGCGCGGTGTTCTGGCTCCAGCACCACTCGTTCATCAAGCGCTTCTGGGAGCGCTACGAGGAGATCCACACCGAGCACCACGGGGCGCTCGAGCAGGGCGAGAAGCGCATGCTGGTGCTCAACGTGCGCATCGAGGACACCCACGAGGCCGCGGTGGCGTCGGCCCGCGACGGCCACGACGAGTTCTGGAAGTTCCTCGGGCCCTACGGCTGGAGCCGGGGCTACATGGGCGAGGGCGGCAAGCCGGCCGCCCCCGGGCTCATCCCCACCCTCGAGCAGTCGATCGAGAACAAGACGTGGATCGTGGGCACGCCCGACGAGGTGGCCGAGGGCATCGCCTTCTACCGCGACGAGCTCGGCCTCGAGAACCTCACGCTGTTCCCCAACTTCCCGGGCGACACCTACACCACCACCGAGGAGCAGATGAGCCGCTACGCGGAGCAGGTCGCTCCGCTGCTCGGCTGATCACGCCCACGATGCTGCTGCGGTCCGCCCGACTGGCCGACGGGCGCCTGGTCGACGTGCGCGTCGTCGGCGAGCGCATCGCCGCGGTCGAGCCCGCCGGGGTGCTCACTCCCGCCGACGGCGACGAGGTCGTCGAGCTCGACGGCCGTCTGCTCGTCCCCGCCCCCGCCGAGCCCCACGCCCACCTCGACAAGGCGCTGTCGGCCGACGCGGTGCCGAGCGAGCCCGGCGACCTCATGGCCGCCATCGACGCGTGGGTGGCCAACCTCGGCAACCTCACCGCCGCCGACATCGCCGACCGGGCCCGGCGCGCCGCGCTCGCATCGCTCGCCAACGGGTGCACCACCATCCGGACCCACGTCGACGTCCACGCCACCCTCGGCACCCTCGGCGTCGAGGCCCTCGTCGGGCTCCGCGAGGAGCTGCGGGGCCTCGTCGACCTGCAGCTGGTGGCGCTGGTGTCCACGCCCACCACCGGTGCCGAGGGCGCCGGCAACCGGGCCGCGCTGCACGCGGCCATCGCCGCGGGCGTCGACGTGGTGGGCGGCTGCCCCCACCTCGACCCCGACCCGCTCGGGTGCCTCGACATCTGCCTCGACGCCGCCGGGGAGG
Organism: Acidimicrobiales bacterium; assembly: GCA_035464115.1. Classification (GTDB taxonomy): domain Bacteria; phylum Actinomycetota; class Acidimicrobiia; order Acidimicrobiales; family SKKL01; genus DATHSN01. The sequence goes on along the minus strand of DATHSN010000006.1, from coordinate 7,235 downwards.
CCGGGCTGCCACTCGACCTCCACGTCGACGAGACCCTCGACCCCGCTGTCCTCGGCCTGCGTGACCTGGCCCGCCGCGTCGCCGAGACCGGCTTCGACCGGGGCGCCACGGCCAGCCACTGCGTGAGCCTCGGCGTGCAACCCGAGGCGGTCCAGCGCGAGATCGCCGCCGAGGTGGCCGCCGCCGGCGTCGCCGTGGTCACCCTGCCCCAGACCAACCTGTTCCTGCAGGCCCGGGGGGTCGTCGAGTCGGCGCCCCGGGGCCTCACCGGGTTGCGGCCGCTGCTCGATGCCGGGGTCACCGTCGCCGGGGGGGCCGACAACGTCCAGGACCCGTTCTGCGCGGTCGGCCGGTCCGACCCGCTCGAGACGGCGGCGCTGCTCGTGATGGCCGGCCACCTCCACCCCGACGAGGCGTTCGCGTCGATCACCGCGGGTTCGCGCGCCGCGCTGGGCCTCGAACCGGTCGAGGTGGCCGTCGGCGCCCCCGCCGAGCTGCTCGCCATCGGCTCGACCAACGTGCGCGAGGCCATCGCGGTGGCTCCCGCCGACCGCATCGTCGTCCACCGCGGCCGTGTCGTCGCCCGCGTCGAGCAGCGAGTCGAGCTCGGGCGGGGCTGAACCGTGCCTGGCGGCCGGCTAGCGTCTCGAAACATTCCATTCATCTCGTGGACACGACGCAGGCACAGCCGGTTCGTACAGTCGCCCTCCGATGACCGTGCTGCACGGCCCGCCGGCCACCTCGACGCCTCTCGGGAGCCCAGCGATGAGCGACCCCACGACCGCTGAGGCGGCGCCAGCAGTCGGGGCGGCCGCCGCCGGCCCGCCCAAGCTCGCCTTCCGCGACGTCGGCAAGACCTTCCCCGACGGCACGGTCGCCCTCGACGGGGTCTCGTTCTCGGTGAGCTCGGGCGAGTTCGTCACCGTCGTGGGCCCCTCGGGCTGCGGCAAGTCGACCTTGCTGCGCCTGGCCTCGGGACTCGACCGCGAGACCGCCGGCTCGGTCGAGGTCGACCGCGACAACGTCGGCTACGTGTTCCAGGACGCCACGCTCATGCCGTGGCGCAACGTGCAGGCCAACGTCGAGCTGCTCGCCGAGCTGCACGGCATCCCCAAGGCCGAGCGCCGCCAGCTCGCCGCCGCCGCCATCGAGACCGTCGGGCTCTCGGGCTTCGAGCGCCACTACCCCAAGATGCTCTCGGGCGGCATGCGCATGCGGGTCTCGCTGGCCCGGTCGCTCACCTTGAAACCGCCGGTGTTCCTCTTCGACGAGCCGTTCGGCGCACTCGACGAGATCACCCGCGAGCGGCTCAACGAGGAGGCGCTCCGGCTCTTCGCCCTCGAGGGCTTCGCCGGGTTGTTCATCACCCACTCGATCTACGAAGCGGTGTTCCTCTCCACGCGGGTGCTCGTCATGTCGGCCCGCCCCGGGCGCATCGTGGGCGACTTCACCGTGCCGTTCGAGTATCCCCGGCCCCCCGAGCTGCGGTTCGAGCCCGAGTTCGCCGAGCTGGCCGGACAGGTGTCCGCCAGCCTGCGGGGGGCCTACACGTGAGCATCCAGGGGCCCATCGCCACGACCCACGACGACCTCGAGCACCACCACGTCGAGGAGCTCGACACCCCCACGCCGCCCGGTGAGACCGGGCCGCTCGACCTGCCCCCGAAGGGCACGCCCCACCGCCTCGTCGTCGGGCTGCGCAACGCGTTCCCGCCCCTGGTCGTCTCGCTGCTCGCGCTGGGCGCCTGGTACTTCGTCACCTACGTCCTGCTCGACGAGAGCCGCCGCTTCTTGATGCCGGCGCCCCACGAGGTGCTCGCGGTCGGCTTCCTCGAGTGGGAGAACCTCGTCGAGATGCTCGAGGCCCTGTGGCTGTCGGCCCAGGTGGCGTTCGTGGGCCTCGCCGTCGCCATCGTGTTGGGCATGGCCCTCGCGGTGGCCATGAGCCAGGCCCGCTGGATCGAGCGGTCGCTGTTCCCCTACGCGGTGGCGCTGCAGGCCGTGCCGATCCTCGCCCTCGTGCCGCTGCTCGGGTTCTGGTTCGGGTTCAGCTTCACGTCGCGGGTGATCGTCTGCGTGATCATCGCCTTGTTCCCGATCGTCACCAACACCTTGTTCGGTCTGCTGTCGGCCGAGCGGGGCCAACACGACCTCATGACCCTGCACGGCGCCTCGCGGCTCACCCGCCTGCGCAAGCTGCAGTTCCCCGCCGCCCTCCCCGCCATCTTCACCGGCTTCCGCATCTCGGCCGGCCTGGCGGTCATCGGCGCCATCGTCGGCGACTTCTTCTTCCGGCAGGGCCAGCCCGGCATCGGCCAGCTCATCGACCGCTACCGGGCCCGGCTCCTGTCCGAGGAGCTGTTCGCCGCCATCATCCTCTCCTCGCTGCTCGGCATCGTCGTGTTCTGGTTCTTCGGCTGGTTGCAGCAGCGGGTCATCGGCCACTGGCACGAGCAGGCGCGCGACCACTGACGCCTGCGGCCCGCTGGCCGCCCACGTTCCCCACCCACCGCGGCGCCCCGCCGCACGACCCTGTTCCGATTCCTGGAGGGCACATGCGTAGATCCCGTTGGTCCAAGCTCCTCGCGCTGTTGATGGCGTTCGGTCTGATCGCGGCTGCGTGCGGCGACGACGACGACGCCGCCGACGGCGACGACACCACCGAAGAGACCGCAGCCGGAGGCGATGAGGGCGGCGACGACGGCGGCGATGAGGGTGGCGACGCAGCGGTGGCGCTCGGCGACATCTGCCCCAGCCCGATCATCATCCAGACCGACTGGAACCCCCAGGCCGAGCACGGCGCCCTCTACCAGATGGTGGGCGAGGGCTACGAGATCGACACCGACGCCAAGGTCGTCACCGGCCCGCTGGTGGCGGGTGGCGCCGAGACCGGCGTCGACATCGAGATCCGCATCGGCGGCCCGGCCATCGGCTTCCAGCAGGTGACGGCGCAGATGTACCAGGACCAGAGCATCCACCTGGGCTACGTGTCCACCGACGAGGCGATCCAGAACTTCGAGGACAACCCCACCAAGGCCATCGTCGCCCCGCTCGAGATCAACCCGCAGATCATCATGTGGGACCCCGAGACCTTCGACGCCGAGACCATCGCCGACCTCCCCGACGACACGCTCATCAACGTGTTCGGCCCGGCCGTGTACCTCGACTACCTGGTGGGCAACGACATCATCGTCGAGTCGCAGATCGACGGCTCCTACGACGGCACCCCGGCCCGGTTCATCACCGAGGGCGGCTCCATCGCCCAGCAGGGCTTCGCCTCCGCTGAGCCCTACCTCTACGAGAACGTCTTCGAGGACTGGGGCAAGCCGGTCTCGTTCCAGCTGATCCACGACGCCGGCTGGGAGGTCTACGCCGCGCCGCTCGCCGGTCGACCCGACGTCATCGACGAGAACGCGGCGTGCTGGGAGGCCTTCGTGCCCGTCGTCCAGCAGTCCGTCGTCGACTACGTCGCCGACCCGACCACCACCAACGAGCTCATCATCGAGCTGGTCGAGGCCTACGACACCGGCTGGGTCTACGAGACCGATCTCGCCAACTGGTCGATCGAGCAGCAGCTCGACCTCGGCCTGGTGGGCAACGGCCCCGACGCCACCCTCGGCAACTTCGACATCGACCGCATCCAGAAGGTGATCGACGACTACATCGCCGCCGCCGGCGTCGGTGAGGGCGTCACGCCCGACGACCTGGTCACCAACGAGTACATCGACGAGTCGATCGGCCTGTAGGGCCGGTCCGTCGCAGCACGAGGGCCCGGGGCGATGCGCCGCCCCGGGCCCTCGCCGCGCTCCCCCGCCCGGGCGCGAGGATGTCGCCATGACACCCACCGAGGTCGGTGCTGCCCGTCTCGACATCACGCCCGCCGCGCCGGTGATGCTCGGCGGCTTCGGGCAGCGGACCGAGCCCGCCACCGAGGTGCACGACCCGGTCGAGGCGGTGGCGGTCCACGTCACCGACGGCTCCGGCCGGGTCCTGCTCGTCACCGCCGACCTCATCGCGGTGCCCGCGCCCGTGGCCGACGCCGTCACCGCCGAGGTCGGCCGGCGCACCGGACTCACGGCCACGCAGGTGTGCGTGGCCGCCTCGCACACCCACTCGGGACCGGTGCCGTTCGACCCGAGTGGCAGCGCGCCGGGCGTGGCGGCCTACACCGAGCGCCTGGTGGCCGCCCTGGTCGACGTGGCGATGGCGGCGGTGACCACCACCCGTCCGGCCGTGCTGCGCAGCGGGGTCGGCGACGCCGAGCTCGGGTTCAACCGGTGGCGCCCCGACGACCCCGACCAGGTCGACCGTCGGGTCCCCGTGCTCGTCGCCGACGACGCGGGCACCGGCGAGCCGCTGGTGGTGCTGTTCGGCGCCGGCTGCCACCCCACCACGATGGGATGGGACAACCCGGCGGTCTCGGCCGACTATCCGGGTGTCGCCAAGCGCCTCGTGGCCGATCGCACCGGCGCCATCGCCGCGTTCGTGAACACCACCGAGGGCGACGTGGTCCCGTTCACCAGTCCCCGCCGCGATGCGCTCGACCCTCGCGGCTACTGCGGCGGCTCGTGGCTCGACGCGCTCTCGGTCGGCGGCCGCCTGGCCGACGAGGTGGTCCGCGTGGTCGCCGCGGTACGGGCCACGCCCACCGAGCCCACGCCGGTCGGCGCCGCCCGGATCGACCTGTCGCTCACCCCCAACCACGGTGGTCTCGACGACGCGGCGGCCGCCGTCCGCCTCGCCGAGAGCACCGCCGTGCTGACCGAGCACCTCGGTGAGGGGTTCGCCGAGCGGGTGGCCCCGGGCGCGCTGTGGGCCGCGGCGTCGCGCGTCGTGGTCGACCGCGACCTCGACGAGGCCGAGATGCGGCGGCTCATGGTCGCCTGCTGCTACTGGCTCGGGCTCACCGCCCGGCTCCGGCGCCGCGCGCCGGCCGCGCCCGTCACCGCGCCCGTGCAGGTGCTGCGCCTCGGTGGCCTCGACCTGCTCGCCCTGCCCGGTGAGGCGCTGGTGGCGGTCGGCGCCGAGTGGCGCCGCCGCGCCGGCCACGACCGGGCGTTCGTGGTGGGGCTGGCCAACGCCCACCTGCGCTACCTGCCCCGCGCCGAGCACTTCGCCGAGCCCGGCTGGGACACTCGCTACGAGACCGTCACCGCCGGGCTCGCCCCCGACGGCGTCGAACGGGCGCTCGACGCCGGCACCGAGCTGCTCGTCGCGCTGACCTGAGAGCCGCCGCGCTCAGGCCTCCGGCGGTGGAGTGGCGCCGCGCTGGGCGGTGATGCGCCCGTAGTGCTCGATCTGGCGGTGGCGGGCGAAGTCGAACACGCTCTGCTTGTACGAGGTGCACAGGTCGAGGTCGGCGCGGGCCACCGCCACCTCGTCGCCCTCGGTGACGCAGCGGGCCGCGATCTCGCCGGTGGGGGCGATGATGGCCGACCCGCCGATCATGGGGACGCCCTCCTCGTCGCCGGCCTTGGCGACGCCGACCACCCACGTGCCGTTCTGGTAGGCGCCCGACTGCATCACCAGGTGGTTGTGGAAGTCGCCGAGGCGGTCGTGCTCGGGGGCGGGCGGGTTGTGGACCGGCGTGTTGTAGCCGATGAGCACCAGCTCGACGCCCTGCAGGCCGAGCACCCGGTAGGTCTCGGGCCAGCGGCGGTCGTTGCAGATGGCCATGCCGACCACCCCGCCGAACGCCCGCCACACACCGAAGCCGTCGGGGCCGACGTCGAAGTAGCGCTTCTCGAGGTGCTGGAAGCGGCGCCACGGCTCGTCCTCGTCGTGGCCGGGCAGGTGGACCTTGCGGTACTTGCCGACGACCCGGCCGTCGCGCTCGACGAGGATCTGGGTGTTGTAGTGACGGCGCTCGCCGCCCTCGTCGGCCAGCTCGGCGTAGCCGAGCGAGAAGCCCACGCCGAGTCGGGCGGCCTCGTCGAAGAGGGGCTTCGTGTCGGCCGACGGCATCTCGGTCTCGAACCACGCGTCGATCTCGGCCGGGTCGGTCATGAACCAGCGGGGGAAGAAGGTTGTGAGCGCCAGCTCGGGGAACACCACCAGCTCGGCGCCCCGTGCGTGGGCGTCGCGGAGCAGGCCGATCTGGCGCTCGACGACGTCGGCGCGGGAGTGGTCGCGCTGGATCGGGCCCATCTGGGCGGCGGCGACGGTGACGGCGCGGGCCATGGCTACTCCGGGTCGAGGGTGGCGAGGTCGAGCAGCACCTGCAGCAGCACGTTGGCGCCGGCCTCGAGGTCGGACGGGTTGGTGTGCTCGCGGGGGTTGTGGCTGATCCCGTCGTGGCTGGGCACGAACACCATGCCGGCGGGGCACACCCGGGCGAGCATCTGGGCGTCGTGGCCGGCGCCCGACGGCATGCGCCGGTGCCCCAGGCCGAGCTGCTCGGCCCACGCCTCGACCCGCTCGACGACCTCGTCGGCGAACTCCACCGGGTCGAACCGGGCGAGCGGTCGCGACGTGATGGTGACGCCCTCGCGCTCGGCCAGCTCGTCGAGGAAGCGGGCCAGGCGGGCCTCGGCCTGGTGGAGCAGCTCGCCGTCGGTGTTGCGCAGATCGACGGTGAGGGTGGCCGTCGCGGCGATGACGTTCACGAGATCGGGGTGGAGCCGGGTGACACCGACGGTGCCCACCTGGTGGCCGCCCATCTCGGTGGCGAGGTCGCGCACGAACGTGGTGATGGCCGCCGCCGCGTACCCGGCGTCGTGGCGCAGGGCGATGGGCGTGGTGCCGGCGTGGTTCGACTGGCCGACGATGGTGATCTCCTGCCACGAGATGCCCTGCACCCCGGTGACCGCCCCGATGGTGAGGGCCTCGGCCTCGAGCACCGGGCCCTGCTCGATGTGCAGCTCGACGAACGCGTGGGGCGCGGGACCCGGGCACGGGTGGGCGCCGGCGTAGGCGATGCGATCGAGCTCCGCGCCGACGCTCGTGCCCTCGGCGTCGGTGACCTCGCGGGCCTCGTCGACCGTCATCCCACCCACGTAGGTGAGCGAGCCCATCATGTCGGGGGCGAACCGCGAGCCCTCCTCGTTGGTGAAGAAGCCCACGGCCAGCGGCCGGTCGGTGGTGATGCCGGCGCGCGGGAGGGTCTCGATGATCTCGAGGCCGGCGAGCACCCCGAGGTTGCCGTCGTCGCGGCCGCCGGTGCGCACGGGGTCGATGTGCGAGCCGGTCATCACGGGTGGGCCGTCGACGTGCCCGGCGCGGGTGGCGATCACGTTG
>DATHSN010000005.1:0-3081 GCA_035464115.1 Acidimicrobiales bacterium | reverse complement strand
CCCGACAACGAGCGCAAGCGCCTGCGGTCCATCCTCGACCGGGTCAAGCCCGACACCCACGGCATCATCGTGCGCACCGCCGCCGAGAACGTCACCGCCGAGGAGATCGAGCGCGACGTCGCCCGGCTGGTGTCGCAGTGGGAGCGCATCGCCGCCCTCGCGGCCCGCTCCAACGCCCCGGCCCTGCTCTACCGCGAGCCCGACATGGCGGTGCGGTTCATCCGCGAGGAGTTCAACCAGCACTACCGCACGGTGGTCATCGACGACCCCGGGCTCTTCGACGAGATCAGCGACTACGTCACGAGCATCACCCCCGCGCTGGCCGAGCGCGTCGAGCGCTACGACGCCGACGCCGAGGGCCTCCCGCTGTTCGAGCGCCACCACGTCCACGAGCAGCTCCACAAGGCCCTCGACCGCAAGGTGTGGCTGCCCTCGGGCGGCTCGCTCATCATCGAGCACACCGAGGCGCTCACCGTCATCGACGTCAACACCGGCAAGAACGTCGGCTCGTCGAGCCTCGAGGAGACGGTGTTCGCCAACAACCTCGAGGCCGCGGTCGAGATCGCCCGCCAGCTGCGGCTGCGCGACATCGGCGGCATCATCGTCATCGACTTCATCGACATGGAGTCGCGGCCCAACCGCGACGAGGTGGTGCGGGTGTTCCGCGAGGCGCTGGCCCGCGACAAGACCCGCACCCAGGTGTTCGAGATCTCCGAGCTCGGTCTGGTGGAGATGACCCGCAAGCGCATCGGCGAGGGGCTGCTCGAGTCGCTCGCCACCACGTGCCCCGAGTGCGAGGGGCGCGGCCTGGTCCTCGACCGGGCCCTCCTCGACGACTGATCCCACCCGAGTAGCGGCGGAGCACCGCCGGAGAGTAGAGTCGCATCCCTATGTACGCAGTCATTGCCACCGGTGGGAAGCAGTACCGGGTCGAGCCGGGGCAGCGCCTCGACGTCGAGCGCCTCGGCGCCGACGGCGACGTCACGCTCACGCCGGTCCTCGTCGTCGACGGCGACACCGTCTTGTCGACACCCGACCAGCTCCGGGGCGCCAGCGTCTCGGCCACGGTCGTGGGCGAGACCAAGGGGCCGAAGATCACGGGCTTCACCTACAAGAACAAGTCGAACCAGCGCACGCGGTGGGGTCACCGCCAGCGCTACGCCACCATCGAGATCACCAAGATCGAGAAGGGCTGACCAGATGTCGAAGACCAAGGGCGGCGGTTCAACCCGCAACGGCCGCGACTCGGAGTCCAAGCGCCTCGGCGTGAAGGTGTTCGACGGCGGTGCCGTCACCGCCGGCGCCATCATCGTCCGCCAGCGCGGCACCCGCATCCACCCCGGCGAGAACGTCGGCCGCGGCGGCGACGACACGCTGTTCGCGCTGGCCGACGGCAAGGTGAAGTTCGGCGCCCGCAAGGGCCGCAAGCTCGTCGACGTCCTGCCGGCCGAGTAGCGCCTCACCTCGCCCCACCCACATCCGCAGCACCGACCGGAGCGGCCCACGGGCCGCTCCGTCGTCGTTCCCGGGGTCGATCGAGCGTCTGCCGGTGCCGGTGTCAGCGGCGGACGTCGATGCCGCGGGGCACCCGCTCGGGGTCCCAGCCGAGCTCGGCGATGGCGGTGGCGAACGCGAAGCGGTCGGTCATGCCGCCCACGTAGGTCACGGCCTCGCGCTGGGCCTCGGGGCTACCGGCGTCGACCCCCGGGCGGTGGTCGGGCTCGACGCCGTCGAGGGGGAGGCGGTTGGGCCGGTCGGCGAAGTGCTCGACCAGGGCCCGCAGCACCCGGATGACCTGGTCGGCCTGGGCCACCGAGGCGGGGCGCATGTAGATGTGCTCGTAGTTGAACCGGCGGAACTCGGCGAGCGCCTCGGCGAGCGGGGCGGTCATGCCGATGCGGCCGGTGGTGGCGACCGCCTCGATCACGCCACCGATGAACGCGTCGAGCTGGGCGCGGCGCTCGAGGCCGCAGCGCTCGCGGACCACCTCGGGCACCATGTCGGGCCCGACGATGCCCACGTGGGCGGCGTCCTCGAAGTCGTGGCAGACGTAGGCGATGCGGTCGGCCCACGACACCACTTCGCCCTCGGGGGTCGACGGAGCGGGGCGTGACCACGAGTGGTTGCGGATGCCGTCGAGGGTCTCCGCGCACAGGTTGAGCGGCGCCAGCACCACGTCGGCCCCCCAGACGGCGTGGTCGTAGCCGCCGTCGATGTAGGGGCTGAAGGCGTCCTCGGAGGCGTGGCCGCCGGGGCCGTGGCCGCAGTCGTGGCCGAGGGCGATGGCCTCGGTGAGCGCCACGTTGAGCCGACAGGCCCGGGCGATGGCCGTGGCCACCTGGGCGACCTCGAGGGCGTGGGTGAGGCGGGTGCGCTGGTGGTCCTCGGGGAAGATGAACACCTGCGTCTTGCCGGCCAGGCGGCGAAAGGCGGTGGCACCGTGCAGGATGCGGTCGCGGTCGCGCTCGAAGCACGTGCGCACCGGGTCGGGGTCCTCGGCGACGGCGCGATGACCGGCGCCGTCGGCCCGGGTGGCCCCCGTCGCCAGCCACGCGGCCTCGCGCTCCTCGCGGGCCCGGCGATCGAGCAGCTCGGGGGTGTCGACCCGAGCGACGCTGTCGGCGTGGGCCACCGTGATCTCGGTGTCGCCGTGACCACCCATGGTGGCTGCCCAGGCGCGCTGGCGGGCGCTGACAGCAGGATCGACCATGCCGACCAGGCTAGGGGCCGAGGGTGACACCGGCGCGACGCAGAGATGAACCTCCGTCAGGGGTGGCAAACGACCACTCAACGTGGTAGAACCACCCGGAGCGCGCGACGGGTCGCGCTCAGCAGAAGGTGACACGAGATCTCTGAAATCCCTCATACCCGTCATCGCTGGAGCCGACGGAGAGGATACGGGTCCGAGCGAGAAGCTCGATCCACTGCCACGACATGAACCGCATCGCCCACCTCCGAGCTCGACGCCGTGCCGGCGATCGGGGCGCCGTCCTCATCGAGGCGGCCATCATCATGCCGCTGCTCCTGCTCATCGTCTTCGGCATCCTCGAGTACGGGCTGCTGTTCCGCACCAACCTCACC
>DATHSN010000004.1:0-28345 GCA_035464115.1 Acidimicrobiales bacterium | reverse complement strand
AGGTCGGCCGCGAAGCGGTAGGTGGCGGCGAACGGGGAGCCCCCCGAGCAGGTCATCGGGCTCCGGTCCGCTCGCCGCGGCGAGAACCACGAGTCGGCCTGCACCACCAGGTCGGCGCCGTCGCGGGCCAGGCCGGTGACCACCAACGAGTTGACCTTCCCGCTGCTCAGCCGAGCGGTGAGGAACGTCGCCCGCGTCGGCGCCCCGGTGGCCGGATCGACCCGGGCGACCACCGCCACCCTGGCGCCACCCCCGCCGGTGCTGGCATCGGCGTAGTGGCGCAGCCAGCCGCCGCCCGCCACCCGGCGCAGGTCGTCTCCGGGCGCACCCTGGGTGCCGGTGGCGCTCACGACCACGTAGAGCCCGTCGCCGCCGTCCCACAGCAGGCCGTAGCCCCGCCCGTCGTCACCGGTGGTCTCGAGGTCGGTCCGGCACCAGGTGAGCTGGCCGGCGTCGAAGCGGGCCAGGCGGGGATCCTGGTTCGTGGCCGACACCTGCCGGGTGCCGGCGTAGATGGTCGTGTCGCCGATCCGCACCCGCGGCCCGCCGGCGGCGGCCACCGTGGCCTCGTCGTCGCCACAGTCGAACGCGTACACCCGGGCGGCGCGCACGTCGGCGACCGACGGCGAGGTGGCGCACGACGGGGGCAGGGTGCCGGTGCGGGCGACCATCTCGGCCGACTCGGAGAACCCGAGCAGCACCCCGCCGCGGGTGAGGCGCCCGTCGGCGAGGGCGCCGCTCCAGTGGGCGATGCCGCCGGCGTCGCCCTCGCGGTCGAGCACGTTGCGGTACAGCTGCTCGACGAACCCCTGGTCGCTCAGCGCGCCGTAGCGGGCGAGCTGCTCCGGCGAGGTCACGAACCACGCCGCGATCCGGCCCAGGGACACCCCCGCGTCGCGCCGACCCACCCAATACGCGAGGCCTCCGGCATCAGCGGCGCGGTCGAACGCCGCCTCGTAGAGCCGGGCGACCTGGTCGGCCCGCGCCACGACGGGGTCGCAGCGCCCGGTGCCGTCGGCCGCCGCGCCGGTCCCGACGCTCAGGGTCGTCGCGACCAGGGCGGTGACGAGGAGCCCGGCCGGGCGCGCCCACGATCGCGTGCTCATCACCACCGTCATGGTCATGGTCATCGGCGGGTGGCGGCGCGCGCTACAGCGCGATCTCGCCGTCGACGCACGTGACGGTGTCGCCGCCCACCCAGATGTCGCCGGCGTCGTCCCGGTCGACGTGGACCACGCCCCGTCGTCCGAGGACGGTCCCCTGGCGGGCGACGTAGGGGGCGCGGAGCCGGCCCGAGCCGAGGAGCCACTGGGCCAGCGACGCGTTGAGGCTGCCCGTCACCGGGTCCTCGACGAGGGTCCCGTCCACGGGGAAGAAGCCCCGCACCTCGATGGCGGCGGCGGACCCGGGCGGACAGAGCGCGACCACGCCGATGTCGCGCGCCGACGGTCGGGGGCGGAGGGCGAGCACGGTGTCGACGTCGGCGAGCAGCACGGCCACCCAGCCCGGACCGTTGTCGACCCAGGCGGCGTCGACGACGTCGCTCACCGTCACCCCGAGCGTGGCGACCAGCTCGTCGAGCAGATCGTCGTCGACCGGTCCCGACCGCACCAGGGGCGGCGCGGCGAAGGCCAACCGCCCGTCGCCCCGCCGGATCCGGATCGGTCCGACGCCGCACTGCTGGATCACGACGTCGGGCGCGGCCGGGCGTCCCCCGGCGGCGAGCCAGGCGTGGCAGGTGCCGAGCGTCGGATGTCCGGCGAAGGGGAGCTCGGCCGCGGGGGTGAAGATCCGCACCGCGTAGTCGGCGGCCGGATCGGTCGGTGCGGCCACGAACGTGGTCTCGGAGAGGTTCGTCCACCGGGCGATGGCCTGCATGCGGTCGGTGTCGAGGCCGTCGGCGTCGAGCACCACCGCCACCGGGTTGCCGAGGAACGGCTCGGCGGTGAACACGTCGACCTGGGTGAAGGGGAGCCGCATCGCACCATCGTGGCCGCGTCGTGGGCGCCGGACGAACGTTTGCCCGCGCCCACCGGGGGCAGGAACCAGGCATGGCTGACACCCGATCCCGCTCCCGTGCCCCGTGGATCATCGCCACGATCGTGGCGCTGATCGCGCTGGGCATCGCCGTCTTCTTCCTGCTCGGCGGGGAGGCCGATGTCGACGTCGATCCCGGCGACGTGAACGTCGAGGAGACCCCTGACGTCGACGTCGACATCGATCCGTCGGGCATCGACGACGACGAGTAGCCCTCGACCGCACGCCACGCGGCGCTGAGCCGCAGGAGGATCGAGCACCCATGACCGTCCGGCGCAGCCGCGCCCTCGACGTCGTGATCGGCGCGCTCGCCGCGCTGGCCGTCGTGGCCACCGCCGCCCCACCGGCGCAGGCCCAGGTCGATGACGTCGATCCGTCGACTCTCGTCGCCGCAGCCTACGAGGGGCTCCTCGGCCGGGCGCCCGACCCCGGCGGCGAGCGCTACTGGACCGACCGGCTCGACACCGGCACCACGCCGCAGGTGGTGCTGGCCGAGCTCGCCACGTCGGCGGAGCACCGCGACGTGCTCGTGCGCGACGCCTACCGCGACGTCCTCGGCCGGGCGCCCGACCCCGGCGGGGCCCGCTGGTGGCGACAGGAGCTCGACCGGGGCACCTCGGCGCTGGGCCTGCGCGCCCGCCTGCTCGCGTCCGAGGAGCTCTTCGCCACCGCCGGCGACGGCACCGACGCCGGGTTCGTGCGGGCGCTCTACGACACGGTGCTCGGTCGGACCCCCGACGGCGGCGGCCTGCGCCACTGGACGGCGCGGCTCGACGCCGGCACCGCACGCGCCGAGGTGGCGCGCGCGCTGCTCACCTCGCAGGAGGCGCTGGCGCGCGCCGACCTGCCGGTGACCTCGCTGTCGCCACCCCCCGGTCGCCCCGCCGACACCCTCGAGCTCACCGTCGACCTCGGACCGTCGGTGGAGGCCGACGCCGCCACGCTGCTGGTGTCGATCGACGGGCGGCGCATCGCCGGGACCACCCGCGCCACCGACGGCACGCTGCGGTTCACCCCCGACGCACCCCCCGACCTGGCGCTCGGGGCGGTCGCGCCCGTCGACGTGGCGGTGCTCGGCCTCGTCGGCGACCAGGTCCGGCGCGCCGACACCGGCTTTCGGTACCGGGCCCCGTCGGTGATCTCGACCTTCACCACCTCCATGACCCCCGGGCAGAACCGCACCGTCAACATCCAGCAGGCCGCCCGCTACCTCGACGGATCGGTCATCGCCCCCGGGGCGACGTTGTCGCTCAACGCGGCGCTGGGCGAGCGCACCCGGGCTCGTGGCTTCCTGGCCGACGGGATGATCTCCGACGGCGAGATCATCGACGTCGTGGGCGGCGGGGTCAGCCAGATGGCCACCACCTTCATGAACGCCGCCTGGTTCGCCGGGATCCGCATCGACCGGTTCCGGCAGCACACCATCTACTTCGAGCGCTACCCGATGTGCCGGGAGGCCACGATCGTCTGGGACCTGCTCGACGTGGTCGTCACCAACGACACCCCCACCCCGATCACGGTGCGGTCGTCGGCGACGGACAGCTCGGTGACGGTGACCTTCGTCGGTCGGCCGTGGGCCCGGGTCGATTCGTGGACCGGTGCGCCGTTCGACGTCGCCGGACCCGACGGGGCCTTCACCGTCGAGTGCGGGCGGACCATCACCTACCCCGACGGCACCACCCGGTCGGTGGACCACCGCTGGCGCTACCGCGAGGGCTACCCGGGCTGACCCGCCCACGCCCGGGCGTGCCCGATCCCGGACGCGCCGGAGCCCGGTGGCCGTGCCACCGGGCTCCGATCGGGTGCTGCTGGCCGTGCGTGTGGCTCAGGCCGGGGTCTTCTTGAGGTGGATGACACCGGCGACGGTGAGGCCGAACATGGCGACTGCGGTGATGAAGGCGGCGATGGCGGCGATGCCGGCGATGCTGCCCATGACCGACCAGGCGTAGGCGTTGAGCAGGGTGCCCCGCAGCATCTCGCCCTTGAAGATCGTGTCACGCTGCCCGGAGATGGTGTCGGCCTCGGCCTGGAGGGCGGCGATCTCCTCGCCGGGGGCGCCGGCGGCGACGGCCTCGTTGACGGCGGCCTGAGCGGCCCGCTGCGGGCCACCGAGCTCGGCGTAGGTCAGCCCGTCGGCGACGTTGGCGACGTGGCCGCCGATGAAGCTGGCGTAGGCCTCGGCGTGCTCGCCGGTGGTGACCTGCATGCCACCGAACTGGGCGATGTCGTCACGGCCCTCTTCGATGAGCGACTCGGCCGGCGGGAACGTGATGTTCTGGGCCGACAGCTCGTCGCCGACGTAGTCCTCGGCGAAGCTGTTGCCCCACAGGAGCAGCCCGCCAGCGACGATGAGGACGATGGTGGCGACCACGCCGGCCAGGACCAGGACGGTGTCGATGGTGCGGCGCTTGAGCCCGACGATGACGGGCGCCGGCGCCTCTGAGGTGGTTGCGGTGTCCTTCTCGATGACTGCGGTCATGGTTGCGAACCCTCCGGTTCGGTGTCGCCATCGGGGTCCGGCGCTCGTGGCGCTCCGGGACCCCGTCGGCGGGTCGTTGTGGTTTCAGTGATTGCATCCTGAACCACTGACGCTCACCTGACGTGGGCCGTTGGTCCCGGACAGTCGGGACGTACGCACCCAACTTCGGGGATCGGAGGTCGGTGCCCGGCGCTCAGCGGCCGCGGAACTCCGGGGCCCGCCGCTCGGCGAAGGCGGCGATGCCCTCGCGGAAGTCGTGGCTCTGGAACAGCAGCATCGTCTGGAGCAGCACGTGGTGGCTGTGGCTCTCGAAGTCCTCGGTGAGGCCGTGGCGGAACAGGCGCTTCATCGACTGCACGGCGAGCGGCGCGTTGGCCGCGATCTCCGCGGCCCAGCCCAGCGCGGTGGGCAGCAGCTCGTCGGCGGGCAGGGCCCGGTTGCACAGCCCCATCTCGGCCGCCTCGGCGCCGGTGAGGTCGCGCCCGAGGAACCCGATCTCGGCGGCCTTGGCCCACCCGAGGAGGCGGGGCAGGTAGTAGGTGCCGCCGCTCTCGGGCACCACGCCCCGCTTGGCGAAGCCGGTGATGATCTTGGCGTCGTCGCGGACGAGGCGGATGTCGCAGCCGAGAGCGAGGTCGAGGCCGTAGCCGGCGGCGGCGCCGTTGATCACCCCGATCACCGGCGTGTCCATGTTGAACAGCTCGTTGGTGGGCAGCCGACGGGTGCTGTGGTGGCGCTGCCCGCCGCCACCCCCGCCCATCTGACCGCTGCCGATGCCGGTGCCGGACATCGCATCCTTGATGTCGAGCCCGGCGCAGAACGCCGAGCCCGACCCGGTGAGCAGCACCACCCGCACCGCCTCGTCGAGGTCGGCCTCGTTGAGCCGCTCGCCGAGCAGCTGGAGCATCTTCGCGGAGATGGCGTTGAGCCGGTGCGGTCGGTTCAACGTGATGGTGGCCACGTGGCCGTCGACCTCGTAGAGCACCTCGGGCCCGTGGCCCTCGTTGACCTCGTGGTCGGGCGCGGCGTCGGTGTCGGTCATGGCGTCCCCCTGTCGCTCGGCGGCGCCCGTCGGCGCCGCCGCGATGCTAGGTCGGCGCCCGCCCGGGCCCCGCAGCCGGGGGGAACGGCTGCGAGGCCCGGGGGCGACGGCGGGCCGGCGTCGGCCCGCCGTCGCGCTCAGCCCGCCCGCTGCCCGCCGATCGGGAAGCTCGACTGCTCCTGGCCCTGCTCGTAGTAGACGCCGGCGAGGGCGCCGGCCGCGTCGATCCTCCCCTCGTAGACGCCCCGGCGGTACCCGAGGCGCTCGGGGGCGTCGTCGGTGATCTGGAACGAGCCGTCCTGGGCGGCCTGACCGGTGAGGGTGAACTCGCCGGTGGCCGGCCAGGTGCTGGTGCCGGTGATCGAGCCGTCGTCGGCGATGGTGAAGCGGAACGAGTTGTTCAGCTCGCCCGACACGATGGCGCCGTCGTAGGTGCCCGCCAGCGACGCGGAGGCGGTGCCGCCGCCACCACCGCCCGCACCACCTGCGCCACCACTCTGGGGGGGCGGGGTCGCCGCCGGGAGGGGCAGCTCGTAGCCCTGCAGGGCGCGGTCGTCGAACAGCTCGAGCAGCTCGTGCAGGTGGCGCACGTGGACCGAGAAGTTGTTGGCGGCGGCTGCCTGGCGCTCCACCCCCGGCGGCTGGCCCTCCTGGGCCGGCGGGGTGAAGAACTGCTTCACCGTGCCGGCGTTGTTGACGCCGGCGACCAACCCGCAGTGCGCCATCGCCGACCCGGAGGTGCCCGGAGTCGTGGGCGCCTGGTGCTGGTACACGTCGAGGGTGTCGATGTCGACGACGACGGTGGGGTCGTGCGAGCGGCGGGCGGAGATGGTGCCCGACAGCGAGGTGGCCTGCGGCACCGTCTGGCCCGGCGCCGATGGGATGAAGGTGTCGACGTCGCCCGGGAACCCGACGATCTGGATCTCGTCACCCAGGTCCACGACGCTGTCGGGCGGCGCCAGCTCGAGCGTTGCGGGGAGGACCTCCTGGGTGGTGAACAGCGCCACATCGGGGGTGTTGAGGACGAAGCCGGCGGTGTAGTCGGGGTGGACGATGCCCCGCAGCAGCCGGACGATCTCACCGGTGCCGGCCTGCACCGCGACCGCCAGCGACAGCTGCACTCCCTGCGCCGCGCTCTCCTCGAACGCGCCCGCCACGTGGCCGTTGGTGGCGAGGACCCGGTCGCGCACCGCCCACGCCGTGCCGATGAAGTTCGTGAGGCGCCGCATCTGGCCGGACTCGTCGACGAAGTCGAACACCGCGAACACCTGGTAGGCGGCGTCGTTCATGCGGGCGAACGTCTCGCTCTCGGACGGGCACGTCGCCGGGAAGCCCTGGGCCACGAGCGCCGGGGTGCTCACCGGCTCGGCGTCGAGGTTGCCGCCGCCGTCCTCGGCCGCGTCGGCCGCGGCCACGCTCGTGGGCGGGGCCGAGGACACCTGCTCGCCGTCGTCGTCACCACAGGCGGCGAGCACGAGCGCGAGGACCGTGGCGCAGACGATGGCGAGACGGGACGGGGTGCGGGACATGGGGCGCGTCCTCCGGGGTCGTGGCTCGTGGCGCGGCAGACGCCGCGTCCCCGCGCACCGTAGGGATGTCCGCTCACATCTCGATCACGGCCCGCCAACACGGCGGGGGCTCACGACGGCCGGCGCGGCACCGGCCGAAAACCCGGTCCGCGCCGGTAGTATCGGCTCATGGCCGACAACACGCCCGGCACCGCCGACGCCAGCACCGCCACCGAGGAGCGCACCGCCACGGTCGTGGCGGTCACCGAGGCGGCCCGGTCCATGGTGCTCGACATCCGCGCCAACGAGACCGACGCCGAGGCACTGGGCCTGCGCATCGAGGTGGTGGGCGCCAACGGCGCCGAGTACGCCTACGACCTGGCCTTCGAGCCCGTCGCCGAGGCCGCGCCGGCCGACTCGGTGGTCACCGTCGACGGTCTCACCGTCATCGTCCCCGAGGACTCGGTGGAGAAGCTGCGGGGGGCCACGCTCGACGTGCCCAGCGCCGCGTCCCAGGGCGGTCTGGTCATCCGCAACCCCAACCGCCCCGACCCGCTCGCCGGGGTCACCCTCGAGCTCGAGGGCGACCTGCCCACCAAGGTCCAGCAGGTGCTCGACCAGGCGGTCAACCCCATGCTGGCGTCCCACGGCGGGTTCGCCACGCTCCACGGGGTCGAGGACACGCGGGTCTTCTTGTCGATGGGCGGTGGCTGCCAGGGCTGCGCGGTGTCGGCCATGACCCTGCGCGAGGGCATCGACGCCCAGCTGCGGGCGGCCATCCCCGAGATCACCGAGATCATCGACATCACCGACCACGAGGCCGGCGAGAACCCCTACTACCGCTGATCCACCCCAACATGCGTCGATGAGCCACCTCGGCGGTGAGCGACGCCAGAAGGGGGCTGGGGCTCAGCGGCCGAGGCGCTCGCGCACGGTGGCGGCGATGCCCGCGGCGTCGAGGCCGAACCGGGCGAGGATCGTGTCGGGCTTGGCGTGGTCGATGAACGTGCACGGCACGCCGAGCACGGCCGACGCGGGCGGCTCGAGGCCGGCGTCGCGCGCCATGGCGCCGAGCCGGTCGACCAGGAGGCTGCCGGCGCCACCGTCGCGGTAGCCGTCCTCGATGGTGACCACGAGCGGGTGGCGCACGGCGTCGGCCAGCAGGTCGGTGTCGAGGGGCATGACGACCCGGGGATCCCACACGGTGGCCTCGATGCCCTCGGCGGCCAGCAGCTCCGCGGCCGCCAAGGCGCTCTCGAGCATCTTGCCCACCCCGACGAGGCACACGTCGGTGCCCTCGCGCCAGCGGCGGGCGCGCAGGCCGACGCCCACCTCGTCCTCGCGCACCACGCGGGCGGCGGTCTTGGGCCAGCGGATCGCCACCGGGCCGTCGGTGATGGTGAGCGCGTCGGCGAGCATCGCCTGCAGCTCCTGGTACGACGAGGGCGCCATCACGGTCATGCCCGGGACCTTGGTGAGCAGCACCAGGTCGAGCACGCCGTGGTGCGACGGGCCGTCGTCGCCGGTGATGCCGGCCCGGTCGAGGCAGAAGATGACCGGCTGGCGGTGCAGCCCCACGTCGAGGTTCACCTGGTCGAAGGCACGGGTGAGGAACGTGGAGTAGACGGCGACCACCGGGCGCAACCCCCCGGCGGCCATGCCGGCCGCGGCGGTGACGGCGTGCTGCTCGGCGATGCCGACGTCGATCATGCGGTCGGGGAACCGCTCGGCGAACGGCAGCAGCCCGGTGGAGTCGGGCATGGCGGCGGTGATGGCCACCAGGTCGGCGTGCTCCTCGCCCAGCTTCACCATGGCCTCGGTGAACGCCGCGGAGTAGCTGCCGGGCTTGGCCTCGGACGTGTCGTGCATGTTCTTGATGGGGTCGTTCTCGGCGGGCGCGTAGCCCCGACCCTTCTGGGTGACCACGTGGACGACTTGGGGGCCGCCGAGCTCGACGGCGTTGCGGAAGGCGCGCTCGAGCTCGCGCACGTCGTGGCCGTCGAACGGACCGCTGTAGCGCAGCCCGAGCTGCTCGAAGAACGTGATGGGCTCGGTCCACATCTCGCGCGCCGCGGTGCGGGTGGCGTTGAAGCCCCGGGTGAGGAAGCGGCCGATCAGCGGGATGCGCCGCAGGATGCGCTCGAGCCGTCCGGTCTCGCGCACGTAGGTGGGGTTGGCCCGCAGCCGGTTGAGCGAGTCGCCGAGGCGCGAGACCGTGGGGGCGTAGGACCGCCCGTTGTCGTTGAGCACGATGATGGCGTCGCGCCCGGAGTGACCGACGTTGTTGAGGCCCTCGTAGGCCATGCCGCCGGTCATCGAGCCGTCGCCGATCACCGCGATGACCCGGCGCCCCCGACCGTGCTCGGACTGCTCGGCGGTGGCGAGCCCGTGGGCCCACGAGATGGCCGTGGACGCGTGGCTGTTCTCGATCCAGTCGTGGGGCGACTCGGCCCGGCACGGGTAGCCCGACAGGCCACCCTCCTGGCGCAGCGCGGTGAAGCCCTCTCGGCGGCCGGTGACCAGCTTGTGGACGTAGGCCTGGTGGCCGGTGTCCCACAGCAGGATGTCGTCGGGGGAGTGGAACACCCGGTGCAGCGCCAAGGTGAGCTCGACCGCGCCGAGGTTCGAGCCCAGGTGGCCGCCGGTGCGCGCCACCGCGTCGACCACGAACTCACGGATCTCGGCGGCCAGGGCGTCGAGCTCGTCGTAGGACAGCTCGCGCAGGTCGTCGGGGGAGTCGATGCGCTGCAGGATCGGGGACTCGCCGGACATCGTGATCACGGTACCCCTGCGCCTGACCCATGACCACGCGTGGGACGCGCCGGTGACGGATCAGCCCGCGGGCTGGAGGCCCACGGCGTCGATGCTGCGGGTGCGTCGGCGCTCGGTGAAGCGGGCGAACGCCGACCCGAACGCGAAGCCCATGCCGAGCACGATGGCGCCGCCGACGGCGTCGAGCCAGAAGTGGTTGGCGGTGACGACGATGGCGAACAACGTGGCCCACGGGTAGAGCGCGGCGAGGATGCGGGCCCATCGGTGGCGGACCCGGGGGTACAGGACCAGCGCCGACCAGGCCGCCCAGGCGAAGTGCAGGCTGGGCATCGCCGCGTACTGGTTCGACAGCTCGGCCATGGTGCCCTCGCCGAACGACCACAGCCCGCCGTGGACCTGGAGCGTGTCGACGAAGTCGTAGGTGTCGACGAACGCCGGGTTGTCCTGGCCGGCGCCCCACTCGCAGTCGCACAGCAGCCGGGGTGGCATCAGGGGGAACAGGGAGAACCCCACGAGCGCCAACCCGGTGGTGAACGCGAGCGTGCTGCGCCAGATCCGGTAGTCGTGGGGGTGGCGGAAGAACAGCCACACCAGCGCGCCGAGGGTGACGGCGAAGTGGAAGGTGCCGTAGAAGACGTTCCAGAACCGCAGGAACCAGGGCCAGTCGAGGAACCAGCTCTGGATGGTCTGCTCGTGGAACAGCCCGATGGCCTTCTCGAGGGCGATGATCTCGCGGGCGTGGTTGTAGGCGGTGGTGCTGTCGACCGCGGCCGAGCCGAACTGGTTGCGGATGACCGTGTAGACGCCGTAGAAGAGCGCGATGTAGAGGATCTCGCGCCACCAACGCAGGCCCCATGCCGCGGTGTCGACCTCGGGCGACGCGACCGGCGGCGGGCCGGCGTCGTCGACGTGTCCGTCGGTGTGGCCGGTGCGGGGTCCGTCGTCGGCGGTGGTGCCGCTGTCGGCCCCGTCGGGGGGCGCGCCGCCGGGCGCGGCGGCGCCCAGCTCGTCGAGCGGGGCGGGGCGGTCGAGGCGGCTCATACGACGGCGTCGATCTCGGACGGGACGGCGCGCCGCCCTCCACCCAGCGCGAACGCGGGGGCGCCGGCCAGGCTGGTGACCAGGTTGAGCAGGTAGAGCAGGAGCCCGAGGGCGATGGCCTGGGCCGACGGGACCCCCAGGGGTCCGAGGAACAGCACGAATGCTCCTTCCCGCAAACCCAGTCCGGAGATGCCGATGGGCAGCACCTGCACGATGAGCACTGCGGGCAGGAAGGTCAACAGCGCGGTGAGGCCGACGTCGGGGAGCCCGAGGGCGCGCGCGGCCATGGCTGCGGCGAGGACGAGGACCATCTGGTACGCGAACCCCACCGCGAGCACGCCGATGGCGGCGGCGGGGTGCTCGCGCAGGCGTGCGACCCCGAGGTGCACCGCGCCGGCGAAGCGGCGCCACCCCTCGCTCGTGGCGAACCGGCCCCCGACCCGACGGTCGTTCACCGCCACGAGCACCAGCGTGAGCGCGATCAGGGTGAGCACCGCGACCAGCACCGCGAAGCGGGTGGCCCGGCCGAGCTCGCGCAGGCCCGGGTTGGCGGCGAGGCCGATGAGCGTGATCAGCGGGAGCACGAGCCAGCCCGACAACCGCTCGATGACCACCGAGGCGAACGTGGTGGGGCTCTCGCCGTTCTCGCGCGACAAGCGGGCGACGCGCAGGATGTCGCCGCCGATGGTGGTGGGCAAGACGTTGGAGACGAACTGGCCGGCGAGGTAGTGCGACATCAGCCGGCTCCACCGGCTCTCGACGCCGAGCGCGTGCAGCACCTGCTTCCAGCGGACCGCGGAGAGCGCGATGCCGCCGAAGGTGAGCAGCAGGGCCCCGGCCAACCACGCCGCGGTGCTCGGGCCCCACTCCGGGATGGCGTCGGACAGGTCGACGTCGTCGACCTGGGTGACCAGCAGGGCGAGCATGGCGATGCTGGCGACGACGCGCGCGACCAACCAGGCGACGCGTCGGCGGTCGGTTGAGGTGGCTGCCATGTCGGCTCCCGGTGCTCCCCGGAGCGGGGTCCCGCGTCCGACGAGTCTACGGGGAGGGTCGCCCGGCGCAGGTGGCGGTTCCACTGTCGGCGGGATGACCGCACCCGGCGCACCGCACGACCCTTGCCCGCGGTCGTGCGGGCGCGACACCATGGGTCCATGGGGCGAGCGTGCCCCATCGAGCGTCCTCGGTCGTCGTGCCCGGGTCGGATCCGACGGTCCTCCCGGAGGCGGATCGTGGACGCGCCGTCGACGCCCCGGCGCTCCCGGCGTCCGCGCTGCCGCCGCCCCGCGTGGGGCCGCCTCCCGGGAGTCCACCGTGCGCCTCCGTCCGCTGCCGTCCGTCCGTCCCCTGATCCTCGTCCCCCTCGTCGTCGCGCTGCTCGGCGCGGTCGTCGGCGCGGTCGTCCTCCTCACGGGGTCCTCGGCCCCGATGGCGGTCACGCCCGTCGGGATCTCCCCCGAGCCCCTCGTCGACCTCGACGAGGCCTTCCCGCTGGTGGACCTCCCCGCAGCCCCCGCCCCGGAGGGGCCGCGCGGCACCGGTCATCCCGCGGTGCAGGCCGCGGGGCGCACCGACGGCGCGCCCACCGGCCGGTTCCGGCTCGAGCGCCACGCGTCGCCCGACGGCGTCGGTCCGCCGATCCTCGTCCTCGACGGTCGCTGGGACGTGCCGAGCGATCGGGTCGAGGTGCGCCTCGACACCTCCGGGGCCGAACAGCGGGTCACGGGCGTCACCGGTCCGGGGCCGGTCGAGATGCGACGCATCGGCGCCGAGGTCGCGGTGCGCGACCCCCGCTCGGGCGCGTGGTCGGCGGTCGGGGCCGATGCGTCGCTCGGCGCCGACGGGGGGCCGCGCGACGTGCTCGCCCTGGTCGCCGGGGTCGAGTCGTGGGACGACCCGGTCGCCGCGTCGCCCGACGAGGTGGGCTCGACCGGTGCGGGGTCGGCCGCCGTCGCGCGTTGGTCGGGTGGGGTGAGGGGCCCCGCGGTGGCCGAGCTGGTGGTGCCGTCGGTGGGGCTCGACCGCCGGTCGGCCGAGCGGATCGAGGGCCGGGTGACGGTGTGGGTCGACGCCGAGGGCTGGGCGCGTCGCACCGACGTGGTGCTCGACCCGGTCACGCTGGTCGATCCCGACGCGACGCTCGACGAGCTGGCCGCGGCTGCCGCGGCCGACCTGCGGGTGTCGGTGTGGTGGTCCGAGCTCGGCCAGCCCCAGCGCATCGATCGGCCGCCGCTCGGGGCCCCGCCGGCGGGGTAGGTTCGCCGGCGCCGACGGCCGCGGGCCGACACTCGAGGGGGAGCCGATGACCGACACCACGCCGACGACCGGGGCGGGCACCGTGCGCGGCCACGGCGGCCACCAGGCGCTGGCCGCGCTCGAGGGGTTCGGGGTCACCGAGATGTTCACCCTCTCGGGTGGGCACGTGTTCCCGCTCTACGACGCCGCGGTCGACCGCGGGGTGCGCATCATCGACGTGCGCCACGAGCAGACCGCCACGTTCGGCGCCGAGGCGGTGGCCAAGCTCACCCGCCGTCCGGGGCTGGCGGTGCTCACCGCCGGGCCCGGCATCACCAACGGGGTCAGCGCCATCACCACCGCCCACTTCAACGGGTCGCCGCTCGTCGTGCTCGGCGGGCGGGCGCCCCAGGGCCGGTGGGGCGCGGGCTCGCTCCAGGAGCTCGACCACGTGCCCATCGTGGCGTCGGTCACCAAGCACGCGTCCACGTCGACCTCGCCCGACGAGGTGGCCGCCGACGTCCACCACGCCGCCACCACCGCGCTCACCCCGCACCCCGGACCGGTGGTCGTCGACCTTCCGCTCGACGTGGTGTTCGCCGACGGCGAGGCCACCGTGCCCGCGGCCGTGGTGCCCCGCGGCGCTGCGCCCGACCCCGGCGAGGTGGCCCGGGCCGCCGAGCTCATCGCCACCGCCGAGCGCCCCGCGCTGGTGGCCGGTGGCGACGTGTGGTGGGACGGCGCGTGGGACGCGCTGCGCGCCGCGGTCGAGGCGCTCGAGGTGCCCACGTTCGTCAACGGTCTCGGGCGGGGGTGCCTGCCCGCCGACCACCGGCTGGCGTTCAGCCGCACCCGCGGGCTGCTCAAGACCGAGGCCGACGTCGTCGTCGTGGTCGGCACCCCGCTCGACTTCCGGCTGTCGTTCGGCTCGTTCGGGTCGGCCCAGGTGATCCACATCGTCGACCACCCCGACGGGCGGGCCGGCCACGCGGCCCTGGCGGCGGCGCCCGCTGGCGACCTCACCACGATCCTCACCGCCCTCGCCGACCACGCCGGCGCCCGCGCCGACCACGGCCCCTGGGTGCGACGCCTGCGCGAGGCCGAGGACGCCGCCCGGGCCACCGACGAGCCGCTGCTCGCCGCGGCCGGCGATCCCATCAAGCCCACCCGGGTCTACGGCGAGCTCCGCAAGGTCCTCGACCGCGACGCGGTGGTCGTCAACGACGGGGGCGACTTCGTCTCCTACGCCGGCAAGTACGTCGAGTCGTACCAGCCCGGCAGCTGGCTCGATCCCGGTCCCTACGGCTGCCTCGGCACGGGGTTGGGCTACGCCGCCGCCGCCCGCGTCGTGCACCCCGACCGCCAGGTCGCCCTCCTGCTCGGCGACGGCGCGGCGGGGTTCTCGCTCATGGACGTCGACACCCTCGTGCGCCACGAGCTACCGGTGGTCATCGTGGTGGGCAACAACGGCATCTGGGGGCTCGAGAAGCACCCGATGCAGATGCTCTACGGCTACGACGTGGCCGCCGACCTCCAGCCCGCAGCGCGCTACGACGAGGTCGTGCGGGCCCTCGGCGGCGCCGGCGAGCTGGTCGAGCGGGCCGACGACCTGGGGCCGGCCCTGCGGCGTGCCTTCGAGTCGGGCGTTCCGTACCTCGTCAACGTGCTCACCGACCCCACCGACGCCTATCCCCGCACCTCGAACCTGGCCTGACCGGCGTCGCTCCCCCGGTGCGCGAGCGCATCGGTCCCGCGCCGCGCGGGTATCCCTCCTGTGTGACCCACGCCACGCCAGGAGACCCCATGAGCACCCACGGAGATCAGCCCAGCCGTGGCACCGGTGATGTCGGTGCCACACGGACCGACGAGCGGCACACCGACGCCCCACCCAGGGACGACGAGTGGCGCGAGCAGGCCGAGGAGCGTCGCGAGGATCGCCTCGATGCGCTGAGGGAGGAGATGGCGACGCGGCGTCGCGACCGGCTCCGCTGGGGTCCGGTCTGGGGTGGCCTGGTCATCGCGGTCGGGCTGTACCTCGTGTTCCAGCTCCTGCTCGTGGCCTTCGGGATCGCCGACCTGACCGATCCCGGCACCGACGATGCCATCTGGTCGGGCGGTGCGGCGCTCGTGGCGTTCCTCCTCGGGGGCGTCGTGGTCGGCGCCACCATCCCGAGCACCGATGTCACCGACGGGATCCTGCACGGCATCGTCATGTGGGCGCTCGCCATCGTCACCTTGCTGGCGCTGTCGGCGTTCAGCAGCGGCCTGGCGCTCGGCGCCATCGACACCACCGACGTGTTCGACGACGTGACGATCGACGAGATCGACGCCTCCGAGGCCGAGGACGCCGCCGGGCGAGCCCTCATCGGCTTGCTGCTCGCCTTGGCCGCCGCCGCCGTCGGTGCCGCCGCCGGCGCCAAGCTGTGGCCCCGCGACACCGTGATCGACCTGGCAGAGCGTCGGAGCGCCGGCACGCCCGCCGCTCGCACCGCGACCCCGCCTCCGGCGCCGCGCCGCTGACCCGTCGCGACGACCCTCCGCCTGCGGGTGGGGCCGGGGGCCCCAGGACCCCACCCGTGGAGCGCGTCAGCGCAGCTTGTCGAGGAACCGCTGGGTGTCGACCACCACGCGGGTGACCTTGCCGGCGCCGACCAGCCCGCCGGCGTCGCGGGCCGAGACGGTGAAGGTGAGCCGTCGGCCCTCGATGCGGTCGAGGACGGCCTCGGCGGTGACGACGCTGCCCACCCCGGTGGGAGCCAGGTGGTCGACCTGGACCCGCATGCCGACCGTCGTCTCGGTGTCGGCGAGCTGGCCGGCGACGGCCAGCACCGACACCTCCTCGAACAGCGCGATGAGTCGGGGGGTGGCGAGCACCGGGACCGTGCCCGAGCGTGCGGCGATGGCGGTGTCGGCGTCGGTGACGGCGAGCTCGAGCTCGGCGGCCGAGCCCTGGCGGAGGGGCACGCCGGTACCCTAGACCCGGCCGGCCGGGGGTCCTCCCCGCCCCGTCTCCACCCCGTCGTCCTCGAGGAGCGCGCATGCTCGACCCCGATCTCGTCTCGCGCACGCTCGCCGCGGCCCTGCGCCGCGGTGGCGACTTCGCCGAGGTGTTCGTCGAGGACCGTCGGGCCACCTCGGCCACGCTCGACGACCGCAAGGTCGAGGACCTGAGCTCGGGGCGCGACCGGGGCGCCGGCATCCGGGTCGTGGTCGGCGACCGCACCGGATTCGCCCACACCGCCGACCTCACCGAGCCCGGGTTGCGGGCCGCGGCCGATGCCGCGGCGGCGGCCGCCCGGGGCGCGTCCGGGGGCGCCGCGGTGGTCGACCTCGACCGCTCGCGCCCGCCGGCCGCCTCCCGGGCCCGCATCGATCCCGCCGACGTCGCCAAGGCCGACAAGGTGGCGCTGCTCGTGCAGGCCGACGAGGCCGCCCGCGGTGCCGGGGGTGCCATCACCCAGGTCACGGTCCGCTACGCCGACATCCGCCGCCGGATCCTCGTGGCCAACAGCGACGGCCTGCTCACCGACGACGACCAGGTCCGCACCTTGTTCGCCATCTCGTGCGTGGCGTCGGGTGACACCGGGTTGCAGACCGGCCGCGAGTCGCTCGGGCGCACCGTGGGCTTCGAGCTGTTCGACGAGCACGACATCACCGAGCTGGCCGAGGCCGCCGCCCGCCGGGCCCTCACCAAGCTGGCCGCCCGTCCCGCGCCGAGCGGGGCGCTGCCCGTGGTCATCGGCCGGGGTGGCGGTGGGGTGCTCTTCCACGAGGCGTGCGGACACGGGCTCGAGGCCGACCTGGTGGCCAAGGGCGCCTCGGTGTTCGCCGGGCGGCGGGGCGAGCAGGTGGCGAGCCCGCTCGTCACCCTGGTCGACGACGGCACCATGGCCGGCGAGTGGGGGCACCTCGGCATCGACGACGAGGGGCGGCCGGCGGCGCGCAACGTGCTCATCGAGGACGGCGTGCTCACCGACTACATGTGGGACGAGCTGCGGGCGCGGCGCGAGGGGCGGCCGAGCTCGGGCAACGGCCGTCGGCAGAGCTACCAGCACCTGCCGATGGTGCGGATGACCAACACCTACATCGGCAACGGCCCCCACGACGCCGACGACATCATCGCCAGCACCGACCACGGGGTCTACGTCGCCCAGCTCGGTGGTGGTCAGGTGAACACGGCCACCGGCGACTTCGTGTTCGGGATGACCGAGGCCTACCTCATCGAGGGCGGCCGGGTCACCGAGCCGCTGCGCGACGGCAACCTCATCGGCAACGGTCCCGAGGTGCTCACCACCATCGACATGGTCGGCGACGACTTCGCCATGGGCCACCCCGGCACGTGCGGCAAGGACGGCCAGGGCGTGCCCGTCGGCGACGGCACCCCCACGCTGCGGGTGCCGAGCCTCACCGTCGGGGGCACCGCGGCGTGAGCCGCCACGGGGAGGGAGCGGCGTGAGCGCGAGCGTGAGCGTGGTCGCGGGTGACGAGGTCGAGGCCGAGCTGGCGGCGCTGGCGCGCGACGTGGTGCGCCGGGCCGAGCCGGGCGAGGACCTCGAGGTCACCATCGGCCGGGGGCGGCGCACCACGGTGCGGGCCCACGGCGGCGAGGTCGAGTCGTTCACGTCGGCCACCACGAGCGGGCTCGGCATCCGGGTGGTGGTCGACCACCGCGAGGGGTTCGCCCACGCCGGCAGCCTGGCGCCCGACGTCGTCGCCGACACCCTCGCCGAGGCCCGCGACAACGCCCGCTTCGCCACGCCCGACGACCACGTCGGGCTGGTCGAGCCCGACGGGGTCGAGGCCCCCGAGATGGTGCTGTGGCACCCCGGCATCGAAGCGCTCACCGACGACGAGCGCATCGATCGCGCCGTCGGCCTCGAGCGCGCGGTGCGAGCCGATCCGCGCATCCGCACGGTGCGCACGTCGGTGTGGTCCGACGGCGTCGGGTGGTTCGCCCTCGCCGCCACCTCGGGCATCGAGCGCAGCGGCCGCAGCGGGTCGTGCTCGGCGTCGATCAGCGCCATCGGCGGCGACGGCGACGACACCGCCACCGGTTACGGCGTCGACGCGTCCCGCGACCCGTCCGCCATCGACCTCGACGCGGTCGCCGCCGAGGCCATCGAGCGCACCACCGAGCTGCTCGGCGCCCGACCGGTGCCCTCGCGGCGGGTCGCGCTGGTGCTCGAGCCGCGGCTCGCCGCCACCGTGCTCGGCATCGTGGCCGGCACGCTCACCGGCGACGCGGTGGCCAAGGGGCGTTCGCCGTTCGCCGACCGCCTGGGCGACACGGTGGCCTCGGCGCTGCTCGAGCTCGTCGACGATCCCACCGACGGCCGCTCGCTCGGGGCCGAGCCCCACGACGGCGAGGGCCTGGCGTCGCGCCGCAACGTGTTGATCAGCGACGGGGTGCTGCGCGGGTTCCTCCACGACGGGACGTCGGCGCGTCGAGCCAGCACCCGCTCGACGGCCTCGGCGGTGCGCGGCACCCGGGGGCTGCCGTCGCCGGGGGTGCGGGCCCTGGCCGTGCGCCCCGGCACGATGTCGCCGGCCGAGCTGCTGGCCGAGGTGGGCGACGGTTTCGTGGTGCGCTCCTTCGCCGGGCTCCACAGCGGGGTGAACCCGGTGAGCGGCGACCTGTCGGTCGGCGCCGAGGGGCGGATCCTCCGCGGTGGCGAGCTGGCCGAACCGGTCCGCGAGGTCACGCTGGCCACCAGCCTGCAGCGGCTCCTGCTCGACCTGCGGGCGGTGGCCGACGACCTCACCTGGCTGCCGGGCGGGGCGGGCGCGCCCACCATCGTCGTCGACGGCGTGTCCCTCGGCGGGCGGTGACCGCGCGATGACGGAGCGGGCGGTGACCGCGCGATGACGGAGCGGGCGGTCGATCGCGCGATGACGGAGCGGGCGGTCGATCGCCACCCCCATCTGGCCCGGCCCCGGCGCCCGGGGTGGGTGCGCGTCGACCTGCACTCGCACACCATGTGGTCCGGCGACTCGACCACCACGCCCGAGGAGCTGCACGAGGCGGTGGTCGACAGCGGCATCGACGTGCTGTGCATCACCGACCACAACGCCATCGCCGGGGCCCGTCGCCTGGCCGGCGAGCTGCCGTGCCGGGTGGTGGTCGGCGAGGAGCTGCGGACCCACCAGGGCGAGATCATCGGGCTGTTCCTGTCCGAGCGGGTGCCGTTCGGCCTGTCACCCGGCGAGGCGGCTACCCGCATCCGCGACCAGGGCGGCGTGGTCTACGTCCCGCACCCCTTCGACCCGATGCGGGCCAACCTGCGGGCCGACCTGCTCGACGCGCTGGTGGCCGACGGGCTGGTCGACGCCCTCGAGGTCCGCAACGGCAAGACCAGCCTCGAGCACCTCAACCAGCAGGCCGCCGACTACGCCGCCCGCCACGGTCTGGTGCCCGGGGGCGGGTCCGACGCGCACGTGCCCGACGCCCTCGGCGCGGTCTACGTCGAGATGCCCGACTTCGACGGGCCCACCGACTTCCTCGCCAAGCTGGCCGAGGGCGAGGTGGTGGGCCACCACTTCGACCGCCCCCGCCCGTGGCGGGCCCGCATCGTCCCGTCGGTGCCCGCCGACTGACACGGCGGGTCGCGCCGGACCGGCGAGCACCAGCGAACTGGCGAACCCTCGGTGCGCCCTGCGCACCCTGGATTCGCCGGAACGGGGGCCGGGCGGCTCGCCTGTGAACTGGCGAACCCTCGGTGCGCCGTGCGCACCCTCGATTCGCCGGAACGGGAGAGGGGCGCTGGTGACGTGCCCGCACCGATGCTGGTGGCCATACTTCGGGTCGTGGCGGAGACGACCGAACGAAACGTGCTGGGTGGTCCGTTGGAGCTGTGCGGCACCGATCCGCTCACCGGCTTCTACCGTGACGGGTGCTGCTCCACCGGCCCCGACGACCGTGGCAGCCACACCATCTGCGCGGTGGTCAGCGCCGAGTTCCTCGAGCACCAGCGCAGCATCGGCAACGACCTGAGCACCCCGGTGCCCGAGTACCGGTTCCCGGGGCTGGTCCCCGGCGACCGCTGGTGCGTCACCGCGGTGAACTGGCTACGGGCCTACCGCGACGGGGTCGCGGCGCCGGTGGTGCTGGCATCGACCCACGAGCGCGTCCTCGATCTGGTGCCGCTCGAGGCGCTGCGCGCCCTGGCGGTCGACGTGCCCGCCGACCCGAGCAGCCTCGAGGACTGACGGCGACGGGATACGGTCCGCGGCGGGCCGTCGCGCCGTGGCGGGCCCGTCTCGTGGGAACGGGGTGACATGGCCAACCAGGACGATGAGGCGGCGGTGCTGGCGAAGATCGCCGAGCTGGCGCCGTTCGAGGACGTCGCCGCCCGACTCCACCAGATCATCCTGGAGTCAGCCCCCCACCTCACGCCTCGACTCTGGTACGGGATGCCCGGGTACGCGACGTCCAAGCGCAGCCCGGTCATCTGCTTCTTCAGGGTCGACGACGACCAGTACGTGACGTTCGGCCTCACCGAGAAGGCGAACCTCGCGCCCGACGACGACGCGCCCGACCGCCTGATCGGGTCGGCGTGGTTCCTCACCGGGCTCGACGAGCCCACCGAGCGCCGGATCGCCGCGATCGTCGCCAAGGCCGCCCGGTGAACGTCGCGGGGTGAGGGGACGGCCCCGGTCACGACCCGGCCGGGGCATCGCTCACCACGCCCGGGGTGAGGGCCAGGTCGACGACGCCGTGGGCCAGCGCCGCGGTGACCCGGCCGACGACGTCGACGGGCACCGCCACCGTGGCCCGACCGTCGCCCACGTCGACGACCACCGCGGCGGCGGTGAGCACCACCGCGGGCGCCGTGCCGGCCAGCCCCGGGTCGACCGCGGCGAGCACGTCGACCCGGTCGCCGGGTTCGAGGACCACGGCGTGGGGGGCCAGCGGCACCCCGACGGCGCGGGTGCCGGCCGGCAGGCGGGCCGCGGTGCCGGCCACGCCCTGGGGGGCCAGCCGCGAGGTGAGCACGGGCTCGCCCCGGGCCAGCGCGACGGTGGGGGCCCGCCCGAGGGGCGGATCGGTGAGGGCGCCGTCGGGCACGAGCGCTGCTGGCCAGCGGGCGACCGCCACATCGGCCGGGCCCAGCGGGGCGCCGGGTGCGACAGCGCGGGTGGCCACGACCACGGGCGCCTCCTCGATGGCGGCCAGCTGGGCCCGGACGTCGGACAGGGCCAGGTGGGTGACGGCCCCGGCGGCGACGGCGGCCGCGAGCGCGAGCGCCCATCGCGCTGCGGGCCGTCGGCGCGCGCGACGGAGGCGGGTGAGCAGGCCCGGACGGTGTCGGGGCGAACGACGACGGGGGGCTCGGGGCACCAGGTCCTCCCGGCCGGGGGCGGGGAGGGGGAAGTGCCGCCGAGGCTACTTCGCGGGAGCGCTCGTCGACGAGGGGGTGCTGGCCGGGGTCGACGACGCGCTGCTGGACGACGAGTCCGAGCTGGTGGACGACGAGTCCGAGGAGCTCGACCCGCTGTCGGCGGAGCTCGTCGACGACGATGACGACCCCGCCGTGGAGCCGCCCCGAGAGTCGGTCTTGTAGAAGCCCGAGCCCTTGAACGAGATGCCCACCGCGGAGAACACCTTGCGGAGGGCCCCGGCGCAGCTCGGGCACTCGGTGAGCGCGTCGTCGGTGAACGACTGCTGGACCTCGAGCTCGTGGCCGCACTCACGGCAGCGGTACTGGTAGGTGGGCATGGGCGGGCCTCCGGTCGGGCGACGCCGGGTCCCGCCCGGCGTTGGCACTCTCGGTCTTCGAGTGCCAAGCATAGCGTCGCCGTCCCGGGCGCCCCGCGAGGCGGAGCCGGGTCCGGCGGTGACCCCGGTCGCACCGGGGATCGGTAGGCTCGCCATCGTGGGAGCCCAGATCGCCGTGGTCGTCGCCGCGTACCTGATCGGCACGTTCCCCACCGCTCTGCTCGTCGGTCGTCGTCGCGGGGTCGATCCCACGACGGCCGGTTCCGGCAACCCGGGCGCCACCAACGTCTATCGCGTGGCCGGACGTCGCGCCGGAGTGGTCGTCCTCGTCGGCGATGTGGTGAAGGGCGCCCTGCCCGCCGCGGTCGGGCTGGCGGTCGGCGGGCGGGCCTGGGGCGTGGCCGCGGGCGCCGCGGCGGTGCTGGGCCACATCGCTCCGGTCACCCGCCGCCTGCGGGGCGGCAAGGGGGTGGCCACCGCGGGCGGCATGTCGTTGGTGCTGTGGCCGGTCCCCGCGCTGGCCCTGGTCGGGGTGTTCGCGGTGGTGTCGCAGGTGAGTCGGGCGGCCTCGCTCGGCTCGTTGGCCATGGCGGTGGGGCTCCCCGTGGGCGTCGCCCTCGTCGGCCGGCCGGGCTGGGAAGTGGCGGCCGCCGCCGCGATGGCCGTGGTGGTCGTCGCCCGCCACCACGCCAACATCCGCCGGCTGCTGCGCGGCGACGAGCTCGGTGTGCCCACCGGCCCCGTCGGGTAGCAGCGCCCCGGCACCGTCACGTCGATCGCAGGAGGGCCCATGTCCACCGTCCGCAAGGCCGTCATCCCCGCCGCCGGTTGGGGCACGCGCTTCCTCCCGTTCACCAAGTCGGTGCCCAAGGAGATGCTGCCGATCGTCGACAAGCCGGCGATCCAGTACGTGGTCGAGGAGGCGATCCGCTGCGGGATCGACGACATCCTCATCATCACCAGCCCCTACAAGAAGGCCATCGAGGACCACTTCGACCGCTCGGTCGAGCTCGAGCACCTCCTCGACGAGAAGGACAAGGACCGCGAGCTGCGCCAGGTGCGCGAGCTCGCCGACCTGGCCGACATCCACTTCATCCGCCAGGGCGAGGCGCTCGGGCTCGGGCACGCCATCGGCATCGCCCGCCGCCACGTCGGCCGCGAGCCGTTCGCGGTGCTCCTCGGCGACGACCTCATGCACCCCAGCTCGAAGGTGCTCCAGGGCATGATCGACACCTACGAGGACCGCGGCGCGGCGTCGGTGGCCCTCATGCAGGTGCCCCACGCCGAGATCGGGTCCTACGGCTGCGCCCGTGTCGAGCCGTCCGACGACCTGCCCGATCCGCTGGTCCGGGTCAGCGGCCTGGTGGAGAAGCCCCCGCCCGCCGAGGCGCCGTCGGACCTCGCGGTCATCGGCCGCTACGTGTTCGGTCCCGAGATCTTCGACCACATCGCCGCCACCGAGGCCGGCCACGGTGGGGAGATCCAGCTCACCGATGCGATGCTGGCGATGATGGCTGAGCGGGAGGTGCTCGGATGGGTGTTCCAGGGGGGCCGCTACGACGTGGGGTCGAAGCCCGACTACCTGCGCACGGTCATCGAGCTCGGGCTCGAGCGCGAGGACCTGCGGGCCGACCTGATGGCGGTGCTCCGGGCCGTCGTGGAGCGCGAGGGCATGTGCCCGTGACCCGGGACGCCGATCCGTGGCGCTGACCCCGCTCGGCGACGCCCGGGCCCGGGTCCTCCACGACTGCCACCGCCTCGAGTCGGCGCGGGTGCCCCTCGACGACGCGGTCGGGTGCGTCACCACCGAGGCGGTGGTGGCCGACGAGCTGGTGCCGCCGTTCGCCAACACCGCGATGGACGGCGTCGCCGTCCGCGCCGCCGACACGGCGGGGGCCACCGCCGACGCGCCCGTGCGCCTGCGCCTGGTGGGCACGATCGCAGCGGGCGACCCGGGCGACATCGAGGTCGGGCCGGGCACCGCGGTGCGCATCATGACCGGTGCCCCGATGCCCCCCGGCGCCGACGCGGTGGTGATGGTCGAGCGCACCGCCCCCGCCGAGGGCGCGGTCGACGTGATGGTCGAGGTGGCGGTGGGGAACCACGTGCGCGCCGCCGGCGACGACCTGCGCCCCGGCGACCCGGTGGTCGCCGCGGGCACCGAGCTCACCCCGGCCCACCTCGGGGTGCTCGCCGGGCTGGGTCACCTCGACGTGGCGGTGGTGCGGCGCGCCCGGGTGGCGGTGCTGTCCACCGGCGACGAGCTGGTCGAGGGCCCCGGCCCGCTGCTCCCCGGCCAGATCCGCGACTCGAACCGTCGCACCCTCACCGCGCTCGTCCGCGAGACCGGCGCCGAGGCCGTCGACCTGGGCATCGTCGCCGACCACCCCGACCGCATCGCCGCCGCGCTGCGCGAGGCGGTCGCCACCTGCGACGCCGTCGTCACCTCCGGCGGGGTGAGCATGGGCGAGTTCGACCACGTGAAGGTGGTGCTCGACACCATCGGCGAGATGGAGTGGATGCAGGTGGCGATCAAGCCGGCCAAGCCGCTGGCGTTCGGCACCGTCGAGGGGGTGCCGGTGTTCGGACTGCCCGGCAACCCGGTGTCGTCGATGGTGTCGTTCGAGCTGTTCGCCCGACCCGGGCTGCGGCGCATGATGGGCCACGAGTCGAGCGGGCGCATGGTGGTCGACGCCGTGGCCGACGAGGGCCTCCACCGCCAGATCGACGGCAAGACCCACTTCGCCCGGGTCGTGGCCGCGTGGGGCGACGACGGGCGGTTCCACGTGCGCTCGGCCGGCGGGCAGGGCTCGCACCAGCTGTCGGCCATGGCGGCGGCCAACGCCCTCGCGGTGGTGCCCGACGGCCACGGGGTGCCGCCCGGCGGCGCGGTCGAGGTCATCCTGCTCGGCCCGCTCGGCTGACGGCGGCGGCGTGGCGGCGGCGTCCCGCGGCGCCAGCCGGTGGCGAGTGGTCGCAGTGCACCTACCATGGCCCGCATGGGGGCCCAGCCACTCGTCGACTCCTACGGCCGCGTGCACCGCGACCTGCGGATCTCGATCACCGACCGGTGCAACTTCCGGTGCACGTACTGCATGCCCGCCGAGGGCATGGTCTGGACCCCGCGCCACGAGCTGCTCACCTACGAGGAGATCGAGCGCATCGCCCGGCTGCTCGTCGAGCGCTACGGCATCGACTCCATCCGGCTGACGGGCGGTGAGCCCACCGTGCGGGCCCACCTGCCGGTGCTGATCCAGAAGCTCGCCGGCCTGGGTGTCGATCTCGCGCTCACCACCAACGGGGCCACCCTCGCGCTCATCGCCCACGACCTCGTCGCCGCCGGCCTGCGCCGCATCAACGTCTCGCTCGACACGCTCCGCCGCGACCGCTTCGTCGAGATCACCCGGCGCGACGAGCTCGACGCGGTGCTGGCCGGCATCGACGCCGCGGTGGAGGCCGGCCTCGCGCCCGTGAAGCTCAACGCGGTGATGATGCGGGGCGTCAACGACGACGAGCTGCTCGACTTCGCCCGGTTCGGGCGTGAGCGCGGCGTCGTCGTGCGGTTCATCGAGTTCATGCCCCTCGACGCCACCGGTGAGTGGACCCGCGAGTCGGTCGTCACCTACGACGAGATCGTCGAGCGGATCGGGTCGGTGCACCCCCTCGTGCCCGTCGATCGGGGGTCGGCGCCCGCCGAGCGGTTCCGCTACGCCGACGGCGGTGGCGAGATCGGCGTGATCGCCAGCGTCACCCGCTCGTTCTGCTCGTCGTGCGACCGGGTGCGCCTCACCGCCGAGGGCCAGCTGCGCAACTGCCTGTTCAGCGTCGAGGACTTCGACCTGCGGGCCCCGCTGCGGGCCGGCGCCACCGACGACGAGCTGGCCGCCATCATCGAGCGGGGCGTCGGCGCCAAGTGGGCGGGCCACGGCGTGGGCACGGTGAACTTCATCCGGCCCAACCGCTCCATGAGCCAGATCGGCGGCTGAGCACCGATCCCGCGGGCGGCCCGGCCCCCCGTCGCTACACTCGCCGCCATGTCCGACCACGGTCTGACCCATCTCGATCCGCTCGGTCGGGCCCGCATGGTCGACGTGACCCCGAAGGACCCCACGCACCGCCGGGCGCTGGCCCGGGGCCGGGTCCACATGCAGCCCGAGACCACCTCGCTCGTCGCACGGGGCGCGCTCACCAAGGGCGACGTGCTCTCGGTGGCCCGGGTGGCCGGGATCCAGGCGGCCAAGCGCACCTCCGATCTCATCCCGCTGTGCCACCCGTTGCTCGTCGGATCGGTCCTCGTGAACTTCCGCATCGAGGACAGCTACGTCGAGATCGAGGCCCAGGTCGACACCGTCGACCGCACGGGCGTCGAGATGGAGGCGATGACCGCCTGCTCGATCGCGGCGCTCACCATCTACGACATGTGCAAGTCGGTCGACCGGTCCATGGTCATCGGCGACATCAC
Organism: Acidimicrobiales bacterium; assembly: GCA_035464115.1. Taxonomy (GTDB): domain Bacteria; phylum Actinomycetota; class Acidimicrobiia; order Acidimicrobiales; family SKKL01; genus DATHSN01. The sequence continues at coordinate 2,053 of DATHSN010000004.1, read as the reverse complement.
GTTGTGGGAGAAGACCGGGGGCCGTTCGGGCACCTACCGGCGCGATCCCGGCGACGTCGACGGCGACCTCGCCGACCCCTCCCACTGACCGGGCGGGGGCGGTGACGTGTGTCGCTGGTGCTGGCGCTCGTCGTCCCGTCGTAGTAGAACCGTCACATTCGCAGCCCGGCCGTAATGTCGGTCGGGCCCACTGCAGGATGGCGTCCACCCCCTGGACGACCCGCTGACCCCCGGGGATGCGCCCCCGGTGAAGGAGCAGGGCAACATGCTGAAGGCGATCGTGGTGCTGGTGTTGTCGGGCCTCTGGGCGGTGGTGCTGGTGCCGCCGGCGTGGCGGTCGCTCTCCCGGCTCACCCGCTCCGGCGACTCCATCGGCACCTTCAGCCGCAAGATGTCGCTCCTCGGCGGTCGCAGCGGCTCCACCCTCGACCTCACCGGCGCCGACCTCGCCACCCGGGCCCCCGCCCGCCGGCCGGCCGCCGCACCTCGGGCGTCGGCCCGCAAGCGCCGCCGCGACGTGCTCGTCGGGCTGCTCGCCGCCAACGGCTTCACGATCCTGCTCGCCGTCGTCGCCGGTGGCGTGTTCTGGATGCTGTGGCTGGTCTCGGCCACGCTCCTCGGTGGCTACGTCACCCTCCTCGTGCAGCTGCGCAAGGCCGCGGTCGAGCGCGAGATGAAGGTCGCCTTCTTCCCGCAGCAGGCCCCGGCGCCCGAGCTGGCCACCGTCCGGCCCCTGCGCCGCGTCGGCAGCTGATCCGGGGCCGGGTCGCTCAGCCGGGCGACCACGGCCGCACGTCGATCACCGCGTCGAGGCCGATCGGGCCGTAGACGTGCGGGTACCAGTCGCCGGGGTGCGACTCCTCCCACCGCAGCTCGGCCGCGAGCCGGTCGGGATCGATCGTCGCCACCACCAGCTCGGCCACGCCGGCGTAGTGCCGAGCGACCACCCCCGCGAGCTGCGACGCGGTCGAGCAGTGCACGAACCCCTCGGTGGCGAGCGAGGTCGGCGCGATGTGTCCACGACGCTCGGCGGCGGTCCACTCGTCGGGTGTGAGCAGGTGGTGGACGGTCGTGGCCTCGGGGCTGGCGTCGGACCTGGCATCGGGGGTGGGGCCGGACATGGTCCGATGATGGCCCGACTGGCGAGGGCGCGCGCCGGCCGCGGTAGGATCGTCCTTCCCGGGTCGGCGATCCGGGTCCTGTCTCGGGGCTGTAGCTCAGTTGGCTAGAGCGCCTCGGTCGCATCGAGGAGGCCGCGGGTTCGAATCCCGCCAGCTCCACCCCGTCGCCCCGTGCCCGGCCCTGCGGCCGGGCACGAGCGCGTCCGGGCCCGGTGGGGCTCGGTAGCGTGGGTCGCCGTGCCCGAGCTGACCACCGACGTCGACCGGGCGGTGGCGGTGCTGCGGGCCGGCGGGCTGGTGGGGCTGCCCACCGAGACCGTCTACGGCCTGGCCGCCGACGCCGAGCAGCCCGCCGCGGTCGCTCGCGTGTTCGCCGCCAAGGGTCGCCCGCCGTCGCACCCGCTCATCGTCCACCTGGCCAGTGGCGGGGCGCTCGACGACGGCTGGGCCGCCGACGTGCCCGACACCGCCCGCACGCTCGCCGCGGTGGTGTGGCCCGGCCCGCTCACACTGCTGGTGCGGCGCGGGCCCCGGGTGCTCGACGAGGTCACGGGGGGCCGGCCCACGGTCGCCCTGCGGGTCCCCGACCACCCGTCGGCACTGGCCGTGCTCGCCGGCCTCGACGGCGGGCTGGTCGCCCCCTCGGCCAACCGGTTCGGGCGGGTGAGCCCCACCACCGCCGCCGACGTGGTCGCCGAGCTCGGCGACCGGGTCGATCTCGTGCTCGACGGCGGGCCGTGCCGGGTGGGCGTCGAGTCCACCATCGTCGACCTCACCGGCCCGGAGCCCGTGGTGCTGCGACCCGGCGGGGTGCCGGCGGCCCGACTGGCCGAGCTGCTGGGCGTGGCGGTGCGGCGCTGGAGCGGCGAGGGCGAGGCCGTGGCCCCCGGCATGCTCCCCTCGCACTACGCCCCGTCGGCCCGGGGAGAGCT
>DATHSN010000003.1:0-3272 GCA_035464115.1 Acidimicrobiales bacterium | reverse complement strand
TCACCTACAAGGACAGCCTCAACATCACCGAGAAGAAGCGCTACATGCATCACTACTCGATGCCGCCCTTCTCCAACGGTGAGACCGGCCGCGTCGGGGGCACCAAGCGCCGCGAGGTCGGCCACGGCCTGCTCGCCGAGCGGGCCCTGCTGCCCGTCGTGCCGTCCGAGGAGGACTTCCCCTACGCGCTGCGCCTCGTGTCCGAGGTGCTGTCGTCGAACGGCTCCACCTCGATGGCGTCGGTGTGCTCGTCGTCGCTGTCGCTGATGGACGCCGGCGTGCCCATCAAGGCCGCCGTCGCCGGCATCGCCATGGGCCTCATCTACGAAGACGGCAAGTACACCACCCTCACCGACATCCTCGGTGCCGAGGACGCGTTCGGCGACATGGACTTCAAGGTCGCCGGCACCTCCGAGTTCGTCACCGCCCTGCAGCTCGACACCAAGATCGACGGCATCCCCGCCGACGTGCTCGCGGCCGCGCTGGCCCAGGCCCGCGACGCCCGCCTGCACATCCTCGACGTGATGAACGCCACCATCGCCGAGCCCCGCCCCGAGGTGGGCGAGAGCGCGCCGAAGATCATCAGCTTCGAGATCCCGATCGACAAGATCGGCGAGGTCATCGGGCCCAAGGGCAAGGTCATCAACGCCATCCAGTCCGAGACCGGCGCCGACATCAACGTCGACGACGACGGCACCGTCGGCACCGTGTCGATCGCCGCGGTCGACAAGGGCGTGGTGGCCGAGGCCGAGCGCCAGATCAAGCTCATCCTCAACCCGCCCACCGCCGAGGTCGGCGCCGTCTACCCCGGTCGGGTCGTGAACATCACCAAGTTCGGTGCGTTCGTGAACATCCTCCCGGGCCGCGACGGCCTGCTGCACATCTCCAAGATGGGTGGCGGCAAGCGCATCGACAAGGTCGAGGACGTCTTCGACCTCGGCGACACCGTCGAGGTGCGCGTCGACGACGTCGACCCGTCGGGCAAGGTCTCGCTGTCGCTCGCCGGTGAGGCCCCCGCCGCCAAGGAGGGTGGCGCCGCCGCCGAGGGCTCGTCGGAGGGCGCCGAGGCCGGGGGCGACCGCGACTACTTGTCGTTCGAGGACGCCTTCGAGGACGAGCTGCGCGACGAGCTCGGCGACCTCGGTCCCGAGGCCGCTCCCGCGCCCGGCGCGAGCCGGGGCGACGGTGGTGGCCGCGGTGGCGCCGGGGCGGGTCGCCGCCGCCGCGGCGGCCCCCGCCGCTGACCTCGGCACCGGTGCCCGACCGTCCTGCGGGGCGGCCGGGCACCGACGCCATCTCCCGCACCGAGCTGGCCTCGGGCATCCGCGTCGTCACCGAGCGGATGCCCGAGGCGCGCTCGGCCACGCTCGGCTTCTGGGTCGGGGTGGGCAGCCGCGACGAGCCCGCCGAGCTGGCGGGGGCGTCGCACTTCCTCGAGCACCTGCTCTTCAAGGGCACCGAGCGTCGCTCGGCGCGCGACATCGCCGAGGCCGTCGACTCGGTCGGCGGCGAGATGAACGCGTTCACCGCCAAGGAGCACACCGGCTACTGGGCGCGGCTGCCCGCCGGTGAGCTCGGCGCCGGTCTGGCCCTGCTCTCCGACGTGCTCACCGACCCCGCGCTGCGACCCGCGGAGGTCGACGCCGAGCGCCAGGTCATCCTCGAGGAGCTGGCGATGGACGCCGACGACCCCGACGACCTGGTCCACACCCTGCTCGACGCCGCGCTGTTCCCCGACCACCCGCTCGGGCGCGAGGTGGCGGGCGACGTCGCCACCATCACCGCCATGCGCCGCGACGACATCGCCGGCTTCTTCGAGCGGTGGTACCGGCCCGCCAACCTGGTGGTGGCTGCCGCTGGCGACCTGCACCACGCCGATGTCGTCGACGGCGTGGCCGCCTGCTTCGCCGGTCGCGACGTCGGGGTCGCGCCCGAGCGCCACGCACCCGTCCTCGATCCGGTGCCGCTCACCGTGAAGCGCACCCGCGGCGAGCAGGCCCACGTGGCCGTGGGGTGGCGGGGCGTCGCCCGTGACGACCCCGACCGCTTCGCGGTGGCGGTGCTCGACCAGGTCCTCGGGGGCGGCATGGCCAGCCGCATGTTCCAGGAGATCCGCGAAGACCGGGGCCTCGCCTACTCGGTGTTCTCGGGCGCGTCGTTCCACGCCGACGCCGGTGTGGTCTCGGCCTACGTGGCCACCGCCCCCGGCCGCTCGCCCGAGGCGCTGCGGGTGCTCACCGGCATCGTCGACGACCTGCTCGCCGACGGCATCACCGATCGCGAGCTCGAGGTGGCGCGGGGCTACCTGCAGGGCTCCCTGGTGCTCGGCCTCGAGGACTCGGGCAGCCGGATGGCGCGCCTCGCCGGGTACGAGACGGCGCGGCGCGACCTGGTGAGCATCGACGAGCAGGTGGCGCGCATCGGCGAGGTCACCACCGACGACGTGCACCGGGTCGTCCGTCGGGTGCTGGGCGGACCCCGCTCGGTGGCCGCGGTCGGGCCGATCGCCGCCGGCCGCCTCGCCAAGCTGGTGGCCTGAGCTCCGCTCCAGGGCCCCACCGGCGGACCGCGCCGGGGTCGGCGCCGGGGACGGCCGGGTAGCCTCGGGCTCCATGTCGATCCGAGTCGGGGTGTTCGGCGCCGGAGGGCGCATGGGGTCGACGGTGTGCCAGGCGGTGGCCGCCGATCCCGAGCTCGAGCTGGTGGCGGCGTGCGACCCCCACCACGCCGGGCTCGACCTGCGCACCGTGGCGCGCGTCGAGGGCACCGACCTGCAGGTCGCCCCCGACGCCGAGGCGTTCCTCCACGCCGGGGTCGACGTCGCCGTCGACTTCACCCACCTCGACGCGGCGCGCCGCAACCTCGACCTGCTCGCCGAGCACGGCATCCACGCCGTGGTGGGCACCACCGGGTTCGACGACGCCGACGTCGCCCGCTGGCACGAGCGCTTCACCCGCAGCAACTGCGTGTTCGCCCCCAACTTCGCCATCGGCGCGGTGCTGATGATGCGCTTCGCCGAGCTGGCGGCGCCCTGGTTCGAGACCGCCGAGGTGGTCGAGTACCACCACGACCAGAAGGTCGACGCGCCGTCGGGCACCGCGATGCTCACCGTCGAGCGCATGGCCGCGGCGTCGGCGGAGTGGGCCGACGACCCCACCCGCACCGAGCTGGCGGCCGGGGCCCGCGGGGCCGAGGGCCCCGGCGGCATCCACGTGCACTCACTGCGGATGCGGGGCATGGTCGCCCACCAAGAGGTGCTCCTCGGCACCACC
>DATHSN010000002.1:0-6261 GCA_035464115.1 Acidimicrobiales bacterium | reverse complement strand
CGGCGCGCGCCACCGCCTCGGCCACCTCGGCGACGAGCGCATCGGATCGGGCCGTGGCCGCGGCCAGCTCGGCGCCGAGTCGGGACCGGTCGTCGTCGGCGGCCGCCCGCTCGGTGGCGCTGCTCGCCTCGGCCGCTGCGGCACGAGCCAGAGCGGACGCCGTGGCCCGGCGGGCGCTGACGAGCGCCACCGCGAGTCCGGCGGCGACCAGCGCGACGACCACGGCGAGCACGATCACGACCTCCACCCCGGCACCCTAACGGTCCGGCGCGGCCGCCCGATCCAGGGGCCCGCGGCGCTGGCGCGACCGGTGTCGTCGCCGTCGTGCGCCGGGCCCGTCAGCGGCGCTGGGCCACCAGGACGCACACGTCGTCGCGGCGGGGGTGGTTCCCCACCAGCTCGTCGACCACCCGGTCGCAGCGCTCGGCGGCGTCGGCGTCGGCCGCGCCGCCACTGGCCTCCAGCAGGCGGACCAGGCCCTCGTCGATCAGCTCCCCTCGGCGTTCGACGAGGCCGTCGGTGTAGAGGACCAGCGCGGCGCGTCGGGGCAGGACCAGCGACCCGCGCTCGAAGTCGGAGCGGAACGCGCCCAGCACCGGCCCCCCCGGGGATGCGACGAGCTCGGCGCGGCCCGCGTCGACCACCACGGGAGGTGGGTGGCCGGCGCTGGCCCAGCACAGCTCGCCCGTGGTGGCATCGAGGACGCCGTAGATGACGGTGGCGTTGCCGCCATCGGGGGCGAGGAGAATCTCGTTGAGCCGCCCGAGCACCACCTCCGGCGCGTCGCCCTGCAGGGCGAGGCCCCGCAAGGTGTTGCGGACCTGGCCCATCACCGCGGCCGCCTGCAGGCCGTGGCCCACGACGTCGCCCACGACCAGGCCCACCCGGCCGTCGGGGAGCACGAACGCGTCGTACCAGTCGCCGCCGACCTCGAGGCCGGCGCTGGCCGGGAGGTAGCGGGCGGCGAGGTCGAGCTCGTCGACGGCGGGCAGCTCGGCGGGCAGCACGGCGCGCTGGAGCATCTCGGCGATGCGGTGCTCGCGCTCGAACAGCGCAGCGTTCTCCAGGGCCACCGCGGCCCGCGCCGCCAGCTCGGTGGCGACGGCGAGGTCGTCGGCGGTGTGGCGACGATCGGGATCGGCGAGCGCGAAGGTGAGCACCGCGAGGGTGACGCCCCGCGCGGCGATGGGCACCGCGATGCCGCCGTGGATCCCGCTGCGGTCGAGCGCAGCCCGCTGGTCCGCGGAGAGCTGCGCGACCACGCGGGGCGACAGTCTGGTCAGCAGCTGCGGCTCGCCGCTGCGGAACGTGACCGCCACCGGGTGGCGGGGGTCGTCGAGGTGGGGATCGAGGCCGGCGGTGGCCGCGGCGATGTCGGCGAGCCGGTCGGGATCGTGGTGCACGAGCGTCACCCGTCGCAGGTGCGCGCCGTCGGGGACGTGGGCGACGGCCCAGTCGGCCAGCCGCGGCACGGCGAGGCGCACCACCCGATCGAGGATCTCGTGGCGGTCGAGCGTGGTCGCCACCGCTGCGCTGGCCTCGGCCAGGAACCCCAGGCGGTCGTTGGCCACCCGAGCCGAGCGCCACAGGCGGGTCCGCTCCAGCGCCGCCGCGCCCTGGGTGGCGACCGCGACCAGGAAGGCGACCTGCTCGGCGTCGAACGGCTGCGGCGTGTCGAACCACAGCGCGACCGCCCCGGTGGTGCGTCCCTCGACGAGCAGCGGCAAGGTGGCCACCGCCGAGCACCCGGTGTCGGCGGCCAGCGCCAGCAGCTCGGCGGGTAGGCCGGGGGTGTGGTCGACGTCGCCCACGATCACCGGCTGACCGGTGCGGACCGCCTGCGCGAGCGGTAGGCCCGAGTCGATCGGGATCGTGGCGTAGCGCGCGGTGTGGGCAGCGGAGTAGCCGACGGCGCGGCGCAGCGTGAGGTCGTCGTCGTCGGCGTGGCGCAACGCCACCGCCCCGGCGGTGGCACCTGCGGCCTGCACCGCCAAGGCGATGACCACGTCGACCACGTCGTCGACCGTCAGCGCGGTGGCGAGGGCGGCGGTGACGGTCTGCAGCCGGCTGAGCCGATCGGCCACCAGCTCGGCCTGCGCCCGCGCGACCTGCTCGGATGCCAAGAGGCGCTCGCGGTCGGCCGCGGCGGCGCGGTGGTCGTCGATGTCGATGCAACAGCCGATGAAGCCCGCCAGCTCGCCGTCGGCACCGCGCCGGGGCTGACCCCGGTCGAGCACCCAGCGGTACGACCCGTCGCGGTGGCGCAGCCGGTACTCCATCTCGAACGGCTCGCCAGCGGCGAACGCCGCCCGGTAGGTCGTGAGGCAGTGGTCGAGGTCGTCGGGGTGCACGCCCTCGGTCCAGCCGTCACCCAGCTCCTCGGCGAGGGACCGCCCGGTGAACTCGAGCCACACTGCGTTGAACCAGTCGCAGCCGCCCGTGCGGTCCGACATCCACACGAGCACCGGGGCGGCGTCGGCCATCTCGCGGAAGCGCTCGTCGGGATCCTGGGGTGCTGGGGCTGCGGCCCCGTGGGTCATCGTCACCTCGTGCCCCTCGCGCGCCCGCGCCATCCGTGCCCGAAACGTCGAGTGTAGGCGCGCCCCGCTCCCGTCACCGGTCGGTCGATCACGAGCCGTGGCGGCCGAACCACTACCGTCATCTCGTGCTCGAGGACGCGACGACCGATGGCGGTTCCACCCGCTCGGGCGCGCGTCGCTCCGTGTCGGTCCGCCTCGGCGTCGACACGACCGCCCCCGGCGAGGCCCGTCGGGTCGTCGATGCGGCGCTGCGCCGGTGGGGTTGCACCGCCGCGACGGACGACGTCCTGCTCTGCGTCTCCGAGCTCGCCACCAACGCGGTCGTGCACGGTGCGCCCCCGGCGGTGCTGGTCGTCACCGACGCCGACCCCGGGGTCGTGGTCGAGGTCGCCGACGCCGGGCCCATCGCCGACGACTTCACGCTGCGGGCGCGGGTCGCCGCCGACCCGGCCATGCCCCGGTCGAACCACCCGGGCGGGCGGGGCCTGCTCATCGTCGACCACCTCGCCGACACGTGGGGGCTGGCGCAGCGGCCGGTGGGCAAGACCGTGTGGTGCGCGATCGCCACCGGCCGGGCCACCACCGAGACCGCACCGGTCGCGCTGCGCACCCTCGACGTGCACACGATCGTGCTGCGCGAGGTGCCCGTGCGACTGATGCTCGACTCCGAGCGCCACCTCGACGCCCTCGTGGGGGCGCTGCGCCTCGCCGCCCTCAAGGGCGATCCCGGGTCGGGCGCCCTGGCCGACGAGCTCGATGGGCACCGCTCCCGGCACGTCGCCGAGCGCAACACGGCGCTGGGCGAGGCGCTCCGGCGGGTCCACGAGGGCGGCGACCGCCTCGACGTCACGCTGCGGTTCGTCGACGATCCCGGGCGGGCGGCGCCGGAGTTCGCGGCCGCGGTCGACGCGGCCGAGGCCTGGTGCGAGGCCACCGGTGCGCCCGAGCTGGTGGCCGACGAGGAGCTGGCCCGCTACCGGCGCTGGTACCTCACCGAGATCGTCAGCCAGACCGACGGTCGCGATCCGCGTCCCTGCCCGTTCCCGGCCGGCTGAGGCGGCGGCCAGGCGTGGATTTCGACCTGGCGGGGAACGACATCTCGGAGGGCTCGCCACGTCACGGAGAACTCGAGATGTCACCAGAACGACTCGCTCGGCGCGACCTCACGCTCGTCGCCGTGTTCGCAGGGACCGGGCTGCCCGACGCCACACCGTTGCGCGAGGCCATGTTGCGCGACCTGGTCAGCGCCAGGACGATGGTCGAGCTGGCCATGGCGGTCACCGACCTGCTGGGGCTGTCGGCCGAGGCCGAGATGAACCACCTCGACCACGGCGATCTCCAGGCCGCGTTCGACGAGGCCGACGTCGCCGGTCGGCTGCGGGCCATCTGCGCCGACCAGCTCGGCATCCGGGCCTTGTAGCGGGGTTCCGGCGGCGCCGGGCCGCGGCACCCTCCCGTTCCGGCGGCGTCGGGCCGCGGCACCGTTCCGTTCTGGCGAATGGAGGGTGCGCCGGGCGCACTGTTGTGTCGCGCGACATGGGTGACAGGGGTGTCGCGGGACATGGGTGACAGTTCAGGAGCGTAGGCGGGGGCGTCGGGGGCCGCCGCGGGGTCGCCCGGAGGGCTGGTAGCTGCGGGTGTGGTCGAGTTCTAGGTGGCGGATGAGGTTGTCGTCGATGAAGACGTTGGCTCGTTGGGTGTCGACGACGACGGTGGCGGTGAGGCCGTTGTATTCGGCGCCGATGTGGATCTTGAACGTGTCGGCTTGGACGCAGCCGTGGTGCACGGTGCTGTGGTGGGTCTTGGCGCCGTAGTCGGGATGAGCGAGTGGTCCAGCGGCGGGGCCGCCGACGGGGGTGGCCGTCCAGCGGTCGAGGGGGATCGCTCCGCTGATGCCTTGGTGGGGGCGTTGGGTGTTGTAGATGTGGGTGAACCGGTCGAGCTGGGCTTGTAGCTCGGCGAGGTCGGCGGCGAGGGGTTGTTTGCGTAGCCATTTCTTGACGGTCTGTTGGAACCGTTCGACCTTGCCGGTGGTCTGGGGGTGATAGGGCCGCCCGGTCATCGGGCGGATCCCGGCGTCGCGTAGGCGGGCTTCGAACAAGACCTCGACGCCGCGCAGCTTGCCCGAAAAGCACAAGCCGTTGTCTGACAGCACCCCTGCGGGCAGTCCCCACACCGCGGCTGCTTGACCGAACGTGGTCCAGGCCTGCTCGCTGGTCGCCGCGCCCACCGCCCGCGACCGTGCCGCGACCCGCGAGTGGTCATCGACGATGTTGAACACCTTCGCTGGGCCCGAGGCGGTGACCCAGTCCATCGCGTCGATCTGCCACCACTCGTTGGGGGCGGGGGCTTCGAACCGCACGATCGACGACTTCGGACGCTTGCGGGGCTCAGGAGTAACCAGACCCCGCCGGACCAAGATCCGCCACAGCGTCGCCGCCGACGGCAACCTCACCCCGTCGAGCTCGCCGCGCTGTTGACGTCGACCCAGATGCCACAAGATCGTCGTCGGCCCGTGATCGAGCCCGCCGTCGGCGAGCTCTTTGCGGACCCGCACCACCAGATCCTCGACCGCGGCGGGCGTCTGGGTGGGGTGCGTGAGCGGGCGCCGGGACCGGTCCTCGAGCCCCGCCACCCCCTCGGCCCGATATCGGTCCACCCACTTGTAGAACGTCTTGCGCGACACCCCATGGGCGGCACACAACCCCGACACGTTCAACTCGCCGCGACCCGACCCCACCACCAACTGACCCTCAGCCACCGCAGCAGCCGCCACCTTCACCGACATCGACGTCACCTTCCCGGCCATGACCCATCGTCACGGCCAACCCGGTGTCACCCATGTCGCGCGACATCAACTGTCACCCATGTCCCGCGAACAGACAGTGCGCCGGGCGCACCCTCGGTTCGCCGGTTCGCCGGTTCGGCGGGTGGCGCAAGTCGCTGGCACGCGCGGCTCGGGGCCGTGACACTCGCGCATGGCCCACCGCCACTGGCCCCTGTTCGACCTGGAGGTGCGGACGCCGCGGCTCGAGCTGCGGCTGCCGACCGACGACGAGCTGTGCGACCTCGCCGACCTGGCTGCGGCCGGAGTCCACGACCCGGCGTCGATGCCGTTCCAGGTCCCGTGGACCGACGCCGAGCCGCCGGCGCTGCAGCGCGGCGTGCTGCAGTGGGGCTGGCGCAACCGCGCCGAGTGGACGCCCGAGCGGTGGAACCTCGCGCTCGGGGTGTTCGTCGACGGGCGGATCGTCGGCGTGCAGGACGTCGGCGCCAGCCGGTTCGCGCTCACCCGCGCCGTCTCGACGGGGTCGTGGCTCGGCCTGGCCCACCAGGGCCGCGGCCTCGGCACCGAGATGCGGGCGGCCGTCCTGCACCTGGCGTTCGACGGCCTCGGCGCGGTCGAGGCCCACAGCGGGGCGTGGCACGACAACGCCCGCTCCCACGCCGTGTCGGCCCGGCTCGGCTACGAGGAGAACGGCCGGCGGGTCGAGGTCCGCCGCGACCGGGCCGACGAGATGGTGCTGCTGCGGTTGACGCGGGAGCGGTGGGCCGCGGGTCGGCGCGACGACGTCGCCGTCGACGGGCTCGAGCCCTGCCTCGAGCTGTTCGGCCTGCCGGCGTAGCTCGACCCGGCCGGGACGTGAGGCCGCGCCCCGGCCGGGTGGTCCGATCAGGGCGCGCCCGCCACCCGGTGACCGGCCCCGTCGATCAGGGCGTC
>DATHSN010000001.1:0-6039 GCA_035464115.1 Acidimicrobiales bacterium | reverse complement strand
CACCACGTCGCGCTGGGCGGCGAGCGCCCCGTGCACGTAGCGGACCGGCTTGGCCGGGCCGGTGGCGCCCGAGGTGTGGACGATGGCGGCCACGTGGTCGGGCCCGAGGGTGGGCAGCGGCCCGGCCGGCGCACCCACGGGGACGGCCGTGAGATCGACGGCGGTGGGGAACCGGCCCATCGCGGCGAGGCGGGCCCCCGGCGCCAGGCCGAGCACGCGGGCGGCGACGAGGGTGCGGGCCGTGCCCACCGCCCAGTCGGGGGTGGCGCCCCGGGCGGCGCGCCGCAGGCCGACGGGTCCGAGCCCGGCGTCGGCGACGACGAGCACGCCGCCGGCCCGCCACACCCCGTAGGCGGCGACGAGCAGGTCGGCGCCGGGGGGCACCAGCAACGCCACCCGGTCGCCCGGCGTCAGGCCGGCGGCGACGAGGTGGTGGGCGGCCCGCTCGGTGCGCTCGGCGAGCTCGCGCCAGGTGAGCGTGCCGTCGGGGCCCGCATAGGCCGGTGCGTCGTCGTCGCCCCGCTCGACGAGCGCCGCGGTGACCGGCCGGAAGCCGGCGGGAGCCGCCACGGCGTCGGCCGGGCCTGGTGCTGCGCCGCCCGCCCCGGCGGGGACGTCGTCGGTGGCGGTCGGGCCGGGGGGTGCGTCGTGCGCCGACGGGGGCGACGACACCGGCGCGGGCAGCACCCGGTCGAGCCAGGCGCCGGCGATCTCGCCGATGGGCGCGTCGAGGGCGACCAGATGGCCGGCCTCGGGGACGCGGTGCACGTCGGCGTGGGGTGCCCGGCGCAGCAGGTCGACCAGGAAGCGGTCGTGGAACACGGGGTCGCGCCCGCCCCACACCAACAGCAGCGGGGCCGCCAGATCGGCGAGCGACGCGGCGCTGCGCTCGAGCGCGGCCCACGACGGATCGGCTGGCGCCAGGGGGATGTCGGCCACGAAGTCGGCCACGGCGCGGCGGCGCTCGGGCGTGCGGTACGGGTCGCGCAGCGCCTCACGGTGCTCGCGGGCCGTCATGGCGGCCGTGCCGGCGACGAAGGTGGGGGTGCGGCGGCACACCAGGTCGACGAGCCGGCGGGCGGTGGCGATGAGCGGGGGGACGGCCACGCCCTCGGGCTTGGCCACCCCGGTGTTGGCCAGCACCACCGCGGCCACGTCGAGCTCGGCGGCCGCCCCGAGGGCGACGGGGCCACCCCAGTCGTGGGCCATGAGCACGATGGGCCCGCTCGTCTCCTGACGGCAGAAGGCCACGAGCTCGGCCACGCGGTCGGCCAGCCGGCGGGGGCCGGGCCGCTCCGACCAGCCCATGCCCGTCTGGTCGACCGCGACCACCCGCCAGTCGGGGGCCAGGCGGGTGAGGGCGTCGCGCCAGACGTAGCCCCAGGTGGGGTTGCCGTGGACGCACACGATGGTGCCGCGGGGGCCGGGACCGGTGTCGAGGACGTGCCAGTCGACCGGGTCGGCACCGGGTGGCTCCACCCGGACCCGGCGGGACCACGCCGGGTCGATGCCCCAGCGCCGCCACGTGGCCGCGTCGGGAGCTCGGTCGGCGGCTGCGTCGCGCCGACGCCGCCGTGCGTCGCTCACGCCCACCGGTGCGGCTACCAGACCAGCTCGGCGACCGAGCAGTTGAGCCCGGATCCGATGCCCATGAGCAGCACCCGGTCGCCCTCGGCGAGCTCGTCGGCGATGGTCGACAGCGTGTAGGGCACCGCCGCGGGGCCCATGTTGCCGAAGTCGGGATAGGTGAGGGGCACGAGGGCGGGGTCGATGCCGAGCAGCTCGCACAGCTTGGTGGTGTGCACGGCCGACACCTGGTGCATGACGTAGCGGTCGCAGTCGCGCCACTCCCACCCGGCGTCGAGGGCGAGCTTCCACGCCTCGCCGGCGAGGTCGAGGCCGCTCACCAACAGCGCGCCGGTGTCGGTGCGCATCTCGTCGAGATCGCCCACGCAGAGGTCGTGGTGCGCGGTGGCGGCCCGGGTGACCCCGCCGAGGAAGGCGTGGCTGCCGGCCCGGGGCGCGCCCATCACCATGGCCGCGGCGCCCGACCCGAGGGTGAGCGACGCGAACTGGTCGAACACGTCGGTGACGGTGGCCGTCTCCGACCGGAGCCGCTCGATGGTGACCTGCTGGGTGTGGCGGCTGCCCTCGCCGTCGACGATGAGCACGGTGCGGGCCTGGCCGGACTCGATGGCGGAGGCGGCCATGGTCATGGCGTTCACGAAGCCCAGGCACGCGTTGCCGATGTCGAAGTTGGCGCAGGTGGCGGGCAGGTCGAGGCGGTGGTGCACGGCGCACGCCACGCTGGGCTCAAGGTGGTGCTTGCACACCGACGTGGAGATGAGCAGGTCGACCTCGGCGGGATCGACGCCGGCGCGGTCGAGCGCCACCTGACCGGCGCGTGCCGCGGCCTCGTCGAAGGTGACGTCCTCGGGCCACCACCGGCGGGCGCGGATGCCGGCGACGGACTCGAGGAGCCCCGGTCGGATGTCGCAGCGCTCGTAGGTGGCCGCCAGCTGCTCGTCGATCCAGGCGGAGGTGACGACCTCGGGGGCTTCGGCGTGACCGACCGACCACACGTGGGCCCGGGTGAAGGCGGAGGGAGAGCTCACCACCGCAGGGTACGGGCTGGGCCCCCGTCAGACGACCTCGCGCAGCGCGCCGGTGGTGACGTCGTAGACGAACCCGCGCACCCGATCGGTGTGGGGGATGAACGGGCTCGCGGTGATGCGGCGGATCGACTGGCGGACGTCGGCGTCGATGTCGGGGAACGACTCGGCCGCCCACTCGGGCTTGATGCCCACCTCCTCCTGGATGGCGGCCTTGAACGCGTCGTCGGTGAAGGTGAGCATCCCGCAGTCGGTGTGGTGGATGAGGATGATCTCCTGGGTGCCGAGGAGGCGCTGGGAGATGGCGAGCGAGCGGATCTCGTCGTCGGTGATCACCCCGCCGGCGTTGCGGATGACGTGGGCGTCGCCCTCGTGCAGCCCGAGGGCGCCGTAGACGTTGAGGCGGGCGTCCATGCACGCGACGACGGCGACGCGCTTGGCCGGGGGAAGGGGGAGGTCGCCCCGGTCGAAGGCGGCCACGTAGGCGGCGTTGTTGGCGATCAGCTCATCGGTGACGGACATGCGGGCACCCTTCGGTTCGGTCGTGGTGGACCGCCAGGCTGCCATAGGCGATGAATATGATCAAGTAAGTCGGGATTTAGCCCGGCGCCACCATCCGGTCCACCGCGTCGGCCATGGCGGCGCGAAAGAGCTGGTCGGCCTCACCGGTCCAGTCGAGGTGGTGGTTCACCTCGAGCGAGACCAGCCCGTGCAGCTGGCCCCACAGGGCCAGGGCGGCGTGGCGATCCGGGTCGGGCCAGGTGCGGATGTCGCCGTCGGGGTGGCCGCGGAGCTCGGCGAAGGCGGCGCCGAGGGGTGCGAGGACCGCGGTCTGGGCGGCCACGGTGGGGCCGCCGGCGGGCGCGGCGTAGCCCGGGATCATGTCGGTGAAGACGAGGTTGAAGCGCGACCGGTGGGCCAGCGCCCAGTCGCGGTAGCCACCCACCCCGGCCCGCACCCGGGCCGTGGGGTCGGGCCCGGCCGCCGCGACCGCCGTGGCGACGGCGTCGGCGAGCGAGTGGTAGGCGTCGACGATCATCGCCGTGTAGAGCTCGTCGAGGCTGGCGAAGTAGGTGTAGAGCGTGGACGGGCTCACGCCGACCTCGCGGGCGATGGCCCGCCAGCTCACGGCGGTGGGGCCGCCCTCCTCGAGCTGACGGCGGGCCACGTCGATCACGTCGGCGCGCAGGGCCTCGCGCTGCTCGGAGCGCCGGGAGCGGGTCACGGCCGCCACCGTACCACCTGTTCGCACACCGTTCGAGATCCGAACGGTGTGACGGATGCGACCTTGACCAGTCCGCCGGTGGGGCGTTCACTGAACAGTGTGCGGAACACGAACAGTGTCCGGACAACATCAGTGTTCGATCGAGAGAGGCGCACCATGTCCACCACCTCACGTCACGTGATCCTCGGGGCCGGCCCCGTCGGTCGGGCCGTCGCCGCCCGGCTCGCCCGCGACGGCGAGCGCGCTGTCGTCGTCACCCGCTCGGGCACCCCGGTGCCCGACGCCGACACCCGGACGGCCGACGTGGCCGACCCGGTGGCGGCCAAGGAGGCGCTGGCCGACGCCGCCGTCGTCTACCAGTGCGCCCAGCCCGCCTACCACCGCTGGCCCCAGGAGTTCCCGGCCCTGCAGGCCGCGGTCGCCGATGCCGCCGCCGCATCGGGCGCGGTGCTCGTCGTGGTCGACAACCTCTACGGCTACGGGCCCGTCGCCGGGCCGATGACCGAGGACCTGCCCCTCGCGGCCACCACCCGCAAGGGCGCCACCCGCGCCGCCATGTGGCACGACCTCGCCGCCGCCCACGAGGCGGGTCGGGTGCGCGCCGTGGCCGCCCGCGCCGCGGACTTCTTCGGCCCCCACGTCGACGGCTCCACGGTCGGCAGCCGGTTCTTCGCATCGCTCCTCGCCGGCACGCCGGTCGACGTGATGGGCGATCCCGACGCCCGCCACACCGTCACCTACGTGCCCGACCTGGCCGAGGCCATGGTGCGCCTCGGGGCCACCGAGGACGCGTGGGGTCGACCCTGGCACGTCCCCAACGCCCCCACCGTCACCCAGCGCCAGCTGGTCGCCCTCGCCGCCGAGGTCGCCGGGGTCACCCCCCGGGTGCGGCGCATGGCCCCGTGGCAGCTGCGCGCCCTCGGCGTCGCCATCCGGCCGCTGCGCGAGATGGTCGAGATGTCCTACGAGTTCACCGAGGACTTCGTCGTCGACCACGGCGCCTACGCGGCCCGCTTCGGCGACCACGCCACACCTCTCGCCGATGCGCTGGCCACCACCGTGGCCTGGTACCGGGGCGACCGATGAGCGGGCCGAGCCGTGTCGATGGGGCCCCCGGCGCTGCCGGCCGCCTGGGCGCTGCCGGCCTCGCGGGCACGCTCGGTGCCGTGGGCGCCGGGCTGCTGGCGGTGCTCCTCGTCGGGCGCGGCCTCACCGCCGCTGGAGGGGTCGACCCGATCATCACCGTCGTGGGCGTCATCGCAGCGGCGGCCGCCGTCGCGGCCGCCCGGGGGATCCGTCCCGTGGGCTGGGTGCTCGTCGGCTTGACGGTGGCGCTCGTGGTGAGCCCGTCGGGCACCGAGCTGAGCTTCGACCTGGCTCGACCCGACGAGCGGGGCTGGTTCGCGTTCGCCGCAGCCGCCATGCTCGCCGCAGGTCTGGGCCTGGTGGGCGGTGTCGCGCTGCTGGTGCCCCGCCGGCTCCCCGGCGTCGCCGTGGCACTGAGCGCGGTCGTGGCGCCGATGGCGGTGGCGGCCGTCCTCGTCACGATCGATCCCCAGCCCGATCTCGGCGCCGGCCTGAGCCCGGAGGAGCGCGCCGCGCTCCCCGTCATCGACCTGGTCAACTACGGCTACGACCAGCGTGACCTGCCGTCGGACGCCACGGGTGTCCAGCAGCTGCTCTTGCGCAACGACTCCGACCTCCCGCACACGTTCACCGTCGACGCCACGCCCGACGGTGGCCCGGAGATCGACGTGTACGTGCCCGCCGGGCGCGACGCGGTGGTCGAGGTCGACCTCACCCGGCCCGTCGACGTCTACTGCGCCATCGGCGACCACACCCCCCTCGGGATGGTGGCCCGCCTCGGCGGCTGAGGCCGTGCGCGAGGCGAGAGCGGTGGACGTCGGCGCGGCGGACCGTCGTCTCTCGACGCCGAGCGCCAGCCGGTCCGGGGTGGGAGCGGGACGGACCCCTGGATGGGCGCGGTGCGTCAGGCCGCGGGGGTGATGGGGCCGCCGTTGTTGGGGCGGTGGTAGGTCCAGGTGCCGTCGGGTTGGCGGTGGGGGATGAGCCCGGCTTCTTCGAGCCGGTTGTGGAACCCGCATTCGGGTTGGCCGTTGGTGGTGTCGGTGGGTCCGTCCGCTCGCCAGGGTTCGATGTGGTCGATCTGGAGGTGGCGGACGGTGCGGTCGCAGCCGGGCC